>NZ_JAHWGR010000005.1:0-307900 GCF_020873825.1 Micromonospora sp. DH13
GCGCCGGCAGCAGCGGACGGACAAGTCCCGCCAAAGGCACAAAGCCAGTCAGGGTTAGAGTCACATCTACTGCCACCAGGCATCAGCCCATCACCTTCCGAGCCGACACGGCTAGCCTCACAGTCAGGCTTGATCCCTCCGCGGGCGGGCCCCGGCGAACCCCTGACGCGGCCCCGGTCCGCATGATTGCGCCGGGCTCCACCCGCCTCTGACCGGTCGACCCGCTCGCCGGTCGGTCGGCGACGCTCCCCGGGGCCCGCCCGCTCCGGCTCGCTTCTCAAGCGGTAGATCTTGGTGGGAAACGGCCCCTCTGGGGGCCGAAATGCACCAAGATCTATGCGTGGCTCGGATTCATCGTCTGTCTGAGAGGGGGGCGGTGGCTGTTGCTGCGCGTTTGTCTGTCGCGGAGTGGTGTCGTGTTCTCAGGCTTTGTGGCACACCCGCATCGATTCGGTTCCGTCGTATGCTGTGCGCGGCCCGAAGCGGCCGAGAATGGTGTGAGGCAGCAGTCGATCTTGCGCAGGCAAGTGAAGGAAGACTGCACGCTTGATCTTCAGTGCTCCAGGCCAAGAAGGCTGCTCCCCGCGTAGGCGGGGGTGGTCCCACCGTGGTGGAGCTGACCCCCTCAGCGCCTTCCTGCTCCCCGCGCACGCGGGGGGTCCCATTTCCCGGGTCATCGCCACCGCCTGGACGTCCTGCTCCCCGCACGCGCGGGGGTGGTCCGGGCGTCGCAGGGGGTTGGTGTGTGTGCTCTTTGCCCCTGCTTTGCGCCCCTGCTCCTGTCGGTATCCCACGCATGGCGTTGGTGCAGGTCGGTGTGGACGGCCTGTTGGCTTGTATCCGGTGTAGAGGGTCGTCGATCGATAGGGTTCGAGGATGACTCCGGACGAGTTGGTAGGGGCCGCGCTGAAGGTCGCCGAGGAGGGGCTGGCTGCCGGCGAGCAGCCCATCGGGGCGGTGGTGCTGCTGGGCGACGAGATCATCGGTCGGGCGTACACGCAGGAGCGGACGAGCGGGCGGCGACTCGTGCACGCCGATCTGCTCGCCATGATGCAGGCCGACGAGGCGTTGGGCTGGCGTCGCCGTCCGTACCCGGTGCGACTCGCGGTGAGCCTGGAGCCCTGCGTGATGTGCCTGGGTGCGGCCATGGCGATGAGGGTGGACGAGTGTTACTTCGCGTTGGAGTCGCCGAGTGACGGCGGGGCCGCGCTGGCGGCTGCCTGGCGGCCGAGCCCCGACCTGCCCTGGTTCGCCCCACCGAAGTTGTTCGGCGGCATCCGCCGCGAGGAGAGTCGCAGTCTCTTCCGCCGCTACTGCGAGACCGCCCCGGAATCCGGCGCGCGCCGTTGGGCCCAGTCCCTCCTGACCGTGTCGTCGCCCTCGGTGGGTCCTTGATCGTCTGCTGAAAGGTGAGACGACGCACCGGCGGGAGTGTCTGAAAACGACAGACGATCATGAAAGTGCTCGTCGGGTGAGCCGTGGAGGCGGCCGGCAGGACGGGCGGCAGGAGCCTCCTGCCGCCCGTCCTGCCTGGTTCGGGCGTACCGTCGTGGGTTGACTCTCAGTCATGAAACGAACCTGGAAGGTGACCTCTCGCCTCCTCGCCGCAGGGGTCCTCGCCGGTGCCACGGCGTTGGCCGGCCCGGCGGCGGCCCCCGCCTCCGCGCAGGCCGCCCCCGCCCCGGGGGCGGGCGGCACGACGATCCTCGACCTGATCCCGGGCGGCACCCGGGACCGGATGATCGCGCAGGTGCCGCTGGTCGACGCGGCGACCGGGCTGCGGGCCGCCGTCGAGCGCGCCCCCTCGCGCGGGTACGCCGGGATCGGGCTGGTCGGCGACCACGTCACGCTCTGGTGGAAGGGCAACCTCCCGGCCGACGTCGCCTCGGCCGTCGCCGTCGCCCGCCGGATCGCGCCGGTCGAGGTCGCCAAGGCGGCGTACGCCAAGACCGAGCTGGCCGCCGCAGCCGCGCGGATCGCGCCCGTGGTGGACGGCGACGCGCGCGACTCGGCGCACGACGTGCGGTTGCGTACCGATGGTTCGGGCATCGAGATCGCCGTCGACGACGCCGACGCGGCGCTGCCGAAGCTGCCGGCGACCGGGGTGCGCACCACGATCGTCGAGCGGGACCCGCTGGTTCCCCGCTCGCGTGAGGACGACTCCGCGCCCTGGAACGGCGGGGCCCGGATCTGGAACGACTCCGGTGCCGGCTGCACCGTCGGCTTCGGCGTGCGCGAGGTGGCGACCGGCACCAACCACCTGCTCAGCGCCGGGCACTGCGGCTCGGTGGGGTCGCAGTGGAGCGACGGTCAGGGCGAGCCGATCGGCGTGCAGACCCACAAGAACACCGACCACGACACGATGCTCATCAGCACCCCGTCGGCCGGCGGCTGGCTCTACGTCGGCGGCTCGAACGACGAGGTGAAGGCCCGGGTGGTCGGCTGGACCGAGGTGTTCCCCGGCCAGATCCTCTGCCAGTCCGGGGCGACCTCGGCCTGGGAGATCGGCGTCCCGGTCTGCGACCTTGAGGTGCAGTTCCACTACGACGACCGGGAGGACCTGGTCGAGGCCACCCAGCTCGACGGCGACGAGTCGGCCCGCAGCGGTGACAGCGGCGGCCCGGTGTACGCCGTCAACGCCAACGGCACCGTCCTGGCCGCCGGCACCACGACCCGCTCGGCGGGGCCCGGGTTCGGGTTCCAGGACTTCGCCACCGCCCGGGACGACTTCGGCGACATCGTGCCGGTCACCGGGGCGGCCGCTACCTGCCGGGTGTCCTTCGCCGTCGTCAACTCCTGGGGCACCGGCTACGAGGCGGCCGTCACCGTCTACAACGACGGCCCGCAGGTCACCGGCTGGAACGTGGGTTGGACGTTCGGCGGGAGCCAGGTCGTGCAGGGGCACTGGAACGGCGTCTTCCAGCAGACCGGCGCGACCGTCACGGTCAGCAACGAGAACCACAACGCGACGATCGCGTCCGGTGGCTCGGTGAGCTTCGGCTTCACGGCCGACGGGGCCCCCACCAACCCGGCCCCGTTCGCCCTGAACGGCGCCACCTGCTCCTGACCTCAGCTTCCCACCACGGGCGGGTCCCATCGGGCGGGCACCCGGTGGGACCCACCGCTCTGCCGTCCACGCCCAGCATGCCGAGCTGAGCCCACCGCGCCCGCCTGCGTCGCGCCCGCCCGGGTGTGAGAAGGGGACCCTTCTCTACCTCAGGCGTTAACAGGGGGCCCTTCCTTACTCCTCCAGCGCGAGGCGTTCGCGGGCGTAGATGCGGGTCAGGCCGTGGAAGGTGTACCGGTCGCCCCGGGGCAGCAGCAGGCCGGCGTCGACCAGCTCCTCGGCGGCGGCCGCCGCACTCTCGACGTCGACGTGCGTGACGGCGGCGAGTAGGCCGGCGTCGAACTCCGCCCCCGGCACGAGGGACGCCCGCCGGAAGACCCCGGCGATCGTCGCGCCGAGCCGGCGGTACGACACATCGAACGTCGCCCGGACGTCGAGGTCCCCGGCGGTCAGCGCGGTCAACCGGCGGCGTGGGTCGGCGAGTTGGGCGACGAGTTGGCCGACGGGCCAGCCCGGCCGGCTGGCCAGCCGGTTCCCGGCGACCCGGATCGCCAGCGGCAGCCGGCCGCAGAGTTCCACCAGTTCGGCCGTGCCGGTCGGGTCGGCGGCCAGCCGGTCCTCGCCGGTGATCGAGGCGAGCAGCCGCCAGGCGGCATCCGGGGCGAGCAGCCCGACGGGGACGCGGACGGCGCCGGTGAGCCCGGTCAGCGGTCGCCGGCTGGTGACCAGGGTCAGGCAGTGCCGCCCGGCCGGCAGGAGCGGGCGTACCTGGGCCTCGTCGGCGGCGTCGTCCACCACGATCAGCAGCCGCCGGTCCCGGGTGAGGGTGCGGAACAGCCGGCCGCGCTGCTCCGGCTGACCCGGGATCGCCTCCTCGGGCACTCCGAGCGAGCGCAGCAGCCCAGCCAGCGCCTCGGCCGGATCGACGATGCCGGCGAACGCACCGCCGGTCCGCCCCGTGTCGACTCGCCCGGTGTCGACCCGCGCGCCGTCGGCCCGCCCGGTGTCGGTGGGCGCGGTGCCGTGCAGGTCGAGGAAGAGTTGGCCGTCGGTGAACGCGGTGCCGAGGCGGTGGCCGGCGGCGACGGCGAGGCTGCTCTTGCCGGTGCCGGGCGGGCCGTGCAGCACGACGACGGAGGCGGTCGTGGCGCTGCCGTCGGTGACTCCGGTGGTGAGCCGGGCCAGCACGGTGAGTTCGGCCTCCCGGCCGACGAGGTTCGGCACGGCGGCGGGTAGCTCCGAGGGGAGCACCGGGGCCGCGGCGACGACCCCTGGGTCGGGCTGCGGGCGGTGCCCGGCGCGGGCCAGCCCGACGAAGCGGTCGCGGTCCGCGCCCGCCAGGCCGAGCGCGTCGGCGAGCAGTGCGACCGTACGACGTTGGGGTGTGCGGACCCGGCCGCGTTCCATCTCCCGGATGGTGCGGACGCTGGAGCCGGACGCCTCGGCCAGCTCCTCCTGGGTGAGGCCGCGGGTGTCCCGCAGCGCCCGGAGCCACTGCCCGAAACCAGCGCGATGCTGCATGCCGACGCGCATGTCCCCCCACAACCGCTGACACGTCTGCGCTCACTGAGCGTGTGTCGATCGTGGCACGGCGCGATGGGGCGACGATATCCACAGTGGCGTGAGCATCGCCATAACAACTGGTGAGTAACCGGCCGCCACCGCCGGCCGCCGCCACCGCCGGCCGCCGCCGCGTGCGGATAGGTCCACCTGCGACGGACTCCGGCTCGATACGATGACCCGTTCCGGATCCCGGCACCGCAGGAGCCGCACATGCACCACACCGCACCGGCGCCGATCGCGGCACTGCTCGCCGGCTACCGGCCGCGCACCGCCGCCGAGAGCGCCGACGTGCGCCGGGTCCTGGACCTCGTGGCGGCCGGTGACCCCTGGTCCCGTGAGCTGCCGCTGCACGTCACCGCGTCGGCGTTGGTCGTCCATCCGCCGACCCGGCGCGTGCTGCTGCGGTGGCACGTCCGGATGCGGTCCTGGTTGCAGATTGGCGGCCACGGGGACCCCGGCGAGCGCGACCCGCTCGACGTCGTGCTGCGCGAGGGGGCGGAGGAGACCAGCCTCGACGACCTGGTGTGCTGGCCGGACGGCGCGGTCCGGCAGGTGGTGGTCCTGCCCGTGCCGGCCAGCGCCACCGAGCCCGCCCACGAGCACGCCGATCTGCGGTTCGTGCTGGCCACCGGGCAACCCGAGCGGGCCCGGCCCGAGCAGCCGGCCGCCGCGCTGCGCTGGCTGAGTCTGCCCGAGGCACATGCCCTCACCGCCGAGCCGAACCTGCGCGAGCTGTTCGCCCGCGTCGAGGAGTTGCTCGACCAGCACGGTTGACCCTGCGAAGGAACCCCTTGAGCTATCTCGACCTGCTCCGCCGCTCGTCCGTCGCCCGGTTGCTGCTGGCCGCCGTCGTCGGACGCCTTCCCACCTCGATGGTCGCGCTGGCGTTGACCCTGACGCTGCGGGAACACGGCATCGACTTCCGGTTCATCGGGGCGGCCCTGGCGGCACTCACCGTGTCCCAGGCGGTCGGCGGCCCGGTGTTGAGCCGGCTCGTCGACCGGCGGGGCCAGACCTCCGTGCTGGTGCTCGCCGCGGTGGCGTCGTCGGCCGCCGTGGTGGCGGTGGCGCTGCAACCCGACAACCGGGCCGTGGTGCTGGCCGGCATGGCGGTGACCGGCTTCGCCACGCCGCCGTTGGAGCCCTGCCTGCGTGTGCTGTGGCCCGGGCTGGTCGGGCCGGAGAACCTGCAACGGGCGTACTCGCTGGACTCGGTCGGCCAGGAGATCATCTTCGTGGCCGGCCCGGTGCTGGTTGCCGCGACCGTGGCGGTGTGGTCGCCTGCCGTGGCGCTGGTGCTGACGGCTGCGCTGTGCCTGGCGGGCACCGCGCTGTTCGCGTCGTCGGGGCCGTCGCGGTTCTGGCGGGGCGCCCCCGGCAACGCCGGGCTGCTCGGCCCGCTGCGCAGCCCGCTGCTCGTGCTGCTGCTGGTCGGCGTGGGAGCCACGGTGGTGCCGATCGGCGCTCTCAGCATCATCATGGTCTCGTACGCGGAGCAGCGCACCGTGTGGGGCGGTGCGAGCATGCTGCTGGGTGTTTCCGCTGTCGGAGCGCTGGCCGGCGCGCTCGTCACGGGTCGCGTCCGGTGGAAGAGCACCGCCACGAGCCGGGTCATCGTGTTGAGCGCCTGTCTCGGCGGGGCCTACCTGCTGGTCGCGTCGCTGGCGCCGGTGTGGGCGATGGTGGTGATCGTGTTCGTCGCCGGGTTCTTCCTGCCGCCGTTGCTGGTCATCGCGTTCTCGCTGATCGACGAGCTGGCGCCGCCCGGGACGATCGTCGAGGCGTTCGCGTGGCTGGTGACGCTGTTCGCGATCGGGTCCGGGTGCGGCGCGGCCATCGCCGGCGCGGTGCAGGACCAGTCGGGTACGCGGGCGGCTGCCGTGGCGGTCGGCGGCCTGGCCTTCGTCGGCACCGCCGTGCTCGCGCTGTTCCGCCGCGCCCACCTGGCCCGCGCCCGGGTGGCGGCGACCTGATCGATCCACGGGGTGCGGAAGAGCCGGCGCGCGGCAAGAGCACCGCCGCGCTCGGTGTGGCGACGCACGAGGTCGCCAGGGCCTGCCCTTTGTCAGCCCCCGCTGACGCTGGTCTGGTCCACCGGCCCGATCCGGTGGGCGCCCGTGTAGACGTTCATGGTCCGGCCGCGCAGGAAGCCGACCAGGGTCATGCCCGCCTCCTCGGCCAGGTCACCGGCCAGGGTGCTGGGGGCCGAGACCGCCGCGAGCAGCGGCAGCCCGGCCATCCACGCCTTCTGGGTCAGCTCGAAGCTCGCCCGGCCGGAGACCAGCAGCAGGTGCCCGGCCAACGGCAGACGGCCCTGCCGGACGGCCCATCCGACGACCTTGTCGACGGCGTTGTGCCGGCCGACGTCCTCGCGTAGCACCACCAGCTCCCCGTCGCCGGTGAACAGCCCGGCCGCGTGCAGCCCGCCGGTGCGGTCGAAGTGGCGCTGGGCGGCACGCAGCCGGTCCGGCAGCTCGGCCAGCAGGGCGGCCGGCACGGTGAGCGGGTCGTCCGCGACGGCGTACGGCGAGCGGGTCCGCACCGCGTCGATGCTGGCCTTGCCGCAGACCCCGCAGGAGCTGGTGGTGTAGAAGTTGCGGGTCGGGTCGGCGGCCGGCTCGGGCACGCCGGGGGCGAGCACCACGTCGACCACGTTGTAGGTGTTCGGCGTGTCCGGGCCGGCGCAGAGCTGCGCGGTGCGCACGTCCGCGTCGCTGCGAATCAGCCCCTCGGTGAGCAGGAACCCGATCGCCAGGTCCAGGTCGTCGCCAGGGGTGCGCATGGTGACCGCCAATGGCCGCCGCCGGCCCGGCCCGGCGGGCCCGACCCGGATCTCCAGCGGCTCCTCGACGGAGAGGCTGTCCGGTCGGCGGGTCGCGACGCGGGCCGGGTCGGCCGTGTCGAGGTCGATCCGCAGCACGTTCCGCCGGTCAGTCGCCCGTCCCATCCCGCCATCCTGCCTGACCGGCCGCCCCGGCGAGGTCGCGGACCCTGGCCGCCGCCTGTTGCGGCCGCGCCGGAGAGGAGGCCGGTGCCGACGAGGCGCAGACCGTGGCCGGCTGACCCACCGGCCGGCCACTGGCCAGCGCCCCGACGGGACTCAGGGTTCGGGTTCAGACGTTCGGTGACTGGCCGAGGTCCACACCGCTGACCGCGCCGATCGAGTTCACCGGACTGCTATGGGTGAGGGTCCGCCCGAAGCACACCGACCACGAGTTCGCCCCGACCCCCGACGACGAGCAGACCCAGTCGCCCAGGTAGGCGCCCGAGGAGGTGTACAGGTCCATCGCTGCTGTCACGGAGTAGAGGCTGGATCGGTTGTTGCGCACGATGACCGCCGCCTGCACGGCTCCCCCGCCTGCCGACCTGATCGCGCAGACCTGGGCGAGCACGTTGGTGACCACCGTCTTGGTGGCGGCGCAGTGCCACGTGCTGGGGCTGGAGGTGATCGGGTTCGTGTTGCCGTAGGCCCGCCAGGAGCCTGACTCCGTGGCCGCGGCGGGGCCGGCGGTCGCCACGCTCAGCCCGACGACAGCGGTGGTTGCGGCCGTCAATTGCGCGGCCATCCGTGCGATTCCCATGTCGATCCCCTTCTGGCTGCGAGACGAAAGGAACAGGTCGAAGCCTAGTGGGGAATTCCCGATTGTGGTGAGACGCACTTTTTACATTGACTTTACTTAATGACCTTGTTTGTCGGTCGGCTCCTCGGAGTCGCCGGCCAGGATGCTCTCCAGCCAGCTCACCACGAGTTCGGCCACGGCGTCCGGCGGGGGCATGGCGATGCCGAGGGCGTTCTCCCGTCGCCACAACTCGAAGATCACCCGCTCCTGCGGTTCGACGACGGTGTGGCCCTCGTCGCGCAGCGCCTCCACGTGCCGCCGGGTGGTCTTCTTCGTCCACATCGACCTGTTCATGCTCGGGAAGAAGATCGCCGGGCGTTCGCTGGCCAGCAGGGCGGTCTGCGCAGGGGTGCCGGCCAGGCCGAGTGCCGCGGCGGCGATCGTGGCGGCGGTCGCCGGCAGGACCACGATGCCGAGCGAGCGCCGGGCGAACTCGGTCGGGTTCAGCGCGGGGTCGCCGCTGGCGTACACCTCGTCGGCGTACCAGGCGGCGACCTGGGGCTGCACGAACCGCTCGGCGCTGGCGGTGAGCAGCACCCGCAGCGGCAGGTCGATCTCCTGGCGCAGCCAGGACAGGTAGCCGGAGGCGGCCATGGCGGCGCTGGAGCCGCAGATGATCACCGAAAGCGCGTCGTCTCGCATCCGGACAGCGTCGCGGCGCGGCGACGCCGGGGACATGGGGGAACGGCCCCATCTTCGCCCCCGCCGCGGAGCGGGAGTTTGGGTGTCGCTCCCCATGCCGCCGGGCGCGCCCGGCTGGCAGGTTCGTCCTCAGCCGGCCGCCCCAACGACCAGCCGGCCGAGGAGGTGAACGGAAATGAAGAAGATCACGATCCGCAAGACGGGCTCCATCAAGCTCACCACGTCGGCGCCGCTGTACTGCACCGACTGCTGCTGACCGGTCCGGCCGTCCCGGCTCCCGAGCCGGGACGGCCGTCGCCGGGTCCACCCCTGGGAGGCCACCCCGAAAGGCCCGGTCCACGCGCTGGAGGAGCGATGTCAAGCACCCGCCTGGAGTTCCATCCGCTCACCTACGTGCCGGAGCGGGACGGGGTGACGGTCGGCCGGGTCGACGCCACGTCCTTCGCCCTGCTGCCCGAGGACGGCGTCGCGCTGCTGCGCCGGCTCGCCGACGGGATGCCGGTCGGTGAGGCGGAGCAGTGGTACCAGCGCACCTTCGGCGAGCCCGTCGACATGGCCGACTTCGTCGACACGCTGCGCGAACTCGGCTTCGTCCGCGCCGACGGGGAACCGCCGGCCACCGCGCCGAAGGTACGCTTCCGCCGGCTCGGCCGGGCCGCCTTCTCCCCGCCGGCCTGGGCGGCGTACGCGCTGATCGTGGTCGCCGCCGCCGTGGCCATGGTGTCCCGGCCGGAGCTGCGACCGCACGCCTCGAACGTGTTCTTCGTCCCGTCGCTGCTGGCCGTGCAGCTCGGGCTGGCCCTGTGCCAGTCGCCGGCCATCCTGTGGCACGAGTGGTACCACCTGCTCGCCGCCCGCCGGCTCGGCCTGCCGACGAAGATGCGGGTCGGCCGCCGGCTCTACTACGCGGTGGTGGAGACCGAGCTGGACGCCCTGCTCACCGTGCCGGCCCGGCAGCGTTACCTGCCGATGCTGGCCGGGCTGCTGGCCGACGCGGTGCTCTTCGGCGCGCTGGTGCTCGTGGCCTGGGCCGGCCTGTCCGACGGCCTGTCCTGGCCGGGGCGGCTCGCGCTGGCGGTGGCGTACACCGTGCTCCTGCGGATGTCCTGGCAGTGCTACGTCTTCCTGCGCACCGACCTGTACTACGTGGCGACCACCGCGCTGGGCTGCACGAACCTGGACGAGGTGAGCCGCGCCTGGCTGCGCGACCGGCTCGCCTGGCTGCCCGGGGTGCGCCGGCCGGACCTGGCCGACGCCGACTGGTCCCCGCGCGACCGGCAGCTCGCCCCCTGGTTCGCGCTGATCACCTGCGGGGGAGTGGCGGCACTGCTGATCACCGTCACCCTGTGGACCGCGCCGCTGGTGCTGGAGTTCGCCTCCCGGGTCTTCACCGCCCTGGCGCACGGTTCGCCCACCGGCCCCGGCTTCTGGGACTCGGTCGGCTCGCTGCTGCTGGTCGCGTTCGAGATCGTGCTGCTGCCGCTGCTCGCCGGGCGTACCCGACGGCGGCCCGCCCCCGCCACGGAGCCGGCAGCGGCCGGCTGACGGCCCCGCCCGGCCCACCTCCCCCGACACCCACCGCGAACAAGGCCCACCAAGCGAGGAGCAACGGCATGACTGCACATCAATGGCGGATCGGGCCGGCGCCGGTCGACGGCGAGCAGGTCGATCTCGCGGTCGACTCGCACCGGGGCCTGCGCGGCCCCTACACCGGGCTGGGCAGCGTGCTGCGGCAGCTCGTGCCGCAGGCGTACGAACGCTGGCCCGACCTCGTGCAGCGGCACCTGACCGAGATCCTGTCGGCGGCCCCGGAGCTGCGCGGGACGCTCGACGCAGCCCCCGAGACGCTCACCTCGTTGGCGGTGCCCGAGGAGCGGACCCGGATCTATCCGGCCAACCGCACCCGCCGGCTGGCCCACGGCGCGACGGAGTTCCTCGCCGGGTACGCCACCCGCGCCGGCCGCCTCCCGCTGCGGCTCGCGTTCGACCGGGTGGACCAGGCGGACCCCACCGACCAGGAGTTCCTGGCCATCTTCCTGCGGCGGGTGCGACCCGACGTGGTGCGGGTGCTCGTCGGCACCGACGGCGCACCGCTGGAGCCGGAGCTGACCGGTGCCCTCGACCGGTACGCCGACCGGCTGCCGGAGCTGCCCCGCGCCGCCAACCCCGCCGGGCGCGGGCCGGAGGCGCTGCTTCGGGCGTACGTCGACGCCGACGGCACCTCCACCGACCCGGCGGAGTCGGCCGCGTACCGGCAGGCCGACCCGCAGGTGCGGGCGGCGTTGCACGACGCGCGCGCCGCGCTGCTGCGCGAGCGGGGCGAGTGGAGCCTGGAACTCGGCGCGATCCCCTGGCACCTGGAACGCGGCAGCGACCCCGCCGGGGCCGGCGCGGAGGCGCTGTACGAGGCGGCGCGGCACTGCGGCGCGCTGGGCTACTACCACGCGGTGATCGACTACGGGACCCGTGGCCGGGCGATCGTCGACCCGGACACGCAGATGGAACGGTTCTGGCTGCTCAGCACGCGGGCGAGTTCGGCCATGGTGGTGCTCGGCCGCACCGTCGAGGCGGAACCGACGTACCTCGACCTGCGCAGCCGGTACGCGGACCCCGAGCTGCAGATGTCCACCGGGTACGCGCTGGCGATGCTCTACACCCGTTTTCATCCCGAGGAGCTGAAGGACCACCACCTGGCCCGGGGCTACATCAACAACTCCATCGCGCTCGCCTCGCTGCTGCCCGACCCGCAGAAGCGCGCCTTCCACTCGGTGTTCCAGAACAACGGGCTGGCGCTGATCGAGATGCGGCTCGGCCGGGTGGCGGCGGCGCTGCGGCTGGTCGACGACGGGCTCGACCGGCTCGACCGCGAGCTGCCCGGCGACAAGCACCGGCTGCACCGCTCGGTGCTCGTGCACAACCGGGGCAAGGCGTACCTGGCCCTGGGCCGCCTGGACGAGGCCCTCATCGACCTGACCCGGGTCATCGAGCTGGACCCGAACTACGCCGACTACTACTTCGACCGGGCCGACGTGCGGCGGCGCCTCGGCGACCTCACCGGCGCGGTCGCCGACTGCGACACGGCGATCAGCCTGTCGCCGCCGTTCTTCGAGCTGTACTACAACCGGGCCGACCTCAAGGCCGAGCTGGGTGACGTGGCCGGGGCGATCGCCGACTTCGGCTACGTGGTGGAGCTGGAGCCCGACCAGCTCGACGCCCGGGTGAACCTGGTCAGCCTGCTGCTCGACGACGGGGCCGTCGACGCCGCCCGGCCGCACGTCGAGGAGGGCCTGCTGCGCCACCCCGCCGACGCCCGGCTGCTGCACCTGCGGGGTGTGCTGGCGCTGGCCGACGGGGCGGAGGCGGAGGCCCGCCGCTACCTCGACGAGGCGCTGGCGGCCGACCCGGGGCTGGTCGCCGCGCTGGCCAGCCGGGCCGCCCTGGCGTTCGACGGCGGGGACCACGGGAGGGCCGTCGCCGACCTGACGGCCGCGCTCGCGGTGGACGGCGACAACCCGGACCTGCTCTACAACCGGGGGTTCGTCCACGAGGCGGCGGGCCGGTGGGCGGAGGCGGTCGCGGACTACGGCCGGGCGCTGGAGCTGCCCGGCGCGGACCGGGCGGAGCTGATCGGCCGCCGCGCCCGCTGCCAGGCGGAACTCGACGGGACGGCCGCCGGAGGGCCCGGCGGGGCAGCGGGGCGGCCGGACCTGGCCGGCGCGCGATGACCACCGTGGTCCCCCGGCACGCGGTGACCGGACCGGAGCGGGCCACCCCCGCCGACGGCGCGGGGCCGGACCGGGCGGCTCCGCGCGGGTCGGGCCCGGAGCGGGCAACCCCCGTCGGCGGGCCGGAGCTGCGGGAGTTCATGCGCAGCTGGGCCACCGGCGTGGCGGTGGTCACCAGCCGCGCGGCCGGGCACCCCGTCGGCTGCACCGTGAACGCGTTCACGTCCGTGTCCCTGCATCCGCCGCTGCTCCTCGTCTCGCTGGCCCGGACCAGCCGCACCCTCGCCGCGATCACCGCCGAGGGCGGGTTCGCGGTGAACCTGCTGGGCCGCCGGCAGCGCGCACTGGCCGACCGGTTCGCCACCGGCGCCGTCGAGGACCGGTTCGCCGGGGTGGCGCACCGTGCCCTCGACGGGATGCCGCTGCTCGACGGGGCGATGGCGGCGGCCGTGTGCGCGGTGACCCAGCTGATCGCCGTCGCCGACCACGTGCTGGTGCTCGGCTCCCCGTACTGGTGCGAGGCCACGGACGACGCCGACCCCGCCGTCTTCCTCGGTGGCCGCTACCGGACGGTCAGTCCGGCCTGACCTCCTCGCGGACCCGGGCGGCGTATCGGTTCAGCGCCGCCCGGTTGGCCTGCTCGGTCTTGGCGATCAGGCTCGCCACGTGCTTCTCCACCGTGCGTGGGGAGATGAACAGCTCGCTGGCGATGCTCCGGTTGTCGGACCAGTCCGCCATGAGCTGGAGCACCTCGTATTCCCGCTCGGTCACCCCGATCATCCGCAGCGGCTGCGGGACCTGGCTGTCGGTGCGCCGGTGCGGCACCACCACCCCGAGGTCGCGCAGCTGGGCCCGGCAGGCGCGGGCCGGTGCCGGCACCCCCGCCAGCCGGAAGTATTCCTCCGCGCCGCGCAGCCAGTCGACCGGCTCACCCCACCGGTCCGCGTGGGCGCAGGGCGCGACGAGCCGCAGGCCGAGGTGGAGCGCCACGGGGTGGGCGGGGGTCCGGCGGAGGGCCGCCACCGTCGCGCCGGCCGCCTCCCGGTCACCCCGCCGCCCCAGCAGCACCGCCCTCGCCAGCAGGGCGAACTGCCGGTTCCAGTGCAGCCGCCCGGCGGGCGTGCCACCGGCGTCGTCGCCGAGCCGCCGGTCGGCGTCGCCGGGCAGCACCGCCAGGAGCAGGGCCAGCCCGTGCTGGCCGGCGAGCGGATAGGGCGCGGGACAGCCTGCGTCGTACGCCGCCGCCCGGTCCAGCTCCCGGCGCGCCCGCGCCGGGTCCTCCTCCAGCAGCGCGCACACCGCCGCGGCCATGCCGTGGGCGAGGGCCGCCACTCCCGCGCCGTCGCCCGACAGGCCGGTCAGGGCCGCGTCCAGCTCGTGCCGTCGCCCCCGGTGCCCCGCGCAGACGGCCCGGACGAGCGACAGCAGCGGCGCGGACTCGCCCAGCCCGAGCCGCTGCGCGTCGGTCGTGCACTCCTCGACGAGCCGTTCGGCCTCGGCGTACTCGGCCCGCAGCGCGTGGTCCCAGGCGAGCCGGACGTCGACCGCGTGGCGCAGCGCGTGGGCGCCGAGCTGCCGGGCCCGTTCCGCGCTGCGGGCCAGCGCGTCGGCGTCACCGGTGAGCAGCCACCGCTGCTCGGCGAGCAGGGCGGCGGCCCGGGTGCGCCACAGCGGCAGGTGGTGCCGCTCGGCGATCCGGCGCATCCGGGTGAAGCAGGGCTGGGCCCCCTCCGGCCTGGTCCGGCGGGCCAGCACCCCCCGCGCCTGCCAGCTGAGGCAGGCGACGCCGGGCAGCCCGGCGCTCTCCGCCGCCGCGGCGGCACGCGTGGCGAGCCGGGTGGCCCGCCCCGGGGCGTCCAGGCCCAGGTGGGCGGCGACGGCGTCGACCGGCGCGGTCTGCCGCTCGGACGCGCCGGGGCCGAGCAGCGTCCGGGCGGAGTCGAGCTGCGCGGCGGCGTCGGTACGCCGCCCGGCGAGCAGGGCGAGCCGGGCGAACAGGACGTGTACGGCCGCCAGCCGCTCGGGCGGGACCGCCGGGTGGCACAGGTCGTCGAGGCTGTCGAGCAGCCGCAGCCCGCGTCCGGCCTCGCCGCTCTCCAGCAGCGCGCACAGCAGCTCGTGCAGCACGTCGGCGCGCAGCGCGACGTCGACCCCCGTCGCCGCCAGCCGCCACGCCCCGTCGAGGGTCTCGGCGGCCGACCGGAGCCGCCCGGCGTTGAGGTCCCGGCGACCGGCGAGGGCGAGCAGCCGTACGGCGCCAGGCACGTCGCCCGCCAGCCGGGTGAGCCGGGCCGTGAACCGGCACCAGTCCCCGGGCAGGCCCGGGTGCAGCTCGTTCACCGCGTCCACCGCCTGGTGTGCCAGAGCGGCCCGGTCGGTGGGGGTGAGCTGGCCGAGCAGGGCGACGGCGGTGGTCATGGTGCGGAACGCGTACCAGTCGTGGTCGCCGCCCTCGGCGGTGACGAGTCCGGCCGTGACCGCCGCGCGCAGGTGTCGGAGCAGGTCGTCCTGCCCCATCTTCAGCGCCAGGCCGAGCACGGAGACCGGGAACCGCTCGCCGATCACGGCCGCGGCGGTGAGCAGGTGCCGTCCGGCGGGGCCGAGCCGGTCGGCCTGGTCGGTGACGCTGCGCCGCACGGTCGGCGGCACCTCGGTGCGGACGCCGTCGACCAGCCGGCACCCGTCGCCGTGCACCGCCAGGTTGCCGCTGTCGAGCATGGCGTGGAGCAGCTCCGCCGCCAGGAACGGGTTGCCGGCGCTGTCGCGGCAGAGCCGGTCGAGAACCGGCTCGGCGATCCGCTCGGGGGCGAGGCCCAGCCGGGACGCCACCAGCAGGCGCACGGCGCGCCGGCTCAGCGGTTCGAGGCGCAGGACGGTGCCGCTGCACCGCCGGCCCAGGGCCTGCGCAAGGTCCCACGCCGGCCCCGGCTCGGCGCGGAGGGTGGCCAGCAGCAGCACGCCCTGGTCGGCGAGGTTGTCGGCCAGGTACTCCACCACGGCCAGGGTCGCCGGGTCGGTGTCGTGCAGGTCCTCCAGGGCGAGCAGGCAGCCCCGCCCGGCCCCGGTGACCGAGAGCAGCCGCAGCACCGCCTCGGCGAGCAGCACGGGCGACGGTGGACCCGCCGTCCCCACCGACAGGTCCTGGGGGATGAGCCTGCCGAGGGCGGACCGGTAGGGCCGCAGGCTCGCGTGTTCCAGGGCGGGCTCGGTGCGGGACAGGGGGGCGAGCGCCTCGGTCAGGGGGCGCAGGGCCACCGCCGGGCCGGTCGAGCCGGCGCGGCCCACCAGCACCGCCATGCCGGCCTGCCGCCCGTGCTGCGTCGCCTCCAACGTCAGCCGGGACTTCCCCAGGCCGTCGCCGCCGACCACGAAGATCGCGCCGCCGCATCCCAAGCGGGCCTGGTCCAGCGCCTCGCGCAGCAGCGCGCGTTCGGAATCCCGGCCGACCAGGACGGGCAGCTCGGTGTGGTCACCTGCTGGCATGTGGCACCTCCGTCCACCTCGAAGAACGTCACGCCCGGCTGAAGGAGCGGTCGTGATCGGCCGGACCCGACGAGTGGGGCGGACTTCGAAACGTAACGTTCCTGAGTCGTCACTTTAGGAAGTAAGCAACAAGATTTACAGGCCCGCCGGATCGACCTGCGGCGCTCCGCCTGTCGACTGCGCGACATGCCCCCTCGGCCCCACCGGGCGGTACGGTGGCCGCGTGGGGGACTGGGCGGCGGTCGTGCTGGCGGGCGGGGCCGCGCGCCGGATGGGCGGCGTGGACAAGCCCGGGGTGCCGGTCGGCGGCCGGCCGATGCGCGACCGGGTGCTCGACGCCGTCGCCGACGCCGACGTCCGGATCGTGGTGGGCCCGGCCGGCCCGGTGCCGCCGGGCGTCCGGTCGACCCAGGAACGCCCCCCGGGAGGCGGGCCGGTGGCCGCCGCCGCGGCCGGCGTGTCCCTGCTGCCCGTCGGCACGACGACCGTGGCGCTGCTCGCCGCCGATCTGCCCCTGCTCACCCGCGACGCGGTACGCCTGCTGCGCGAGCAGCTCGCCGACCCGACCGTGGACGGGGTGTGCCTCGTCGACGGCGACGGCCGGCGGCAGCAGCTCTGCGGGGTGTGGCGGGTCGCGCCGCTGCGGGCCGCGTTCGGCCGCCTCGCCTCCGCCCGGGGCGGCTCGCTCGGCGGCGCGGCGGTGCGGGTCCTGCTCGCCGGGTTGACGGTGCGCGACGTGCCCTGGTCCGGGACGGGCCCGCCGCCCTGGTTCGACTGCGACACTGACGAGGACGTACGCCGGGCGGAGGGGTGGACACGTTGACGACGCTGGAGGACTGGGTGACGGCGGCCTGCGCGGAGCTGGGCCTCGACCCGGCCGAGGTGCCGGTGCCGGTGGTGCTCGACCTGGCCCGGGACGTCGCGCACCAGGTGCTGCGGCCCGGTGCGCCGGTCTCCGCGTACCTGCTGGGGGTGGCCGTGGGACGCGGGGCCGATCCGGTCGCGGCGGCCGACCGGCTCAGCGCGCTGGCGGGCGGTTGGCCGGTCGAGCTGGGGGAACGGCCCCCGGCCTGACGGCTGCCCCGGCCCCGGCCTGACGGCTGCCCCGGCGCGTCGATGTCCGATCCCGGTCCGGCCTGATCCGGGTTCCGGGCGGCCTGGGTAGGGTGACCGCAACGGACGGAGGCGATCATGACGGTAGGCCACCCCTCGACGCCGGCCTCGGACCCGCCCGGCGGCACCCCCGGGCACGACGGCGAGCCGGAGCACGGCGGCCCGTCGGCGTCCGGCGGCCCGTCGGAGCACCAGCACGAGTCGATCCTGCTGGACGAGCCGACCACGGCCGACCTGCGGGCGAAGGTGACCCAGGCGTGGCGCGAGTTCGCCCGGGCGCTCGCCGAGCGGCTGCGGGAGCTGCCCGCCGGCACGCACGTCGAGCTGACCCTCGACCCCACCGCCTCCGGCACGGGCGACGCCATCTACTCCATCAGCATCGACCTCGCCGACGACGGCCGGCTCTCCGCGTGGGCCGTCGGCAACGCGACCCTCCCGCAGGGCTACCGGCTGGACCGGGCGGCCGTCGCCGACATGGTGGCGCTCGGCTGGTCCCCGCCCGGGGTGGTCGAGGGCTCCGGCGAGCACTTCGGGCTGACCGGCGACACCACCGAGGCGACCCGGCTGGCCGCCCTTCTCTCCCGCACCCTGCGGGACGTCTACGGGGCCCCGCACCCGGCGTTCCTGGTCTATCTGGTGCACGACGCCGAGGGCGGGCCCGTGCCGATGGAGCCGCTGGGCACCGCGCGCAGCGAGTTCGGCCCGGACCAGGACGTCGAGGCGGACCTCGACGAGGCGCTGGCCGCTGCCCAGGGGCCGCGCACCGACGTGCTGGCCCTCGCCGAGCAGGTGCGGACCGTGGTGTCCGCCATGCTCAAGTCCGACTCCGACAAGTTGCAGGTCGACTCCGACGGCGACATCAACATCCGGGCCGGATCGGCGATGGTCTTCGTCCGGGTCCGCGACAACCCGCCGCTGGTCGACGTCTTCTCGCCGGTGCTCACGGAGGTCGAGCCCACCGAGCGGCTCTACGTGAAGCTGTCCGAGCTGACCAACCGGATGCCGATCGGGCGGCTCTACTGCGCCGACGACACGGTCTGGGCGTCCATCCCGGTCTTCGGTCGCGACTTCCAGGCCACCCACCTGATGCTGGCCGTGCAGGTGATGACCGGCCTCGCCGACGAGCTGGACGACCGGCTGCACGGCGAGTTCGGCGGGAAGCGGTTCTTCGGCGAGGGCGACAAGCCCGGCCGGCGGGACCAGGGCGAGCACCGCACCGGCATGTATCTCTGAGACCGCCGGCAGGGCTCTCCGCGGCCGGCTGACCTCTGCCGCCCGCAGGGCTCCCCCGACGACGCGGAGGCGGGTGGGGCCCGGTCGGCCCGAGTGCCGGGCCCCACCCGCCGGCTCGGAGGGTCAGGTCGCCGGGAGCCAGGCGATCCTGACCGGCCCGGCGACGCCGGCCGGGTCGTCGGCCCGCAGGCCGGCGTCGGAGACGGTCCAGAGGACGCCGCCGACCAGCAACGACCGGCTCACCGGGGCGCGGCCGGGGTGGGTGACCGTGCCGGCCGGCACGATGGTCGCCCCGGCGACCCGCAGCAGGAGCAGCCCGCCGTCGTGGACGGGGAGCGCCACCAGCCCCGTCCCGGGGTCGTACAGGAAGGCGTGCGGGTCGAACTCCACGGCCGAACCGGCTCCCGGCACGTGGTGGCGGGCCAGCCGGGTGGGCCGGGTCGGGTCGGCGACGTCGAACAGCGAGACCTGGAGGCCCTGCGCCCGCCCGTCGGCGTCCGCCTCCTGGCCGACCCCGAGCAGCCGCCCCGGCCCCGCCGGGTGCAGGTACGCCGAGTACCCGGTGATCTTCAGCTCGCCGGTGACCCGGGGCGCCGCCGGGTCGGTCAGGTCGAGCGTGTAGAGCGGGTCGGTGCGCCGGAAGGTCACCACGTGACCGGTGGGGCCGAGGTAGCGCACCGAGTGGATCCGCTCGCCCCGGCCGAGGCCGGTGACCGCGCCGACCCGGGTCAGCAGGTCGCCCCGCCGGGCCAGCACGTACACCCCCGACTCGGTCGTCGGGCGGGACCACCGGTCGTCGCCGCTGGTGGTGGCCACCCGCAGGTGGCCCTGCCACTCCGACAGGGCGTACTGGTCGAGCAGCGTGCCCGGCACGGTGCCGGCGGCCAGGTAGCGGGGGCGGCCCGGCGCGCGGGTGTCGAACTGGTAGATCGCGGTGCCCGGGTCGCGTCCGGCCGGCCCGCCCCAGCCGCGCGGCCGGAGCTGGCCCGGCCGCTGCCGCTGCCCGGCGAGGTAGAGGCTGCCGGCGGTGCCGTAGACGGTGTCCGCGTCGCCGGCCACGCTCACCGGGTCGCCGTCGCCGAGGCGGCCGGCGGCCAGGTCGAAGCTGAGCACGGTCAGCAGGGCCGTGCCGGTGGTGTCGGCGGTGGCGGCCAGCCGGTCGCAGCCGACCCGGCCGCCGCCGCGCCGGTCGCCCTCGGTCCAGTCGTACGCCGGCAGCCACGCGTCCAGGTCGGCCCGGCCGATCGCCGCCCGGTTCGCGGCCAGCCGCTGCGCCTCGGTGGACTCGTCGCCCGGCTCGGGGAGGACCAGCCGGGCCTCGGAGCGGACCACGACCCGGGCCGTCGGGCCGGTCAGCCGCGCGTCGAGCAGGCTCCCGTCGATCCGGTACGTCCCGATCAGCGCGGGCCGCCCGGCCAGGTCCACCAGGAGCAGCCTGGCCCCGGTGGGCCCGCCCGCCGGCCGGCGGGCCGACGTACCGTTCGGGAGCATCGGCGTGCTGCCCCGGAGCAGCACCAGCGCCCGGTCGCCGTGCAGCAGCAGGCTGCCGTCCCCCGGCCCGGGTCGCGCGTCGTCGCCGGTCAGGTCCAGCCGCCCGCTCGTGCGCCGGGTGGCCGGGTCGACGACCCGCAGCACGCCCCCGGTGACGGTGACGATCCGCCGGCCGTCGGTCTTGACCAGGTCCGGCTCGTCGGCGCCCGGCTCGTGGACGTTGGTGCCGGAGTGCTCCGGCGTCGCCCGGGCACCGTCTCCCGCCCTCGAAAGCGCCAGCGGCTCGCCGGCCCCGCCCGTGGCGAAGCCGGTCCGCCAGCCGGGCTGGAAGCCCCAGGGCCCGACCGAGGCGGAGGCGGCGGCGCGCAGCCGGGCCAGCGCGTCGGCGCAGGTGTCGAAGGAGACCAGCCGGGGCGCGGCGGTCGGCGGCGCCGGCTGCGGGGCCGGCCCCGCGGGGGCGCTGCCGGCGAGCAGGGTCAGGGCGGCCAGCGTGCCGACGGCGGTGACGGTTGCCCGGGTCATGCCGCTTCGACGCCGCGTGCCCGACTCCGGTTCCCGCGCCGCCCGAGCGGCTCAGGCCGGCGTCCCTCAGGTGGAGGGGCCGACGCCGGGGGACTCGGCGAGGCGGGAGAGCACGATGGTGCTGCGGGTGGAGGTCACGAACGACTCGGCGCGCAGCCGTTCGAGGGCCTCCTCCAGGTGCGAGATGTCCGCCGCGCGCAGGTGCACCAGCGCGTCGGCCTCCCCGGAGACCGTGTACGCCCCGACCACCTCCGGATGCCGGCGCACGGCCACCCCGATCTGGGCGGGGGTGGTCCGCCCGGCGCAGAACAGCTCGACGAAGGCCTCCGTGGTCCAGCCGACGGCGGCCGGGTCGACGACGGCCGTGAATCCCCGGATCACCCCGGCGGCGCGCAGCCGGTCCACCCGGCGCTTGACGGCCGGGGCGGAGAGCGAGACCCGGCTGCCGATGTCGGCGTACGAGGCGCGGGCGTCCGCCACCAGCAACGCAATGATTCGCTGATCCACCGCGTCTATCTGCAACGTTCCGCCCTCAGGAAGCAATGGTTGTGGCTGTTACCAAGGTTCAAGGCTACCTACTCTTGGTTTCCGTGAACCAGCACCGGATCCCCAGAAAGCGGACATATCTCATGTGTTCGCCCGAGCATTTCGCCGTCGCGTACGCGATCAATCCGTGGATGGACGTCACCACGCCCGTCGACGCGGCGCTGGCGGTCAAGCAGTGGGACCGGCTGCGCGAGACGCTGCTCGGCCTCGGCCACGACGTGCACCTGCTCACCCCCGAGGCCGGCCTGCCCGACATGGTGTTCGCGGCCAACGGCGCGTTCGTCGTCGACGGGACGGTCTACGGCGCCCGGTTCAAGCACGAGCAGCGGGCCGCCGAGGCCGCCGCACACCGCGCCTTCTACGAGGAGCGGGGCTGGCACTTCATCGCCCCGAACGAGACCAACGAGGGCGAGGGCGACTTCGCGTACCTGCCGGAGGCGCACGGCGGGCTGGTCCTCGCCGGCCACGGCTTCCGCACCGAGCTGCCGGCGCACGCCGAGGCGCAGGAGGCGCTCGGTCGGCCGGTGGTGTCGCTGCACCTGGTCGACCCCCGCTTCTACCACCTCGACGTGGCGTTGGCCTCGATCGACGACGGGAACGTCGTCTACTACCCGGGCGCGTTCTCGGCGGCCAGCCAGCGGGTCCTCGCCCAGCTCTTCCCGGACGCGATCGTCGCGGACGACGTCGACGCCCTGGCGTTCGGCCTGAACCTGGTCAGCGACGGGGCGAACGTGGTCCTGAACAGCGAGGCGTCCCGGCTCGCCGGCAAGCTGAAGGCGGCCGGCTACACCCCCGTGCCGGTCGAGTTGACCGAGGTGCGCAAGGGCGGCGGCAGCGTGAAGTGCTGCATCGCGGAACTGCGCGACTGACGGGCGCGACCCACCCGCGTACGGGCCGGTCCCACCTGGGGGTGACCGGCCCGTGCGGTGTCGTCGGGCGGGCGGTCAGCCGAGCGTGGCAAGCTCGTTGATCAGGACGTTGGAGAGCACCTGACCGTCGCGCTGCACCTTGCGCAGGTACCACTTCTGCTGGGGTGTTCGTGGCTGGTTGAACTGCCATGCCCCGCGCGGGCTGTCGATCTGGCCGATCTTGCCCAGCGCCAGGTTGACCTGCTGCGGGGTCGGGTCGCCCCCGGCCAGCCGGATCGCCTTGTCCAGCACCTGCGCCGCGTCGTACGACGCCATCGCGTAGGTGGTCGGGGACGCGCCGTGCGTCTTGCGGTACGCCGAGGCGAAGGTGCGGTTGGCGGTGTTGTTCAGGTCGGCGGAGTAGTTCAGCGCGGTCACGATGTTGCGCGCCTCCACCTCCTGCACCTCGTCGAGCACGGTGCCCTCGGTGAGGAAGCCGGGCGCGTAGATCGGGCCCGTCCACCCCTCGCGGTAGAGCTGCTTGATGAACTGCACCGCCGCCGGCCCGGCGAAGTGGCAGAAGATCGCGTCCGGCTGGCGGGCCAGGGCGGTGCGGATGTCGGCGGTGTACGCGGTGCCGCCCGGCGTGCTGCTGGTGTCGGTCCAGATCACCGGGTCGGCGATCCGGGGATCGCCCGTTCCGGCGGTGCTGAACTGGGCCTGGAGCCCTTGGATCACGTCGCGGGAGCCGAGGTTGTCGGGGGCGATGATGGCGACCCGACTGCCGGTGGGCAGCCGCTGCGCCATGTACGGGCCGATCGCCCGGCCCGGCTCGTCCAGCACGTAGGAGGTGCGCCAGATGTAGACGACGCTCTGGAGGCTCTTCGGCGAGGCGTTGGAGCCGACCAGCGGCACCCGGGCCTTCTCGACGGTGTCCCGGATGCCCACCATGACGGCCGAGTTGACCACGCCGGTGAGCGCGAGCACGCCCTGCTTGAGCAGGCTGTCGACGGCCGCCTTGCCGGTCTTGGCGGTCTCACCCTCGTCGGCGGTCACCACCGTCACCGGATGCCCGCCGAGCTGCTGGCCGTTGAGGGTGAGATAGAGCTGGAAGCCGTTGACGATCTCGTCGCCGATGGCCTTGAAGCCACCGGTCTGCGGTGCGATGAGACCGATCTTGACCGGCTTGCCGGTGGGGGCCGCCGGCCCTTCGTCGCCGTCCGTGGCGCAGGCGGCGGTCAGGCCCGTGGTACCGAGGGCGGCCAACAGTTGGAGTGCCCGCCTGCGGTTCATCTGGGACACCGAGTTCCTTCCGGGAGCTGAGCAGGGCCGATACCGTCCCCTCGGCGTTCTACCCGTTCGGCGACGCTGCGTCAATGTTCAGTGATCAAAGTGCAAGGTTCGCAGCCCACGGGCCACCTCCGGCCAGGCGGCGGACTCGGGATCGATAAGACCGAAATGCTCGCATTCGGGAAGCTCCACGAGCGTCACCGGGCCGCCGGCCGCCCGCGCGGCGGCGGCATATGACCGGCTCACCCCCACCGGCACCTGCCGGTCCAGCAGGCCGTGCAGGATCACCGTCCGTGTCGGGGCGGGCACCAGCAGGCGGGGGTCGGCGGCGGCGTACCGCTGCGGGTGCTCCGCCGGCCCGCCGCCGAGCAGCGCGGCCACCGCCCCGCCGTCCAGGTCCAGCCGGTACGCCTCGGCCAGGTCCGCGACCGGGGCGAGCGCCAGCACCCCCGCCACCGTCCCCGGTGCGGTGGCGGCGGCGTACAGGGCGAGATGGCCGCCGGCCGAGTGGCCGACCAGCAGCGGCGGCCCCGGGCGCAGCCGGTCGCCCATCACCGGCCCGGCCAGCCCGGGCAGCGCGGCGACCCCCGCCAGCACGTCCGCGAGGGTGCCCGGCCAGCCGCCGCCCGGCTGTCCGGTGCGCCGGTACTCCAGCTGGGCCACCGGATAGCCGAGCGCGGCCAGCGCCGCCGCGAGCGGCCCGGTGTGGCCGCGGTCGTACTCGGCCCGCCAGAAGCCGCCGTGCACCACCACGACCAGGGGGAGCGGCGGGCCGTCCCCCGCCGGGCGGCGCAGGTCGGCGACCTGGTCCGGGTGCCCGCCGTACGCGACGGTGGCGTCCGGCGCGGGGGCGGGGCGGTCGAGCACGGAGCGCGGGTCGGCGGGCATGCCGGCGACGGTAGCGCGGCAGAAGGCCCCGAGGGTGCCCGGTCGGGGAACACCCGCGACCGGTGCCGGTCCCGGCGAGCGGGCGGCCCGTCGCCTGGGTCAAGATGGAACGCATGACCGAAGCGCACTCCGCTGGACAAGACGACGAGCCGGGCCACGACGGCACCGGGCGATCCGGCACCGTGGTGGTGGTCGGCCCGGACGGCCGCCCGGTCGGCACCGTGCAGACCGACGAGGCCGCGGGCGAGGACCCGACCCGCCTGGTCGAGCAACCCGCCAAGGTGATGCGGATCGGCAGCATGATCAAACAGCTGCTGGAGGAGGTCAAGGCAGCCCCGCTCGACGACGCGAGCCGGCACCGGATGCGCGAGATCCACGAACGGTCGATCGTCGAGCTGAAGGAGGGCCTCGCCCCCGAGCTCCGCGACGAGCTGGAGCGGATCTCGCTGCCCTTCACCGAGGACAAGGCGCCCAGCGAGGGCGAGCTGCGGATCGCCCACGCCCAGCTCGTCGGCTGGCTGGAGGGGCTGTTCCACGGCATCCAGGCGGCCCTGGTGGCCCAGCAGATGGCCGCCCGCGTGCAGCTGGAGCAGATGCGCTCCGGCCGGCAGGCGCTGCCCAGCGGCCCCGCCGGGATGATGCCGGGCATGCCGGGCATCGGCCAGCCGCAGGGCGGCGAGGGACACAGCACCGGGCAATACCTCTGACACCGTCGCGGGGCCGGCGGGCGCGGGGCCGACGCAGGCCCGGCGCGCGTCTCAGCCCACCCCGAAGACCTTCTCCAGGTACGCGGCCACGCCGTCGGCGGAGTTCGCCGCCGTCACCTCGTCGGCGATCGCCAGGACGGCGGGGTGCGCGTTCGCCACCGCCACCCCCCGGCCGGCCCAGGTCAGCATCGGCACGTCGTTGGGCATGTCGCCGAAGGCCAGCACGTCCTGCTCGTCGATCCCGAGCCGGGCGCAGTACCAGGCCAGGCCCGCCGCCTTGGTCACCCCGGCCGCCGAGATCTCCACCAGCCCCGTGTACGACGAGTGGGTCGCCTCGGCCAGCCCGCGCAGCGCCCCGGCGACCACCTCCACGAACACGTCCGGGTCCTGCTCGCCGGCGCGGGCCAGCAGCTTCACCGCCGGCACCGAGTGCAGCTCCTCCGGCGAGGTGATCGCCCGGATCGCCTCCGCGTCGGCGTCCCAGCGCAGCGGATAGCCGGCCTCGTGCCGCATCTCGCGGCTGTCCACGATCTCCACCGCGAAGCTGACCCCGGGCACCTCGGCGCGCAGCCGCCGGGCCACCTCGGCGAGCAGCTCCGGCGCGAGCGGGTCGGCCCGGAGCACCTCGTCGGCCACCGGGTCGTACACCACCGCGCCGTTGGCGCAGATCGCCGGCAGCGGCTCGGCGAGCTGCTCGTACACCAGTTGGAGCCAGCGGATCGGGCGGCCGGTGACCAGCACGACCGGCGTGCCCCGCGCGGACATCCGGGCCAGCGCGTCGCGGGTGCGGGGGCTGAGCGTCCGCTCGTCGGTGAGCAGGGTCCCGTCGATGTCCGTGGCGACCAGCCGAGGTGTCTCTCCCATCACCGGGAGAGTAGTCGGTCCAGGTAGACCGCGACTCCGTCGTCGTCGTTGCGCAGCGTCACCTCGTCGGCGGCGGCGCGGACGGTCGGGTGGGCGTTGGAGACGGCCACCCGGGACCACCCGGCCCACTCGAACATCGGCAGGTCGTTGGGCATGTCACCGAAGACCAGCACGTCGGCCGGGTCCACCCCGAGCCGCTGCGCCACGACGTGCAGCCCGGACGCCTTGTCGACCCCGGGCGGGGAGATCTCGACGAAGCCGAGCCCCGCCTGGGTGAGCGCGGCCACCTCCGGGCCGACGATCCGGCGGGCGGTCTCCAGCAGCGCGTCGACGTGGTGGTCGGCCGTCCGGGCGAACGCCTTGATCACGTCGGTGGCGAGGCACTCGTCGCGGGTACGCGGCTCGAACAGGTCCGGGTACGGCCAGCTCGGGTGGTAGTCGCCCCAGAGCGGGGCACCGGTCTCGCCGGACGCCTCGACCATCACGGTGAGCGGGCCGACCTCGGCCTCCAGGTCGGCGAGCAGCCGCGCCAGCACCTGCCGGGAGAGCCGCTCCTCGCGCAGCACCTCCGGCCCGGCCGGGTCGCTCTGGTCGACCACCCAGCCACCGCCGGCGAGCACCAGGAAGTCGGCGGCGCGGATGTCGTTGCGGGTCAGTTCGGTGAGTCGCGGGCCCCGGCCGGTCGCGCCGACCACCGGGATGCCGGCGGCGCGCACCCGGTCGAGCACCTCATGGGTGTACGCGGAGACGGTCTCGTCGCTGCGGACCAGCGTCCCGTCGAGGTCGGTGGCGATCAGCTTGGGCAGCCCCGGGCGGGTCATGGCTCCTCCTTCGCCCGCCGCCGTCGCGCCGGCCCTGTCTCTGGGTCGTCGGTGCCTCGACCAGCAGTGACGGCGGGCAGCCACCGTACCTCGCGTAACCGGGCGCGGCCATGGCTTCCCGACGAACCGGGCGGCAACTCGACACCACACCCAGGTTGCGCGCGCCCCGGGCGCTATTCCGGGCGGGCGAAGGGGACCGTCGGCTGCACCGTGAGGTCGGCCGGCCCGGGGGGCAGGTCGGCCTCCTCGGCGGGCGGGTGCTCCGCCCGCGGCGCGCTCTCGTCCGGTCGCCCGGCGTCGGTCCGGCCGGCGAGGTACAGCGCCGCCGCCAACAGCACGCAGGCCGCGAAGGCCGCCACCAGCCCCCGGCCGTACTCGACCTGGAAGCCGTCCTCCGAGGAGTAGAGGGCCCGCCGGCCCGAGTCGTCCAGCGACACCGACGTGGCGACCAGGACGCCGATCAGGGCCGTCGACAGGGCGAGGCCGGCGACCCGCGCGTCGTGCCGCACGGCGGCGCTGCCCCGCAGGGCCAGGGCCGCAGCCGTGACCAGCGCGAACAGGCCCACCAGATAGCCCAGCCCGAAGCCGCCGACGTCGGACACCCCGCCCGGCACCCGCAGCGTGTCGCCCTCGGCGGGCCCCCCGGTCGGCACGGTCATCACCAGCCACTCACCGACCAGCGAGGCGAACGCGGCCACCCCGCCGAGGCCGGCCGCCACCAGCGGGATCCGGCGGTCCCGCCCGAGCCGGGACAGCGGGCGACCCACCCGCCCCGGCGGGGCAGGCTCGGACCCACCCCACTCCACGACGGTGGCACCGCCGGCCCGGCTGTCCTGCCGGGGAATGGAAAGATCGTCGGACATCGGCCACCTCTCCGCGTTCGCGGGCCTGAACATCGTGGTCCTGAACCTCGTGGGCCTGAGCCGAATCATGACACAGCAGGCACCGCGTGGCCGGGAACGCGACCGCCACGATCGGTGTGGCCGGATCACGGGCAGCGGGTCGCCCACCGCCCGGCTTTCGGTTAGCGTCGGCTCATGCCTATCCGTACCGCTTCCGCACGCTGGCAGGGCGATCTCACCGAGGGTTCCGGCACGGTCCGCACCGGCAAGGGCGGGCTCCAGGGAAACTACTCCTTCAAGTCGCGGTTCGAGGAGGGCGAGGGCACCAACCCCGAGGAACTCATCGGGGCGGCCCACGCCGCCTGCTTCTCGATGGCGTTCTCCAAGCAGCTCGCCGACGCCGGCGCGACCGGCACGTCGGTGGAGACCACCGCGAAGGTGCACTTCGACAAGACCGACGCGGGGATGACCGTGACCCGGATCGACCTGGAGACGGTCGGCCAGGCCCCGGGGCTCGACGAGGCCCAGTTCGCCAAGCTCGCCGAGACCGCCAAGGAGAACTGCCCGATCTCGCGCCTGCTCTCCCCGGGTGCCCAGATCAGCCTCACGGCCCGCCTCGCCTCCTGAGGCTCCCCGCACCCACGTGACACGGAACGGTCCCCGTCCGTACGGACGGGGACTTTTCCGTACGAGAGGGATCTTGGGCCCCGTTCGCGGGGCCGGCTCGGGGACAATGGGGGCGTGGCGGTCCAGATGAGCCGGGAGCGCTTCGAGGAACTGGTCGGGGACGCCCTCGACGAGGTCCCCGAGGAACTGCTGCGGCTGATGAGCAACGTGGTGATCCTCGTCGAGGACCACCCGCCCCCCGGCGACGAGGACCTGCTCGGCCTCTACGAGGGGCACGCCCTCACCGAGCGGGGCTGGGACTACGCGGGCGTCCTGCCGGACCGCATCTTCATCTACCGGCACCCCATCCTGCGCATCTGCGACAGCGAGGAGGACGTCGTCGACGAGGTGGCGGTGACCGTGGTGCACGAGATCGCCCACCACTTCGGCATCGACGACGAACGGCTGCACGACCTCGGCTGGGGCTGACGGGTCGGCGTCGGAGTCCCCTCCGTCCGGTCCGCGTCGGCGTCCCCGTCCCCGTCCGTCCGGTCCGCGCCCCGCGACGGCGGGCCGGCCCCGCTCGGCCGATGTCACCGGTTGCGCTGGTCACCTACCCTCCGGGCAGAAACCCCGAGTCAGGAGGCACTTCCATGCGCAGCGCGCTGTTCTCCGCCGAGAACCTGGAGAAGGAGTCCACCCAGCCCGGCATGCGGCTGCAGAACTCCAAGATGTTGAAGATCGAGCTGAACGGTGAGGCGATGGCCCGGGTCGGGTCGATGGTCGCCTACCAGGGTCAGGTGCAGTTCCAGGCGCTCGGCTCCGGCGGCCTGGGCAAGTTCCTCAAGCAGAAGCTCACCGGCGAGGGCGTCCCGCTGATGAAGCTCACCGGCCGGGGCGACGTCTTCCTCGCCGAGCTGGCCAAGGACGTGCACATCATCGACCTGGAGCCCGGCGACGCCCTGTCGATCAACGGATCCAGCGTGCTGGCCTTCGACTCGACCCTGCAGTACGACATCCGCATGGTCGGCGGCGCCGGGATGGCCTCCTCGTCCGGCCTGTTCAACTGCGTCTTCACCGGCCACGGCCGGATCGCGATCACCACGAAGGGCACCCCGGTGGTGCTCAACGTCGACGCCCCGACCTACGTCGACCCGCAGGCCGCCGTCTGCTGGTCGGCCAACCTCCAGACCGGCTACCACCGGGCCGAGCAGCTCGGCCTGGGCACGCTGCTGGGCCGCAGCACCGGCGAGGCGTTCACGATGAGCTTCGCCGGGCAGGGCTTCGTGGTGGTGCAGCCCTCCGAGGAGCCGCCGATCGCGGGCAGCGGCGCCCAGGAGCAGCAGGGCGGCCTGCTCGGCGGCCTGCTGAGCTGACCCGTCGCCGCGCCGTCGACGAGCTGACCCGGGCGGGGCGCCCGACACGGGGCGCCCCGGTCTCAGCTCGCGCCGCGAGCCGGGCCGGCGAGGCCGGGGTCAGCTCAGCTCGCCGGCGCGCAACCGGGCCAGCCAGGCCGCCGCGTCGGCGTAGTCGGCGTCCGACAGGCCGGCCGGCGCGGGAATGGGCCGGTCGCCCGCCGGCTGCGCCCACCGGTGCCGGGGGTACGACCCGAGGAACCGCACCTGGGCACAGACCCGCCGCAACCCCTGCAACGCCTCCCCGAGCCGCGGCTCGGCGACGTGGCCGGTGCAGTCGAGGAAGAAGACGTACCGGCCCAGCGCCTCGCCCGTCGGGCGGGACTCGATGCGGGTCAGGTTCACCCCGCGCACGGCCAGCTCCATCAGCACCGACAGCAGCGCGCCCACCCGGTCGTGGGCGATGTAGACGGCCAGCGACGTGAGGTCGTCCCCGGTGGGGGGCGGGGGCGGGCCCGGGCGGGACAGCAGCGCGAACCGGGTCACCGCGTCGGGATGGTCGGCGATCTTGTCGGCGAGCACCGCCAGCCGGTGCCGGGCGGCCCCGATCGGGGCGCAGATCGCCGCGTCGTACTCGCCCGTCGCCGCGCCCGCCGCGGCGGCCCCGTTGGAGAGCACGTCGACCACGACCGCGTCCGGCAGGTGGGCGCGCAGCCAGCCCCGGCACTGCGTGGACGCCTGAGGATGGGCGGCCACCGAGCGGATCTCCTCCGGCGACGTCCCCGGGCGGGCGCCGAGCACGAACTCGACCGGCAGGATCACCTCGCGGGTGATCACCAGCGGTTCCCCCTCGGCCAGCTCGTCCAGGGTCACGCCGACCGCGCCGCCGATCGAGTTCTCCAGCGGCACCAGGGCCGCGTCGGCCTCGGAGGCGCGGACGCTCTCCAGGGCCTCGCCGACGCTGCGGGCGGGCGTGCGGGTGCCGCGCTCGGCGGCCGGCACGGTGCGCAGCGCCTGCTCGGCGAAGGTGCCCTCGGGGCCGAGGTAGACGAAACGGGTGGGCGGTGTTCCCGGCATGCCGCCAGCCTACGCACCCGGTACGGCACCGGGGACGGCGTCGCAGGCGAGTGCCCGGATGCCGGGCGGCCCGGCCACCCGTACCTCGATGGTGCAGACGTCGGTGCCGGCGGTGACCAGCTCCAGGTCGCCCGGCCGGCCCCGGGTGACCACCTGCAGCTCCTCGTGCCCCGTCACCCGCAGCACCGTGTACTGCCAGTCCCCGGCGCAGAGCGGGCCCTCGCCCGCCCGTACCGCGACCGAGCGGGACAGCACCCCGGCCGGGCCGCGCAGCAGCGCGACGACCCGGTCCACCGACGGGCCGTCGGGGCAGGGGCCAGCGACCAGGTCGGCGGCCGGGGTGGTCGGCGGCCCCGCCGCCGGTGGGGTGGGCGGCGTCGCCAGGCCGGTGGGCGGGGCGGAGGCCGACGGGGTGGGGCCGGGCGTGCCGACGCTGGGCAGGGTGGCGGGCTGGCGCAGCTCCGGCGGCGTGCCGCAGCCGGCGAGCGTGCCGGCGAGGACGGCGAGCAACACGACCGCGCCGGGCACCCGGAGCGCACCGGAGCAGCCGGGCACCCGGGAGTAACCGGTGTGACCGGGCGCGCGGGACGGACCGGGGGCGCCGGGCGCGCGGGACACCGGTCGGTGCGGTGCGGTTGGCGGCACGAGCCGATCCTTGCATCGGAGAACGTCGTTGTGGCCGGGTGGCCGAGCTCATCGTAGGAGCGATCGGTGCGGCCGTGAAGGCCCACCGGGCGGGTCTCGCGCGGGCGACCGCCCAGGGGGCGTCAGTCGAGGACGCGGTGGCCGGCGCGGCGCAGCGCGGCGGTCGCCTCGCCCAGCCGCACGGCCGGGACCAGCACGTGGTCGGTGTCGTACGTGGAGAACGCCACCGGATCGACCCGCGCCTCGGTCAACGGGCCGATGAGCGCGGCCAGGGTGCCGGTGACCGCCTGGCCGAGCGGGCCGACGATCCGCAGGCACCGCCAGTCGGTCTCCACCTCGGCCGGCGCGCGGGGGACCGGGCAGATCACGGAGACCCCGTCGGCGGCCCAGCTCACGCTGACCACCTCGGCGTCGCCCAGTTCGCCCCAGAGGGCGGGCCCGAGGACGGCACCGGCGACCAGCCGGCACACCGCGTATTCCCCCGGCAGCAGAGCGACATCGACCATGAGGGCACCCTACGGCCTGGCGGGTGTCCGCCACAGCTCCCGGGGGTGCGGCGGATGCCACATTCGCCCAGGTCAGGCCCGCAGTGCGGCCATCGCTCCACAGGGCAGCCGGGATCGGGCCGCAGCGGAGCCGGGTCAGACCTCGGAGAAGAAGGTCAGCGACCCGGCGACCCGTCCGTCGGTGAGCACCGGCGTCGAGATGGCGTCGACCGTCGGGTCCGTCCGGCCCGCCGCCGCGGCCTGCACCCGCAGCAGTCCCCGGGCGAGACGCCCGGAGTGCAGGGCGAGCAGCGGCGGGATCTTGTCGGTCTCCTGCTCGGTCAGCTCGCCCCGGTGGGCGGTGAAGTCGAGCAGCCGCAGGCAGCCGTCGAGCAGCGGCAGGCCGATCACGTCGTCGGGACAGCCCAGGCAGAGCAGCTCGCAACCGGACGCCGACACCGCGACGACCCGGGTGTCGGCGTCGATCAGGAGGCAGGGCTCGTCGGCCCGGGTCACGGTGACGGACCACTGCCCGAAGTTGTCGGACTCCTGCTCCAGCGGTGTCCGGGCGGTGGGCGCGAACACTTCCGAGAGCGAGAGTTCGACGTGGGCCACCGCGCCTCCTATGTACACCGACGGTCTGTCCACGCTAACCGGTCGTCGTGGGTGCCGCCGACCGCGCTGGGGCCGCCGGGACGCCGGGGATCGGTTGCCCTCACCCGGGCGTCCGGCGCCGGCGCGGCCGGTGGTTGCTCCGGGTGCGGGCCGGACCGCGTGGCGTCGCGGGAGACGTTACCGGCGGTTGGCCGGCTTGTCAGCCGCCGTTCGGCCGCCGTCGTACCACCGGTAGTCGCCCGCTGGACGGTACGTGCCGTTCATCCAGGTCCCCGGGTGCTGCGCCACGCGGGCGAGTTTCTCGGCCGTGGCCGGGGTGATCCGGTTGCCCCCGGCCACGAGCAGGCGGTCCAGCTCGCGGTGGGTGGCCATGAGGCAGTCCTTCGGCAGGCCGTACACGCTGATGACGCCGGAACCGACGAAGGTCAGCACCGGCGTCACGGGAATGGGCAGTCCCACCGCCTGGGAGAGCACCTTGCTCGCCCGCTTGGCGTCCCGGCGGGCCTCGGCCACGTACGGCGGGCGCTTGCCGTTGATCTGCACCACGTCACCGGCTACGAGCACCCGGGCGCGACCGTGGTCGGCGATGGTCACCGCGAACAGGCCGCCCGGCCCGATGGCGAGGAACCCGGCCCGGTCGTCCTGGGCGGGGTCGAGGAGGAGATCCGTGGTGTCCGTGCGGGGCCACTCGACGACGTGCCACCCCGGCCCCAGATGGTCGAGCCGGCCCAGGGCGCGGGCCCCGGCCGCTTCCAACCGGCGGGCCCCCCGCTCGGCGCGCCGCCGCCGGGCCCACTCCAGGGGGCTCGGACGGGTCGGGTCGAGCACCCCGGGGGCATCCGCCCTGGGGTGTGGCACCGAGACGGGCGGCAGTGCCCGTGCGGTGGGTGCGGCTCGACGTGCGGGAAAGACAGTCATCGCGACCTCCGGCAAAAGGTCCCTCGAAGTTATGTCCTCACTACCCTACGTTGACATACCGGGTACCCGGCAAGTCGGAGCGCCGGAGTGAGTGCGGATGAATGCCATATTCATCCACAGACGTTTTACCGGATGCCGCCAAACCCTGCCCTACCCTTGGCCGGGTGACCCACTACGTGGACAGTGAAGTCGGCCGCCTCGGCACCGTGCTGCTGCACCGGCCGGGCCCCGAACTGGCCCGACTCACCCCCCGGAACAACGACTCGTTGCTGTTCGACGCTATCCCATGGGTCGGACGGGCACAGGAGGAGCACGACGCGTTCGCCGCCGAGCTGCGCGCCCGCGGGGTGGAGGTGCTCTACCTCGCCACCCTCCTCGCCGAGACCCTCGCCGTCGCCGAGGCCCGCACCGAGCTGACCGAGCAGGTGCTCAGCTCGCCCCGGCTCGGCGACACCCTGCGCCGCCGGGTGGCCGACCACCTCGCCTACCTCGACCCCGCCGCCCTCGCCGACGTGCTCATCGCCGGGCTCGCCCACGAGGAGCTGCGGATCAGCCGGGAACGGCCCGGCGGGCTCGTCTACTCCCTGATGGACCGGCACGACTTCGTCATCGATCCCCTGCCCAACCTGCTGTTCACCCGCGACTCGTCACTGTGGATCGGCGACCGCGTCGGCGTCACCAGCCTGGCCATGCCCGCCCGGCGGAGAGAGACGAGCATCACCGACGCGATCTACCGGCACCACCCGCGCTTCGTCGGCACCGAGTTCGTCTACCACCCGGGGCTGGAGCACCTGGAGGGCGGCGACGTGCTGCTGCTGGCCCCAGGCGTGCTCGCGGTCGGGGTCGGCGAGCGCACCACCCCGGCCGGCGCGGAGCGGCTCGCCCGGCAGGTCTTCGCCGCCGGGCTGGCGCACACCATCCTGGTGGTGCCGATCGCCCAGGAACGCGCCACCATGCACCTGGACACCATCTGCACGATGGTCGACGTCGACGCCGTGCTGATGTACGCGAACGTGGCGAGCAGCCTCGTCGCGTACACGGTGGTCGCCGGCCCCGACGGCGAGCCGCAGGTGGACGGCCCCGCGCCGTTCCTGCGGGCCGCCGCCGACGCGATGGACCTCGACCAGCTCCGGGTGATCGACACCGGCCTCGACCCGGTCACCGCCGAGCGGGAGCAGTGGGACGACGGCAACAACACCCTCGCCATCGCCCCCCGGCTCTGCGTCGGCTACGAGCGCAACACCGGCACCAACGCGCAACTGGAGCGGGCCGGCATCGAGGTGATCCCGATCGCCGGCTCCGAGCTGGGCTCCGGCCGGGGCGGCCCGCGATGCATGTCCTGCCCCCTGGTCCGGGAGTAAGGAAGGGCCCCCTGTTAACGCAAAACGTTGTACAGGGGGCCCTTCCTAACACTTCGCTCAGCGCAGGGTGAGCTGCCGGCCGAGCAGGCCGTGCCGGGCGCGGCGGCCCGCCGCGTCCAGCGGCTCCTTCTCGGCGAGGGCCTCGGCGTAGCGCTCGGCGAACTCCCGCACCGGCTCCTCCCAGTCGGCCGCCGGGACGTCCTCGGGCAGGTCCCAGACCGGCACGAGGCGGCCGTGGGCGCGGAACATGCCGGCGAACTTCGTGCCCCCGGCGAGGGGCAGCGTGCCGGCGGCGCTCAGCCGCGCCAGGGCGTCCAGCGCGGCGTCCTCGTCGTCGGGGAGCACCCAGCGCACGTGCGCCTTCTCCGGCACCTGACACCAGTACGCCGCCCGCGCCGCCGCCAGCCGCACGGTCGGGTAGATGGCCGCGTTGGCCCGCTCCAGCGACGCCTGGACGGTCGGGTCGTCGGCCGCCCCCGGGTCGAGCCAGAACTCGAAGCCCTCGTGCATGCTGATCTCCAGCGGCCCGTCGACCAGGATGTCCTGGAGGCGGGGGCCGGGGCCGGGCAGCGGCGGCACGGTGACCGTCCGGCCCGGCTCGGTGCGCAGCGCGCAGAGCAGCGCCTCGGCCAGGTCCCGGGAGACGTCGCCGGACTGTTGGTGGCGCTGGAGCCCGACGAAGACCCGACCGTCCGCCTTGGTCATCGCCGGGGCGGCCATCGGCAGCACGGTGGCCAGGGTGACCGGGCGGTCGCCGTGCTCCTCGACCAGCTCGGGGACGAGCCGCAGCGGCGCGGACGCGGCGGGGACCAGCTCACGCAGGGCGATCCACTCCGGCTCGTCGGCCAGCCCCTCGAACGGTCGGGGCACGAAGACGTCCCGCACCTTCTCCCGCTTCCCGGTGGCGCTGACGTCGGCGGCCCGCTGGATCCTTCTACGCTTGCTCACGGCGAGACAGCCTAGAGCCCACGCCCCGCCGGGGTGGGGAGGACCCGCCCCGCCCGCCCGGCCCGCGTGGCTCAGCCGGTGGCCCGCGTGGCTCAGCCGGCGGCGACGAGATCGGTGCGGGGCGTGGCGGCGGGGTCGAACTCGGCCCACACGCACTGCCCGAGGCCGTCCCGGTCGACGCCCCACCGGCTGGCCAGGCCCGCGACGATGTGCAGGCCCCGGCCGTCGACCGCATCGGGGCTGGCGGCCCGCACCAGGGGCCCGGCGGCGGCCCCGCCGTCGGTGACCCGGAGCTGGACGAACTGCCCGTCGGGGGTGCGGCGCAGCCGCCAGGCCACCCGGACCACCCCGCCGGGGAGCGCCTCGGCATGCCGGACGGCGTTGCCGACCAGCTCGGCCAGGACCGCCACCAGGTCGGCCAGGAGCATCGACGGCACGACGTCGGCCAGCTCGTCGGCGAGCCGGTGCCGGGCCAGGCGCGCACCGGTCGGGTGGTGCGGCACCACCACGCACCACGACCTCTCGACCGGCTCTCCCGCCACCGTCGCTTCCTCTCGCCCCACCACACCCCGGCCGCGGAGACCTGCCTCGCCGCCGCGGCCCCGGCCCCGCCGGCCGGGCTCACCCGCGTGGCAGCCGGACCTCTGCGACCGTACCGCCACCTTCCCTCGGCCGGAGGGACACCCAGCCGTTCTGTTGTTCAACGATCCGGCGGACGAGATAGAGGCCGAGCCCCGCGCCCGGATATCCCCGGCGGTCGCCGGACTCGCCCTGCCAGAACCGGTCGAACGCCCGCTCGACGTGCTCCGGCCGGATGCCGATGCCCCGGTCGCTGACCCGCAACGACACGGTCCGCTCGTTGCCTCCGGCGGTGATCTCGATCGGGGTGCCGGGCGCCGAGTACTTGTCGGCGTTGGTCCCCAGCTCGGTCAGCACCGTCGTCAGCGACTGCCGGCTGCCGAGCGCCTTCGGCAGGCCCTCGGGCACGTCGAGGACGACCCGGCGGCGCAGGTCGGTGGGCAGGTCGGCGACGGCGGCCCGGAGCGCCTCGCCCAGGTCGAACGGGACGGACGGCTCGCCGGGCCGGCCCTCGGTGGCCGAGGTGAGCAGCCGGTCGACCAGCCGGGCCAGTTCGTTGGCCCGCTGCCCGATGACCCGGGCGGCCTGCCGCCGGTCGGCCTCGGTGAGGGAGTCCCAGTGCTCGGTGAGGGTGTCGGCGTACCCCTTGATGACGGTGACCGGCGTGCGCAGCTCGTGGCTGGTCACCGCGACGAAGAGGTCCCGGTCCTGGTCGCGGAGCTGCTGGTCGGTGATGTCCCGGAAGGTGACCACGCGCAGCGCCCCGGGGCCGGGCAGCTCCCCCGAGGTGATCTTGATCCAGCGGCCGTCGGGCAGCCGGTGGTCGAGGACCTGCCCGGACGGGGGGAGGGGGAACGGCAGGGCGCGGTTGAGCGACTCCGCGACCGACCGGCCGGTCACCTGGGCGGCGGCCGGGTTCCAGAGCCGGACGCGCCCGTCCCGGTCGACCACGGCGAGCCCGTCGGCCAGCGCCGCGACCACCGGGCCGTCGCCGTGCACCGGCAGCCCGCTCTGGTCGCTGTACATGTGGGCGATGCAGGAGGCGATGTACGCCACCACCTCGTGCTGCCCGGCGGCCGTCGAGTCGTCGTCGTCCGGGTAGAACGCGTGCAGGCTGCCGACGGTCAGCCCGCCGATCTCGGCGCGGGCGGCCACCATCCGGCGCAGCCCCCGGTCGACCAGCTCGGCGCCGATCGGGCCGGGGATGCGGTCCACCCGGATGTCGCGGACCCGCGGGCCGGAGAGCAGGCAGACGGTGGCCGGGTCGGTGGGCGACACGGGCCGGCCGACGGCCCACTCGGCGCCCCCGGTCGCGGCGATCACCCGGCCGCCGGTGGGCGCGAACTCCACGAAGGCGGTGCTGGCCGCCCCGATCGCCGGCTGGACCACCTGGAGCAGCCGGGCGAGGACGGGCAGACCGGCTTCACCAGAGTTGATCATCTCGATAACCCTGCCATGGCCGGTTATCAGGGCGGCGAGGTCGGTACGGTCCGGCATGTCCCGAGTGTGCCGCGCCGGCCCGCTCCCCGACACCCCCGCGCGGGCGGCCCCGGCATCCGCGCCGCCCGGCGAACCCGGCCTGACCAGCCAGCGGACGACGCCGCCCCGCCGGTTCACCGGCCCCGTCCGGTGCGGAGGCGACCTCGGCGGCCGGTGCCGCCCGCCCCGTTCACCGGCCCAGCCGGGCCAGCGCGTGCGCCGGCCGGTCGGTGATGATCCCGTCCACCCCGACGTCGAGCACCAGGTCCAGTTCGGCGGGCTCGTTGACGGTCCAGACGTACACCTGGTGGCCGGCGGCCCGCAGCGCGGGAACCAGGCGCGGCCGGGCCCGGACCAGCTCGACCCCCGGCCCGGCGATGCGGGTGCCGAACGGCAGCCGGCCGAGCCGCAGCCAGCGCGGCAGCACCTCCAGCAGGAGCACCGTGGGCAGCCCGGGGGCGAGGTCGCGGACGCGGCGCACGGCCAGCGGCGAGAAGGACATCACGGTGACCTGGACCAGGGCGTCCGGGTCCGGCTCGGCCAGGCCGTAGCGGCGCAGCAGGGCCACCAGCCGGCGCTCCACGTGCCCGCCGTACCGCGAGGGGTGCTTCGTCTCGATCAGCAGCCGCACCGGGCGGCCGGCGGCCAGCACCGCGTCGAGTAGCCGTTCGAGGGTGAGCAGCCGGGTGTGCGACTCGTCGGGCAACTCGTCGCCGTCGGGCGGCACGCAGCCCGGGTGCCAGGAGCCGAAGTCCAGCGCCTCCAGCTCCGCCAGCGTGCGGACGCTGACCAGGCCGGTGCCGTTGCTGGTGCGGTCCAGCCGCCGGTCGTGGACGCAGACCAGGTGCCCGTCGCGGGTCAGCCGGACGTCGCACTCCAGCCCGTCGACGCCCTCGTCGAGGGCCCGCAGGTACGCGGCGAGCGTGTGCTCCGGCAGGTCCGCCGAGGAGCCGCGGTGCGCGAAGACCAGGGGGTCACCCATGCCCGTCGCCCGTCGCTCTCAGATGACCTGGCCCGGCCCGCCGTCCCCGGTCACCACGGGTCGGCCGACGGCCGCCCACTGGCGCATTCCGCCGTCGGCGTTGCGCACCTGGTCCCAGCCGTTGTTCCGCAGGTAGGCCACCACCTGCGCCGAGCGCCCGCCGGAGCGGCAGATGACCGCCACGTCGCGGTCGGTGGGCACCTCGGCCATCCGGGCGGGCAGCTCCATCATCGGCAGGTGGTGGGCGCCGGGAGCGTGCCCGGCGGCCCACTCGTCGTCCTCGCGGACGTCGAGCAGGTAGGTGTCGTCGGCGATCTCGGTCACGGGCACGGTGGGAACCTGGGGTCCGAACACGGTCACCAAGCCTAGAGCCTCGCCCGGCCGTCCGGTCGGGGGCGTGCGAATCCGGGCGGGTCGGGACGAATCCGCAGGTCAGAGGCGGGTCACCCAGCGCGGGTTGGCCTGGACCCAGCCGGGCATCCGGGCGCCCCGGACCGCCTCGAAGAGGGCGCTGCCCCCGCCGTCGAGCACGACGTACGAGATGCCGTCGATGGTCTGGGGGTGGGAGGGGATCTGTACGCCCGTCAGCGCGTTCGGGGGGAGGTCCCGGAGGGTGAGCAGCAGGTCCTCCAGGGGCACGCCGTTGGTGTCGACGGTCAGCGACGCGCCGACCGCCCGGATGAGCCGGTCGAGCCGCACCGGGTCGCGACGCAGGTTCGTCTCGCCGGCCCGGTCCAGCATCGCCCGCAGGAGCTGCTGCTGGTGGCGCTGCCGGTCGTAGTCGCCGCCGGGCAGGTCGTAGCGCTGACGGACGTAGTCCAGCGCCCGCGCGCCGTCCATCTGCTGGCAGCCGGGGCTGAACAGGGTCTGGGTGTGGATCGAGCGGACCTCGGTGTCGACGCACATGCGTACGCCGCCGAGGAGGTCGATCACCTGCCGCAGCCCGGCGAAGTCGATCAGGGCGGCCCCGTCGAAGCGTAGCCCGGTGAGCCGGGTGAGGGTGGCCGAGAGGAGCTGGACGCCGGCCTCGCCGCCGCCACCGTGCTCGTACGCCGCGTTGAGCTTGTCGCTGCCGCCCCCGTAGCCGTTTCCCCCGGGCGGGATGCTGACCAACAGGTCGCGGGGGAACGAGACCAGATAGGCGCTCTTCGTGTCGGCCGGCACGTGCACGACCAGGATGGTGTCGGAGCGTTGGTCGTCGCCGGCCGCGCCGGGCCGCCGGTCCGAGCCGACGAGGAGGTAGTTGAGCGCCCCGTCGAGGTCCGTCCGGTCGCGCCGGGCGTCCGCGTCGAGCAGGTCCTCCTGGGTCACCGTGCGCTCGTACCGCTGGCCGAGGGCCCGGAGCCCGACCACGGTGCCGGCGGCCAGCAGCGCCAGGGCGAGGCCGACCCCGAGCAGGACCCGGCTCCAGCGGGGTACGCCTCGACGGGCCGGTCCCCGCCGTCCCCGTCCGGTTTCCCCCGACCTGGCCGTGACGCCCCCCGTCGCCGTACGTGAATGGTTCTCACGTCAGGCTACGGGGGGCGTCGGGTCCGGCGGAGGGTTTCCCCTGATCAGGGTGCTACTTGCGGGTCGACAGCACGCTCGGATTGGCGTAGACGAACTCGGCGAGCTTGTCGTCCTTGATCGCCTGGAACATCTCCATGGTCTGCGGGCTCAGCGACTCCTTCGTCCCGCTGGCGTTCGCGTGGAACGTGCCGCCGTTGGTCCGCAGCGTGGTCAGGTCGTTGCCGGTGACCCCGCGCATCGTGTAGATGAAGTCGATGATCGGCACGCCGCCGGTGTCCAGGACGAACGCCTTGCCGGCCGCCTTGATCAGCCCGTTGAGCTTCACCGGGTTGGTCAGCGTGCCGTTCTCGGTCGCCTTCTTCGCCATCGCCTTGATCAGCTGCTGCTGGTTCTGCTGGCGGTCGTAGTCGCTGTTCGGCAGGCCGTAGCGCTGCCGGGCGTAGTCGAGGGCCGCCCAGCCCTTCATGTCCCGGCAGCCCTTCTTGTGCACCACCGGGGTCATCGGCTTGCCGGTCTTCCTCGCGTCGGCGTTCCACATCGGCTTGCCGTCGACGTACGACATGTGGTGCGACTTGACCTCGTGGCTCACGCAGATCCGCACGGTGCCGAGGGCGTCGATGACGCCCTTGAATCCGCCGAAGTTGATGATGGCCGCGCCGTCGAAGCTGATCCCCGTCATCTTCTTGATCGTCTGGGCCATCAGCTGCGCGCCGCCCTCCCAGCCGCCGCCGTTGCGGGCGCCCGCCTGGAAGGCTGCGTTGATCTTGTCGGTGCCGCCGCCGTAGCCGCTCTTCTTGAACGCCGGGATCTGCGCCTCGGTGTCGCGCGGAATGGAGATCAGGTACGCCTGGTCGTGCGAGGCGGGGATGTGCAGCACGATGATGGTGTCGGCCCGGACGTCGTCGGCGGCCCAGCGCTCGCGGGCGTCCACACCCAGCAGCAGCATGTCGATCGGGCCGTCCAGGCTCGCCCCGCCCTCGGCGTCGGACTTGCCGGCGTCGCCGAGCAGGTTGCGCTGCGCGATGTTGCCGGTGGCCTGGCTGATGAACGCCTTGCTGCCGACGATGGCGATCCCGCTGGTCATCATGAGGATCGCGCCGAAGACGACGGTGAGGCGGGCCCACAGCGGGTCCTTGCGGCGCTTCTTGCGCTTACGGGCGGGGACGTCGGCGGGGGGTCGGCCGCCGCTGCGGGGTTGCGACGGGATGGCCGACGGAACCCGTGCGACCGCGCCGACGGGCTCCTGCGACGGAGGGCGACGGCTGGTATGAACCGGCATGCGTGCTCCAGCTCGCGTGATCGGGGGGCGGGACCACTGTACGTACCGCTTCCCGTCAAGGCGAGTTCGTCCGCCGGCTATTCGCAGTTATCCTGGCAGTTGCCTGCGGAATTCACCCGTTCGGTCAATCGAAAGCAGCCGGTCGGCGGTAGGGCCCCCGGTGGAATGGGGTCCGACCGCCGACCGGCGCTGACGTGTGTCGAAGTAACGACCAGCCGAATCCGTCTCCGTTACCGGAAACTCGTCACCCCGAGCTGCCCTCCGGCGGGTTGGCCTTCACCCACTCGGCCATCTTGTCGGCCGTCATCGCCTGGTACATGGCCAGCGCCTTCTCCCGGTCCGAGACCACCACCGACTCGCCGTTGATCGTGTCGCTGCCCGAGTTCGGGCTGGTGACGAAGATCAGGTTCTCCCCGCGCAGGCTGCGGAACTGCAGCGCCATGTCGACCAGCGAGAAGCCCTGGTCCACGGTCACCGCGTCCGTCACCGACTGGAGGAACGCGTTGAGCTTCTTCGGGTTGGTCAGCGTGCCCGTGCTGGCCGCCTTGTCCATCAGGGCCTTGAGGAACTCCTGCTGGTGGCGCATCCGCGCGAAGTCGCCGTCGGGGAACTGCTTGCGCTGCCGGATCCAGTCCAGCGCCTCCGCGCCGTTCATGTGCATGGTGCCCTTGGTGAACTTGCGGAACGGCTTGTGGATCGAGGTGATCGACCGCTCCACCTTCAGGTCCACCCCGCCGAGCGCGTCGGTGACCTGCTTGAACCCGGCGAAGTCGATCGCCATCACGTTGTCGATGCGGACGTCGGTGAAGCACTCCACCGTCTTCACGGCCAGCGGCAGGCCGCCGAACGCGAACGCGGCGTTGATCTTCGCCCGCTGCCCCGAGGCGCAGTCCGCCTGGGCGTTCTCGGGGATCGGCACGTACAGGTCGCGGGGGATGGAGACCAGGTAGGCGGACTTGTGGTCGGCCGGGATGTGCATGACGATGATCGTGTCGGCCCGCCACTGGCTCTGCTGGTCCACCGGGGCGTCCGGGTCCCGCGAGTCGCTGCCGACCAGCAGGATGTTGAGCGCACCGTCCACCGCCTTCGGCGGTCGGCCGCCGGTCAGCTCCGAGAACGGGTCGGTGCGGGCCAGGTCCTGGTTGAGGTTGCGGGTGTAGAACCACGCCCCGGCCCCGCCGAGCAGCGCGAGGACGAGCACCGCCACGCCGGCCACCAGGCCGATCCGGCCCCACCTCGGGCGCGGCCCGCGCCCACCGGCCCGCCGGGGAGCGCCCGGTCCCCCGGGCCCGCCGGGGCCGTCCGACCCGCCGAAGCCGCCGCCCCGGGGCCGGTCGTCGTGGGTGGGATACCACTGGGCCCCGGGCACGCGGGCGCGCCCCGAGCCCTCCTGGCCGGGGCCGGGCACCGGGGCACGCCCCGCGCTGCGACGCAGGTGTGGGATCGGAACGCCGGCGGAAGCGGTCGCTGACATGTACCCGAGGGTACGTAGCCCCGTCGAGTGTCGCCCTCAATCGCAGGTCGGCCGGCGGGCCGCGTCGCGCCGACCGGCTACCCTAGCCGCTCGCGGAAGTGCTCGATCGTGCGTCGGAGGCCGTCTTCGGGCGCCACCGCCGGCTCGTATCCGAGCAGTTCACGGGCAAGGGTCAGGTCGGGGCGGCGCATCTCCGGGTCGTCGGCCGCCCGGGTGACGTACGTCACCTCGGACGTGCTGCCGGAGAGTGACACGATCAACTCGGCCAGTTGCCGCATGGTCAGCTCGTGCTCGGTGCCGCAGTTGACCGGGCCGGTCTCCGTCGAGTCGAGCAGCAGCAGGATGCCGCGCACCAGGTCCTCGACGTAGCAGATCGACCGGGTCTGGTTGCCGGTGCCGTGCACGGTGATCGGCTCGCCGCGCAGCGCCTGCGAGATGAACGTCGGGATCGCCCGGCCGTCGTCCGGCCGCATCCGCGGGCCGTACGTGTTGAAGATCCGCACGATCGCGGCGTCCAGCCCCCGGTACCGGTGGTAGGCCATCGTGGCCGCCTCCGAGAACCGCTTCGCCTCGTCGTAGACGCTGCGCACGCCGATCGGGTTGACGTTGCCCCAGTACGTCTCGCGCTGCGGGTGCTCCTTCGGGTCCCCGTACGCCTCGGAGGTGGAGGCCATCAGGAACCGGGCGCCGTCGGCGACCGCGCGGTCCAGCAGGTGCAGGGTCGCCACCGACCCGACCCGGAGGATCTCCACCGGCAGGGTGGCGAAGTCGGTGGGGCTGGCCGGGGAGGCCATGTGCATGATCGCGTCGAACCGCTCGGCCAGCGCCGGGTGGTGGGTCGGCAGCCCGTCGGAGATGTCCGCCTCGACCAGCGTGAAGTTCGGCTTGTCGTGCAGGTGGGCCACGTTGTCCTTGGAACCGGTGACGAAATTGTCCAGCGCCACCACCGTGCAGCCGCGGGCGACGAGTGTGTCGACCAGGTGCGACGGCACGAAGCCGGCGCCGCCGGTGACGAGGACGCGGTGACCGGGACCGAAGCGCGGGGCAACCTTCATGCCGACCAGCCTATACAGGCACGAGATGGAAGGAAGGGCCCCCTGTTAACGCGAAACGTTGTACAGGGGGCCCCTTTAACCAGCTCGGCCGGTGCGGAGCCGAGCAGGCTCGGTACGCACCCGGGCCGGTGCGTACCGGCCTCAGTGCGCGCCGGCGCCGGTGAGGGAACGCACCTCCAGCTCGGCGTACTTCTCCTCGTCGCTCTCCTTGGAGATCATCGTGCCGATCCACCCGCACAGGAACCCGAACGGGATGGAGAGGATGCCCGGGTTGGACAGCGGGAACCAGTGCCAGTCGTGGTCCGGGAACATCGACGTCGGCGCCCCGGAGACCACCGGCGAGAAGAACACCAGCAGCACGGCGGCGAGCAGTCCGCCGTAGATCGCCCAGACCGCGCCGGAGGTGTTGAACCGCTTCCAGAACAGGCTGTAGAGGATCGCCGGCAGGTTTCCGGAGGCGGCCACCGCGAACGCGAGCGCCACCAGGAAGGCCACGTTCAGGCTCTGCGCGTAGATCGACAGGGCGATCGAGACCGCGCCGATGACCAGCGCCGAGACCCGGGCCACCCGGACCTCCTGGCGCTCCGATGCCTGCCCGTTCTTGAGGACGTTGGCGTAGAAGTCGTGCGCCAGGCTGGACGACGAGGCCAGGGTGAGCCCGGCGACCACCGCCAGGATGGTGGCGAAGGCCACCGCCGCGATGATCGCCAGCAGGGTCGCGCCGCCGAGGTCGCCGCCGAGGAAGGTGATGCCCAGCTTCTCGGCGAGCTGTGGCGCGGCCGTGTTGCCGGCCTTGTCCTGGGCGGTGATCGCCGGGCCGCCGACCAGGGCCGCCGCGCCGAAGCCGAGGGCCAGGGTGAGCAGGTAGAACGCGCCGATGATGCCGATCGCCCAGAGCACGCTCTTGCGGGCCGCCTTGGCGGTCGGCACGGTGTAGAAGCGGATCAGGATGTGCGGCAGGCCCGCCGTGCCGAGCACCAGCGCGATGCCGAGCGAGAGCAGGTCGACCTTGTTGTAGAACGTCTGCGTCGCGTTCCCGGCCACCTCGACGCCGTAGCGCAGGCCGGGTTCGAGGAAGGCGCTGCCCTTGCCCGAGGAGGCGGCGGCGTCGCCGAGCAGCGACGACAGGTTGAACTTGTACTTCGCCAGCACCAGCAGGGTCATCACCAGCGCGCCGGTCATCAGCAGGAACGCCTTGACGATCTGGACGTACGTGGTGCCCTTCATGCCGCCCACGGTGACGTAGATGATCATCAGGGCGCCGACCATGATGATCGTGGCGACCTTCGCGGTGTCGGCGTCCATGCCGAGGAACGTGGTGCCCGGCTTGATGCCCAGCAGCAGCGCCACCAGCGCGCCCGCGCCGACCATCTGGGCCAGCAGGTAGAAGATCGACACGGTGATGGTGGAGACCGCCGCCGCCGTGCGGACCGGCCGCTGGCGCATCCGGAACGCCAGCACGTCCGCCATCGTGTACCGGCCCGAGTTGCGCAGCAGTTCGGCGACGAGCAGCAGCGCCACCAGCCAGGCGACCAGGAAGCCGATCGAGTAGAGGAAGCCGTCGTAGCCGTAGAGGGCGATGATGCCGGCGATGCCGAGGAACGACGCGGCCGACATGTAGTCGCCGCCGATCGCCATACCGTTCTGGAAGCCGGAGAAGGACCGGCCGCCCGCGTAGAAGTCGGTGGCGGTCTTGGTCTGCCGGCTGGCCCAGATGGTGATGGCCAGGGTCACCGCCACGAACACCAGGAACAGCGTGATGGTGAGGTTGCGGGCGGTGCCGCTGCCCGCCTCAGCCGCGAGGACCGTGTTCATGGGTCACCTCCCCCATCTCGGCGCGGATGCGGTCGGCGACCGGGTCGATCTTCCGGTCGGCGAACCGGGAGTAGAGCCAGGCGATCAGGAACGTCGAGACGAACTGGAGCAGGCCGAAGATCAGGGCGACGTTGATGTTGCTGCCGAACAGCCTCGTGCCCATGAAGTCCCGCGCGTACGCGGAGAGGATCACGTAGAGCGCGTACCAGAGGAAGAACGCGACGGTCATCGGGAAGATGAAGCCGCGCAGAGCGCGACGCAACCCGGCGAACTCGTCCGAACGCTGTACGGCGAGGTACCGGTCCGCCGTGGACGCGGCCGGGCCCGCCGTCTCCGGCTCGGCCGGTGCGTCCGGCGGGGGTGTGTCCGTGGACATCTGTGGATCACCACCTTCACAGGCGTAGGGGGTTTCGCGCACGGTAGGAACCGCGCGCCCCGCCCGGGAAGACGTGGATCGACGAGGGTCTCCACCTGCGCCGAGCGGTCGCCTGCCTGCGCCGAGTGACCCAGGTCACTCCGGTGACCGGTAGTGGCTGGTCAGGTCAGCTCGTGGTAACGACCCCGGTAGTGCAGCAGCGGGTCGCTCTCCCGCGTCAGGTCGATGCACTCGATGGTGGCCTCGACGAGCAGCGCCCAGCCGTACTCGCGGGCGGTGTCGAGCCGGCACCCGGCCCAGCCGGCGGCGTCGGTGGGCACCGGGCCGTACTCGGTCTCGGTCCAGACGCCGGTGGCGAAGAGGCCGCCCGGCGACGGGAACAGGCCGGCGAACCGGTCGGCGAGCTGCCGGTGCGGCGGACCCAGCGGCGCGACGGCGAACCGCCCCGCCGCCTCGACCGCCGCCCACAGGTCCGACTCCGCGTCGACCAGGCCCAGCAGCCGGTCCGGCTCCCCCTCGGCGACCAGCGTGGAGGACACGGTCAGGCCGGCGGGACCCGGCGCGGTCCACAGCGTGACCGGCGCGGCGAGCCGACCCCGCAGCCGCCGGGCCGGGGAGCGCTGTCCCGCTGGTACGGCGAACGGGTCGACATGGTGGATCTCGGCACCCGGCTCTGGATTCACGTGAAACATTGTGCAGCCCTGGACGCGTGCCTGCCTCGGAGATCGCTTTCTCGAAGCCAAAGCTCTGTGCCGCCGCAAGCCCCGACCGCCGCCTCCCCTCCTTCGGTGACAACTTGTCCCCACGCAAGCAGCCTGAGCCCGCGACCGGCAGGCAGCCAACAGATCGAGCGGACGTTCCTGTCCGCGTACGCATCCTGGCTTAGGTCGAGTTCGTCGCCGTTCGCTGCTTCGTCCTCTCGGCGTGGGCCGCCATGCTCCGTGAAACACGACACCTTCATTCGTGCCCAAGCTTGGTTGGCGAAAGCAGTAAAGCCAAGCTCAGGGCGGTTGGTGGCGCTTTCAAGATCCGCCATCAGGTTTCTTCAGTGCGCTCGCTGGATGTGGAGGTCAACCACTGCAGCTAACAATGAATGACTTGTTTCCAGAATAAGTCATCGACGTGCTTCGAAATACATGTTAGGCTATCGGTGATGTTCTTGCCCTCCGAACCTCCCTGTCGCGGAAAGGACCCAATGAGCATCAAGAGGCTTGCTGCAGTTACCTCGACCCTGCTGCTGGTGTCAACCGGATCCACCGTCCTGGGTGCTGCAGCTCCGGCCAGCGCTTCATGTAGTCATGCAAATACTTATGGCGACGGGCGTTACGGGAACTTCTTTGAAGTCAGTAACGCCAGTATCCGTACGGGCCCGCACACGTCCTGCGGTGTTGTTGCCTATGGGCAAACTTCTCACCTCGTGGATTACTATTGCTTCGTCACCGGCGATTCGGTAACGGCGAATGGTCGTACGTCCAATACCTGGACCTACCTGCGGGATGTAACCACTGGCTACAAGGGTTGGGTGAGCGACACTCTCCTCTGGGACTGGGGGAGCGATACGACTTGCTGACATGCTGGCTGGATCAAGATCTATGGTAATGAAGATTACTGGCGAGGTGTTCGACCGAAGAATCCGGTCGAACACCTCGCGCTGCTTGCGTCCTGGACGTGCATTCGGTTAATTTGTTTACCTGATGAGCTGGCGCATTGAAATGGGCCCTGCGCAAGGTCAGAGGACTTCATGTGCAGGTTCCTGTGGGTGGCTGTCCGCAAGGCTTGCGACTAAGGGTTGTTGTTTTCGGCGCGTCAAGGATGCTTCGGCTTCTGCGTAATCCGTCGTAATCTGATAGATGCTTTTCTTGTTGCGACGGAGTGCGTAAGCGAGTAGCTCTAGGTCGAAACCTGGTCGCCCGGATGGTCTTTGGCAAGACAGTGGCGGGCGGCGGCCAGCACCTCCGGGTCGGTGCAGCCGGCGGCGTACCCGGCGATCCGGCGGCGGATGTCCCGGCCGAGCAGCCAACTCCCGACCCGATGCGCGACGGGGCGCAGGAACGCCGGCCGGCAGCGGAAGTGGTACCGCCAGGTGGCGACCGACGTGCCGGGCTCCGGGCCGGGGGCGAACCGCCACCCGCCCGCGAACATCTCGAAGAACCACGGGCCCCGGACCATCTTCATCCCGACGTGGCTCGGCGGCGCGAAGGAGACGTACTCGCTGACCATCGTCAGGCCGTGCCGGGATCGGGTGAAGGTGCGCACGCCCTTGCCCGGGCGCGTCGCCCCGTCGGTGAAGTGCTGCTCGCGGACGAACGGGTCCCAGCGGTACCGGGCCGGCGCGACGGTCTGCGACACCGCGAAGGCCAGCTCGGGCGGCACCGGCACGGTGATCACCGACTCGACGACAGGCATCGTCCCATTGTGCCGGCACGCGTGCGGGGGGCTCCTATCGTGCCGGGCATGAGTCCCGTGACGCCGCAGCAGCTCGCCCAGACCCGCGTCGTGGCCGCCGACGCCGTGCTCCGCAACGAGGTGGACTTCCGGGGCTATCCCCACCGGCACCTCGCCATCGCCGCCCGCCCGCGACTCAGCAGCAGCGGCGTCACCCAGCTCCTGGAGGCCGTCGAATACCTCGCCCACTACGGGTGGGAACTGGTCAACGTCAGCTCCTCCAGCAACAGCGGCCTGTTCTACGCGTTCCTGCGCCGCCGCTGAACCGCGGCCCCGCCGCTGGGCAACGCTCAGCGGCGCGGGGTCACGGCCGTCAGCAGCTCGGGGGCCCGCCGGTCCAGCACGTCACCGGCCAGGTACGCGCCGAGCAGCGCCGCGCCCAGCCCGTACGCCAGCCCCAAGGGCGTGGCCAGCCAGAGCCAGGCGTCGCCGAGCAACGCCGCGGCGACCACCATCGGCACGCTCGCCACCGCCGTGCCCAACATCGACAGCAGGGTGAGGAAGCTCTTCGCGACCCCGGCCCCGCTGTTCATCGCGAACGGGTTGCTCGTCTCCGGCAGCGAGTACGCCCCCAGCACCGAGACGAAGGCGCTGATCGCCAGCCCCGCACCGTACGTGGCGAGGAGGCTGCCCGCCATCACGCCCAGCCACGCCGGCCGACCCAGCAGCATCCCCAGGATCACGGTGACGACGGCGAGCATCGGCAGGACGTACACCGAGAAGGCGGCCATCCGGGCCCGCAGCTCCAGCCGGCCGGGGACCCCGGCGACCACGTTCGCCGCGTACGCGCTGCCGTCGAAGCCGAACTGGTTGGCCAGGGTCACCGAGGCGAGCAGGCCGACGAAGACCATCGAGATGCTGACCAGCACCGGGGACGAGTCGGGGGCGGCGAACTCCATGCCCTCCCCGGTGGAGAAGCTCGCCCCGCCGAAGTTGACCATCACCGGCACGAAGATGCCGACCACGGCGATCGTGATCAGGTTGGCCCGCCGCCGGGCGTCCCGCCACCAGTAGCGGCACTCCCGGGCCACCAGCGCGCCGAACCGGTCCCGCCGCGCCCAGCCGACCGCCTTCGGAAAGAGCTGCCCGACCGCGCCGGAAACAGCCCCCGCCGCGCCGCCCGCCGCCGCGCCGCCGCCGGTCTTCGCCGCGCCGCCGCGCACCCTGATCCGGCCGCCGCTGGCCGCCCCGACCATGGCCGACTCCAGCGACCGGGACCACCACCACAGCAGCGCGCCGATCGTCAGCGCGGTGATCAGCAGCTTCACCGGCACGGCCCAGGCCCGCCCCTCGGCCACGTCGATGCCGACCGTCCACGGCGCGCCGAACGGGGTCCAGCCGACGACCCGGGCCACCCCGGTCAGCCGGTCCCAGTCGGCCTGCTGCACGGCGGCCACCACCACGATCTGCAGCGGGCCGAGCAGCGCGGCGAGCACCGCCAGCAGCACGGCCGCCAGGTCGCGTACCCGACGGGAGCGCAACATGGTCGCGAACGCGCTGGTCATCGCCCGGCTGGCCGCGACGCAGAGCAGCAGCCCGGCGACCACCCCGACGGCCGCGACGAGCGCCGCCGCCGCGCCGCCGAGCAGGCCCGAGGTGAGCACCAGCCCGCCGGTCGCGATCAGCGCCGCCACCGCCGGCACGCTGACCAGCGCGGCGGCGAACAGCCCGGTGACCAGGGTGCGCCGGGACAGCGGCAGCAGGGCGAACCGGGCCGGGTCGAGCGTCTCGTCCACCCCGAAGAAGACCAGCGGCAGCAGCAGCCAGCCGAGCACCAGCAGGCCGCCGCCGAACGCGGCGGCCATCAGCGCGTACGTCGGCTCGTCGGCCAGCCCGGGGGCGGCCAGCAGGAAGAAGCCGGTGGCGGCGAACCAGAGCCCGGCGATCATCCCGCCCACGAACATGGCGATGCGCCAGCCCTGGCCCCGGAAGTTGTTGCCCATCACCCGCAGCTTCAGCCGGACGAAGTGCCGGGCCGAAACGGGGCGGACCCGCTCGGCCGGCTGGCCGCCCGGCCCGGTCACCGCCGTGGTCGCGCCCCGCTGGCCCGCGCCGGTCACCGGGACAGCCACGCCAGCTCCTCGCCCGTCGCTGTGCGCCCGCCGACCACCTCGACGAACACGTCCTCCAGCGAGCGGTCGCCGCGCACCTCGTCGAGCGTGCCGACCCGCTTGATCGTCCCCTCGGCGAGGATCGCGACGTGCGAGCAGAGCCGCTCGACGACCTCCATGACGTGGCTGGAGAAGATGACCGTCCCGCCGCCGACGACGTACCGGTGCAGGATGTCCCGGATCAGGGCCGCCGACACCGGGTCGACCGCCTCGAAGGGCTCGTCGAGCACCAGCAGCCGGGGCCCGTGCAGCAGCGCGCAGGCCAGGCCGATCTTCTTCTTCATGCCCGCCGAGTAGTCCACGACCAGCGTCCGGCCGGCGTCGCCGAGGGCGAGCACGTCGAGCAGCTCCGCCGCGCGCTGGTCGACCACCGCCGGGTCCATGCCGCGCAACAGACCGTGGTACGCCAGCAGCTCCGCCCCGCTGAGCCGGTCGAACAGCCGTACGCCGTCGGGCATCACGCCGAGGAGCTGCTTCGCCCGGACCGGGTCGGTCCACACGTCGTGCCCGAGCACCCAGGCGCCCCCCGCGTCGGGGCGCAGCAGTCCGACCGCCATGGACAGGGTGGTGGTCTTGCCGGCCCCGTTCGGGCCGAGCAGCCCGTAGAACGAACCGGCCGGCACGTCGAGGTCGACGCCCGCCACCGCCACCTTGCCGTCGAACCGCTTGGCGAGGCCACGCAGCGCGAGCGCGGGGTGCTCATCAGTCATGTTCCGACCGTATCCGGCGCTGGCCAGCGACCGCTCCCGCCCAGGGACGACCTGCGCCTCCTCCCCGGGCAGGAGGCGGCTCGGGTAGGTTGACGAAGGTCGTTCTTCGGATCCCGGTGCGAGGTGGCAGACAGTGCGGACGAGACTGGTGAACCCGAGCGGAGCGCCCGCCCCGGCAGGGCCCTACTCCCAGGTCGCCGAGGTGCGCCTCGGCGGTGCCACGCTTCTCGTGCTCTCCGGTCAGGTCGCCCTCGACGACGACAACCGCGACATCGTCGGGCCGGGCGACATGACGGTGCAGGCCGAGCGGACCCTGGACATCATCGGTCAACTGCTCGCCGCGCGCGGCGCGACCTTCGCCGACGTGATCAACATCCGGACCTACCTCACCGACATGGCCCACCGCGCCGAGTACGCGGCGGTGCGCGGGAAGTACTTCACCGGTGATCTTCCGACCAGCACGACCGTCGAGGTGTCGAAGCTGTTCCGCGACGACGCGCTGATCGAGATCGAGGTCACGGCAGTCGTCAGCGCCACCTGAGCGCCGGAGTGTGAGAGGGGAACCCTTCTCTACCGGATGCGTTAAGAAGGGGCCCTTCCTTCGGAGCGGAGCGCCTCGGGGGAGTGCAGGCGCAGCATGGTGCCGGCCACGTCGGCCGGCAACCGCCGCCGGGACGCCACCGACACCGCGATCATCACCGTGAACGCGAGCGGCACCGTCCACGCCGCCGGCTGCGCGGTCAGCGTGGCCGGCCAGCCGGACAGCGGCGGGCCGAGCACCGTGACCAGCACCGCCCCGATCGCCGCCCCGCCGCCGGCCAGCACCCCGGCGGCGGCCCCCACGTCGGTCAGCCCCCGCCACCAGATGCCGAGCACCAGCAGCGGGCAGAAGCTGGACGCGGCGACGGCGAAGGCCAGCCCGACCACCTGGGAGACGTCCATCCCCGACACGTTCAGCGCGAGTGCCGCCGGCACCCCGCCCGCGATGACCGTGGCCAGCCGGAAGCCGCGCACCGAGCCCCGCCCCAGCACGTCCGTGGAGATCACCCCGGCGACGCTGGTGAGCAGCCCGGACGACGTCGACAGGAACGCGGCGAACGCCCCGGCGGCGACGAGCGCGGCGAGCAGCCGGCCGGTCAGGCCGTCGCCGAGCGCCGCGCCGGGCAGCAGCACCACCACCGCGTCGGTCTGCCCGGTCACCAGCAACTGCGGGGTGTAGATGCGGCCCAGCACCCCGTAGAGGGTGGGCAGCAGGTAGAACACGCCGACCAGGGCCAGCACCACCAGCGTGGTGCGCCGGGCCGCCGCCCCGTCGGGGTTGGTGTAGAACCGCACGAGCACGTGCGGCAGCCCCATGGTGCCCAGGAACGTGGCCAGGATCAGCGAGTACGTGGCGAACAGCCCCCGGTCGTCGTCCCCGGCGGCGCTGGGCAGCAGCCAGTCCGCGGCGTCGGTGGCCGTGCCGGAGACCTGCGGCACCGGGTCGCCGGCGGCGAAGTCGAGCCGGTCGCCGGGGCGTACCTCGCGGATGTCGCCGTCGGGGAGGGTGAGGGTCGCGCGGTGCTCGACCACGACGGTGGTCGCGGTCCGGAACGCCGGCCCGTCGGGCGGGGTCACCGCCGGGCGGGCGTCGGCCTGCCACTGCAACACCAGGAAGATCGCGGGTACGGCGAGCGCGGTCAGCTTCAGCCAGTACTGGAACGCCTGGACGAAGGTGATGGCCCGCATCCCGCCCAGCGCCACGTTCGCGGTGACCACCACCGCCACCACGAGCGCCCCGACCGGGTACGCCGCCCCGGTCAGCGTGGCCAGGGTCAGCCCCGCCCCCTGCAGCTGCGGCACGAGGTACAGCCAGCCGATGAAGATCACGAAGGCGGTGGCGAGGGTACGCAGCCGCCGCGACCCGAGCCGCACCTCGCAGAAGTCCGGCAGGGTGAACGCCCCGGAGCGGCGCAGCGGCGCGGCCACGAACAGCAGCAGGGCCAGGTAGCCGGCGGCGAAGCCGACGGGGTACCAGAGCACGTCCACGCCGTACTTGAGGATCAGCCCAGCCACGCCCAGGAAGCTCGCCGCCGACAGGTACTCCCCGCCGATCGCGGCGGCGTTCCAGGTCGGGCTGACCGAGCGGGAGGCGACGAGGAAGTCGGAGGTGGTCCGGGCCAGCCGCAGCCCGTAGAAGCCGATCCCGACCGTTACCAGGGTGACCGCGACGATCGCGGGGACGACGTACCCGTTGCCCATCTCAGCGCTCCGGCCGCTGGACCAGGTCGGTGAAGTCCTGCTCGTTGCGCTCGGCGAGCCACACGTACGCCCAGCCGACGGCGATGAGGAACGGGAAGGAGACCAGCCCCAGCAGCAGCCAGGGCAGGTTGATGCCGAACACGGTGACCCGGCCGACCGAGGGCGCGATGGCGAACAGCCAGGGCAGGCCGCCCAGGCCGATCAGCACCACCAGGCTCAGCCGCAGCGCCAGGGCGAGCTGGGCCCGCACCAGGCCCCGGACGAGCGCCTCGCCGACCCGGGTCTGCTGGGCCAGCTCGGCGCGGGCCCGGTCGGCGTCGGGCTCCCGGCGGGACACCTCGGCCAGCACGATCCGGGTCCGGCCGGGCGCGGTCGCCGCTGCGCCTGTCGCCTGGCCCGGGGTGCCGCCCGGCGTCTCGTCCCGGGCCGGTGCCCGGGGTGCCGGTGCGGGGTCGTCGGGTGCGGCCACCCCGGCAGTCTGGCCCGATCGGTGGGAATGTCAAGACCGGTGTGGCCGCTGGGCGCATCGCCCCGGTTCACCGGTTCCCGCAGTCGACGGCCGGCGCGCCGATCGGTCCCGCCGCGAGCAGGTCGCGGGCGGTCGCCCGGCCAAGGTTGGCCGTCCAGGCACCGTCGGCCGGCAACGTGCCGGCGAGGTCCCGCAGCGCGCAGGAACGCAGCGGCTCGGGCAGCCGGGTCAGCGCCGGCACCGCGTCGGCCGACAGCCCCGACAGGTACGACACGTCGATCCGGCCGGTCTGCCGGTGCCGGTCGACGTTGCGTTCGGCGATCAGCCGGTCCGGGTTCACCGCGGCCAGCCCGAGCAGGGCGAGCACCGCCGTGCCCACCACCAGCACGGGCAGTCGGCCCGCCCGCAGCAGCAGCACGGCCACGCCGACCAGCACGAACAGGGCCCCGAGCCACAGTTCGACGGCGGCCACCACCAGGCGCAGCCGGGTCGCCCCGTACGCGTCGGCGTAGACCTGCATCCGATACAGCGCCGAGGCGACGACGACCAGGCTGAGTGCGGTGAGCGTGCCGAGCAGGACCCGGACGAGGACCCGGTCGGCTCGGGTGGTGCGGGGCGCCCAGCGGGCCGCCCCGGCGATCACCAGCAGGGTCAGCGCGGAGACCGCGAGGAGCTGCCAGAACCCGCCGCGGGCGTACTGGGCGTAGCTGAGGCCGGCGGTGCGCAGCACGTGCGCGGAGCCGCCGAACAGCACGGCGAGCTGCACCAGCACGAACGCGGCGAACAGCGCGTCGAGCAGGGCCAGCGGCACGGCCCACTCCAGCCGGCGCACGGACCGGGCCGGGGCGACCCGCAGCCTGTCCAGGTCGGCCGGCGCGATCACCAGGTACGCCGCGCCGAGTAGCCCGCCACCGACCAGGGCGACGCGGAACAGCCAGCCGACCGCCCCGCCGACGCCGACCTCGGGCAGCGCGCCGGTGAGCAGGTCCGCGAAGACCGCGTCGGCGGAGGCGAGCAGCAGGCCGAAGACGAGGAGCAGTCCCACCGAGGCGGCGCCGGTGGCGAGCGCGCGCCGCAGCGTCGAGGCGGCCGGGCCGACGCGGCGCGCACCCCGTACCGCCCAGGGCAGCGCCCGGAACGGGGCGGCCGGGGTCAGCGCGACGGCGGCCAGCATGCCGAGCGGCGTCCGGGCGCCCACCACGGCGAGCGCTCCGGTGACCACGGCGGCGAGCAGGCAGAGCGCGAAGAGCCAGCCGGCGGCCCGCACGTACCCGACCGAGACGAGGGCGATCGTCGCGGCGGTCCAGGCCAGCCGGGCGGCCCGCCCCGGCGCCCCCGTGGCGTCGGGACGGGCCACCCCCGCTGCGTCCCCGCCGCTCTCGGCGGGAGCTGGGGCCGTGGCCGTGGCATCGGCCGGTGCCGCCGGTGCCGCCGTGGCGGCAGGGGTGGACTTGGCGCGGGCCGCCGTCACCAGGGCGGCCGTGGCGACGAGCGTGGCGAGCGGCCAACCGAGGCCGGGGCGGTCGAGCGGGACGACCGTCGCCGCGACGACGGCGGCACCGGCCACCGCGCCGAGCACGACGGGCCGAGCACCGCTTGTCGCCCCCGACGCCTTCAGATCTTGGTACGAATGCGCCCTCATGGGGGCCGTTTCGTACCAAGATCTCCCGGCGGGTTGGGGTGCAACAGGCATGGTGACTCCTCGGTCGGGCCGGGAAGGGACAAGTCGGGCCGGGAAGGGAGAAGAGAGGAAGAGACCGGGTCAGAGCGGGGCGGTGGCCGGGAGGGTGACCCGGATGCGGCAGCCCGGGGGTGCGCCGGGCGACTCCGGGTGCGGATCGAGGACGGCGATCGTGCCGCCGTGCAGCTCCACCACCCAGCGCGCGATGGCCAGCCCCAGGCCGGTGCCGCCGCCGGGTGACCGGTCGCCCCGGGTGAACCGCTCGAACACCCGGGACCGCTCCTCGACCGGGATGCCGTCGCCCTCGTCGGCCACCTCGAAGTGCAGCCGGCCGTCGCGTTCCGCCGCGCTGACCAGCACCGTCCCGCCCGGCGGGCTGTGCCGGGCGGCGTTGTCCAGCAGGTTGGCGAAGACCTGGTGCAGCCGCCCCGGGTCGGCGTACCCGGTCAGCGGGGTCGTCGGCGGGCGGAGCCGGAACCGGACGTCGCGCCCGACCCCGGCGGACGTCGCCGCCGCGTGCTCCACCGCCTCGCCGAGGAAGTCGACCAGGTCGATCCGCACCCGGCGCAGCGGCACCACCCCGGCGTCCAACCGGGACAGGTCCAGCAGGTCCGCGACGAGGTGGCCGAGCCGCTCCGTCTGGGCCAGCGCGGTCCGCAGCGCGGCCGGCTCGGTGGGCGCGACCCCGTCGACCAGGTTCTCCAGCACCGCCCGCAGCGCGGTGATCGGGGTACGCAGCTCGTGCGAGACGTTCGCGATCAGCTCCCGCCGACGCTGGTCGGCGGCGGCGAGGTCGGCGGCCATCTTGTTGAACGCGTGGGCCAGCTCGCCCACCTCGTCGCGCGAGGTGGCCCGCACCCGCCGGGAGTAGTCGCCCCGGGCCATCGCCCCCGCCGCCGCGGTCATCTCGCGCAGCGGGGAGGTCATCCCGTGCGCCAGCACCTGCGACGTGAGCAGAGCCAGGCCGATCGCGGTCAGCGAGGTCATCGGCGGCAGCCAGCCGATGGCCCACCAGAAGTAGCCCATCCCGGCGGCACCCGACGCGACCAGCAGCAGGCCGAGCTTCACCTTGATCGAGCGGACCGGGTCGAGCGGGCGGGGCAGCACCTTGTTGAGCCAGGTCACGAGGCGGTCGGTCACGGCTGGACCTCCAGCGCGTACCCGACGCCGTGCACGGTGCGGATCAGGTCCGCGCCGAGCTTGCGCCGCAGGGCCTTGACGTGGCTGTCCACGGTGCGGGTGCCGGAGCCCTCGGCCCAGCCCCAGACGTCGGCGAGCAGCCGCTCCCGGGGCAGCACCGTGCGCGGTCGGCCGGCCAGGTGCACCAGCAGGTCGAACTCGATGGGCGTCAGGTGCACCTCGACGCCGGCCCGCGACACCCGACGCTCGGCCTGGTTGATCGCCACGTCGCCGACCGTGAGCGCGGCGGGCGCGGCGGCCGCCGCCCGCTCGACCCGGCGCAGCAGCACGTGCACCCGGGCGGCCAGCTCGCGCAGCGAGAACGGCTTGGTGAGGTAGTCGTCCGCGCCGACGGCCAGCCCGACCAGCAGGTCGGTCTCGTCGTCGCGGGCGGTGAGCATGAGGACCGGCACCGGCCGGTGGGCGCGGGCCGCCGCCGTGGCGTCGGGCGGCCCGGCCTGGATCCGCCGGCACACCTCCAGGCCGTCGAAGCCGGGCAGCATCACGTCGAGTACGACGAGGTCGGGCTGCCACGCCCGGAACCGGGCGACCGCCGTGGGGCCGTCGCCGGCGGTCTCCACCGTGAATCCCTCGGCCCGCAGCCGGGCGGCGACCGACTCGGCGATCGTCCGCTCGTCCTCGACCACCAGGATCCTGCGTTCCCTCATGGCAGCTGACTGTAGGCAGCGGCTGTGGAGATCGGTGGGGAGCGTTGTGAACAACCTGTGGAGAACTCTCCACACCTGTGGATAACCCGGTGGATAACCCGTGGACGAGCGCTGTGGACAACCTGGCCGACCAGACTGCGTCAGCGGTTCCAGTCCTGCTTGGCGGCGCGCACCAGCTTGTCCTTCAGCTCCCGGGTGTGCCGGCGGCTCACCGGCAGCTCCGCCGAGTCGATCACCACCACGTACCCGGAGTTGACCAGCCGCAGCTCGGCGATGAGCTTGAGCTGCACCAGGTACGACCGGTGGATGCGGACGAACCCGGCGTCGGCCCAGCGCTCGGCGAGGGTGGCCAGCGACACCCGCACCAGGTGGGAGCCGTCGGCGGTGTGCAGCCGGGCGTAGTCGCCCTGCGCCTCCACCCAGCGCACCGCCGAACGGGGCAGCATCCGCGTGGTGCCGGCCAGCTCGATCGGGATCGTCGGGTCCTCCTCGGCGCGGGCCAGCGCCGCCGGATGCGTGGCGACCACCCGCGAGCCGATGACCCGGCGCAGCGACTCGGCCAGCCGCTCCGCCCGCACCGGCTTGCGCACGTAGTCCGTCGCGCCCAGGTCGAACGCGTCCACCGCCCCGTCGTCGTACGCGGTGACGAAGACGATCGCCGGGGGCCGGGCGAACCGGCGCAGCACCCGGGCCAGCTCCATCCCGTCGAGGCCGGGCATCCGGATGTCGAGGAACACCACGTCCACGTCGGCGTCGCGGAGCACCCGCAGCGCCTCGGTGGCGTCGCCCGCCGTGTGCAGCCGGGCCACCCGGGGGTCGGCCCGCAGGTGGTACGCCAGCTCGTCCAGCGCCGGCGGCTCGTCGTCGACGGCGAGCACCCGCAGGAAGCCGGAGCTGGTCACGAGGCGACCCGCACACCGGGGTGGAACTTCGGCACCCGCATGCTCACCTTCGTGCCCGAGCCGAGGCCCGTCTCGACGACCAGGCCGAACCGGTCCCCGAAGGCCGAGCGGAGCCGCTCGTCGACGTTCGACAGGCCGACGTGCTGGCCCGGGTCGTCGGCGGGGTCGCTGCCGGCCCCGGCCAGCTCGGCGATGCCGGCGGTCAGTGTCGTCGGGTCCATGCCCACTCCGTCGTCCTCCACCGTGATGTGGCATTCGGCACCCGCGTCGCGGGCCTCGATGCTCACCATGCCGGTGCCGGGCTTGCGGGACAACCCGTGCCGGACGGCGTTCTCCACCAACGGCTGGAGGCAGAGGAACGGCAGGGTCACCGGCAGCACTTCCGGGGCGATCTGCAGCCGCACCTGCAGCCGGTCGCCGAACCGGGCCCGCTCGATGGTCAGATAGCGGTCGATCGAGCGCAGTTCCTCCGCGAGGGTGGTGAACTCGCCGTGCGCCCGGAAGGAGTAGCGGGTGAACTCGGCGAACTCCAGGATCAGCTCCCGGGCCCGTTCCGGGTCGGTGCGCACGAAGGAGCCGATGGCGGTCAGCGCGTTGTAGATGAAGTGCGGGCTGATCTGGGCGCGCAGCGCGCGTACCTCGGCGCGGGCCAGCCGCTCCCGGGAGGCGTCCAGCTCGGCCAGGGCGAGCTGGTTGCCGGCCCAGTGCGCCGTCTCCAGGGTGGCCTGCACCAGCCCCGGGGCGGGCTGGTCGTCGGCGACGGCGATCAGCGCGCCGACCACCCGGCCGTCGGCGCGCAGCGGCGCGACCACCGCGCCCCGCACCGGGCAGTCGACCCGGTCGCAGTGCAGCTCCGCCTCCCCCAGCACCGTGGACCGCCCGCCGGAGGCCGCCCGCCGGGCCGCCGCGACGAGCTGGTCGGCGTGGTGCGTGCCGCGCCCGTCGAGGGCGAGCAGCGCGTCCCGGTCCGTCAGGGCCAGCCCGGCCGCGCCGACGAGGGCCCGCAGATGGCGTACGGCCTTCGCCGCGCCCGCCGCGCTCAGGCCCGTACGCAGCGGCTCGGCGGCCAGCCCGGCGGTGTGCAGCACCTCGTACGTGGCCCGCTGGGTGGCGGTGGCGATGCCCCGGCGGGCGCGCAGCCGGACCACCGCGTACAGGGCGGCGCCCAGCGCGGTGACCAGGGAGACGACGCCGAGCACGGCGGAGAGGTTGCCAGCCACCCCGCGATCCTGACGGCTGTCGTCGCCGCGCGCTAGTACGCGCCCTTGCGGGCCAGCACCACGCCCACCGTGCGCCACAGGATGCTCAGGTCGTATGCCAAAGACCAGTTGTCGACGTAGTAGAGGTCGAGCCGGACGGCCTCGTCCCAGGACAGGTCGGAGCGGCCGGAGACCTGCCACAGCCCCGTCATGCCGGGCCGCACCAGCAGCCGGCGGCGCACGTCGCCGAGGAAGTCGCCGTCGTCGGCGGGCAGCGGACGCGGCCCCACCAGCGACATCTCGCCCCACAGCACGTTGATCAACTGGGGCAGCTCGTCGAGCGAGGAGGCCCGCAGGAAGCGGCCCACCGGGAAGACCCGGGGGTCGTGCTTCATCTTGAACAGCATGCCGTCGGTCTCGTTCTGGTCGACCAGGCCGGCGAGCCGGTCCTCGGCGTCGACGTACATGGTGCGGAACTTCCACACCCGGAACGTGCGGCCCTCGTGGCCGACCCGGGGCTGGCGGAAGAAGACGGGGCCGGGGTCGGAGAGCCGGATGGCCGCCCCGATCGCCAGGAACACCGGCACGAGCAGGAGCAGGCCGAGGCCGGCGGCGACCCGGTCCATCAGGTTCTTGGCCAGCAGCGCCGGGCCCGACAGGGTCGGCTCCTCGACGTGCAGCAGCGGCAGCCCCTCGATGGGGCGGATGTGCACCCGGGGGCCGGCGATGTCGGTGAGCTGCGGGGCCACCACCAGGTCGACGCCGGAGCCTTCGAGCTGCCAGGCCAGCCGGCGCAGCTCGCCCGGCTCGGCGCTGGCGGAGCCGCAGACCGCGATCGTGTCGCCGCCGACCTCCCGCACCAGGGCGAGGACGTCGCGGCCCGCGTACACCGGGACGGGGGTCTGGATGCCCCGGGCCGCCGCGTAGCCGTCGGTGATGTGGATGGCCACCGGGACCAGCCCGGCGCTCGGGTTGCGGGTGACCGCGGTGTAGACCTCCAGGCACTCCGGCAGGGTGCCGACCAGCACCATCCGGTGCCCGGCCTGGCCGACCCGGCGGCGCACCGCGTGCAGGGTGAACCGGGCCAGGATGCGGCCGAACAGGATCAGCACCAACGCCCCGAGCAGCGCGAAACCGACCGTGTAACGGGACAGGTCGGTCTTGGTGGCGAACGCGATGAACGAGACGGTGGCGGCCACCGCCACGCCGGCACGGATCACCCGTTTGAACTCGTCCGGCCCGAGCCCCATGTAGCGCCGGTCGTAGGCCCGGTTGCCCCAGAGGATGACCAGCCAGCCGAGCGGCAGCAGCAGGAACGCGACCGTGTAGAACCAGGTCGGGTCCGCCTGGGCGTTGTAGAAGCCGGCCCGGGCCTGCCCGAACGCCTCCTGCGCGGCCCAGTCGGCCAGCACCACGGCGAGGAAGTCGACCAGCAGCAGGGCGGCCGTGTAGGGGCGGTGCCAGCGGGAGACGCGCCGGCGGGCCCGCGCCCACGCCGACCGGGGGACACCGTTGTGGGACGGCGGTGTCGGCGGCTGGATCTCGAAGCTGTCGACGTGCCGCACGAGTTGGCTCCGGCCTGTGTTGGTTACCGGGCGCTGGAGGCTAGTCGTCACCTCACCCATGTCCTCCCGCATGACGCGCGCCGCTCACTCGCAGTGAGGGCCCGGGTCGCCCACCGTTCAGTTTCCCACGCGGGGCCCGCGCCGGACGTCGACCCGAGGGAGTTCGCGCCCAGTGCGCCGCATGGGATCCGGCCGGCTCCACCTCAGGTGCGAAAAGCCGGGGACCGGGCCACTATACCGATGGATGACGGACCGGGTAGAGGCGCGGACCGGGAGGATCGGCGCTCCGGAGGCGAATCCCCTCCGTAACCCCCGGGTGTCGTTACTCACCGTACGATTCGCGACAACCGTCGGTCAGCCAACGGCTTCCCGCCGGTCTGACAGGTCGGGCAATATTGCAGGCTCGAATCGGCGAAACTGACCTCCCGGACCGTATCGCCGCAGACGGGGCACGGCAGGCCGGTGCGGGCGTGCACGGCCAGCCCCGAACGCTTCTCACCCTTCAGTTCCGCCGCCCGGTGTCCCAACGACCGGGACACCGCGTCGCCCAGCACCCGCCCGGTCGCCCCGTGCAGGGCGGCGACCTGATCGTCGGTGAGCCGGTCGGTCAGCGCGAACGGCGACAGCTTCGCCGCGTGCAGGATCTCGTCGGAGTACGCGTTGCCGACCCCGGCCAGCACCGACTGGTCCGTCAGCACCCCCTTGACCTGGCCCCGCCGGCTGCGGATGCGCGCGGCGAACGTGGGCAGGTCGGCGGCGAGCGCGTCCGGGCCGAGCTTCGCCACTCCCGGCACCGTCGCCGGGTCGGCCACCAGGTAGGCGGCCAGCTTCTTCTGGGTGCCCGCCTCGGTCAGGTCGAAGCCGGAGCCGTCGTCGAGCCGCACCCGCAGCGCGATCGGCCCCTTGCCGGGGCGCAGCGGCGCACCGGACGGGAACGACTCCCGGTAGTGCAGCCAGCCGGCCCGCGCCAGGTGCACCACCAGGTGCAGGTCGTCGTCGAAGACGACGTCGAGGAACTTGCCGTGCCGCCGCGCGTCGGTCACCGTGCGCCCCGACACGGCGGCCGGCGCCGGGTCGTACGTCTTCAGGGCGCTGATCGCGGCGACCTCGACCCGGTCGACGCGCCGGGACACGGCGCGCTCCCGCAGGTAGCCGGCGAGCGCTTCCACCTCGGGAAGTTCGGGCATCGTTCAACGGTAGCCTTCATCCCCGTGAGAATCGTGGTGGCGCACAACCGGTACCGGGAAGCCCAGCCGTCCGGCGAGAACACCATCGTCGACGCGGAGATCGCCCAGCTCCGCGCGGCGGGGGTGGAGGTGCTGCCGTTCCTGCGCAGCTCCGACGAGATCCCGAGCCTGCCGAAGACGGCGAAGGCGCTGCTGCCGATCTCCCCGATCTACGCCCCCCGCGCCCAGCAGGAGCTGAGCCGGCTCATCACCGAGCACCGGCCGGACGTGCTGCACCTGCACAACCCGTACCCCCTGCTCTCGCCCTGGGTGGTGCGGACCGCGCACAAGCACAACGTGCCGGTGGTGCAGACGGTGCACAACTACCGGCAGGTCTGCTCCTCCGGGCTCTACTTCCGCGACGGGGTGATCTGCCAGGACTGCCGGGGCCGGGCGCTCGGCGTGCCGGCGATCGTGCACCGCTGCTACCGGGGGTCGCGGGCGCAGAGCGCGCTGATGGCCACCACCCTGGCCGTGCACCGGGGCACCTGGCACTCGGTGGACCGGTTCATCGCCCTCACCAGCGCCGTCGGCGACCACCTGCGCGACTACGGGGTGCCGGCGGAGCGGATCGTGGTGAAGCCGAACGGCATCCCCGACCCGGGCATCCCCGCGCCGCTGGGCGACGGCTTCCTCTACATGGCGCGGCTCTCCCCCGAGAAGGGGCTGGGGCTGCTGCTGGACGCCTGGCGGCGGCACCCGGACGGTTCCCTCGGGCCGCTGCGCATCGCCGGGGACGGCGAGCTGCGCCACCTGGCCGAGGCCGCCGCCGCCGAGCGCGCCGACGTCACCTATCTGGGGCCGCTGGACCGCGCCGGGGTGCGCGCCGCCATCGACGCCAGCGCGGTGATCATCGCCGCGTCCACCTGGCACGACGTGCTGCCCACGGTGATCATCGAGGCGCTGGCCAGCGGGCGGCCGGTGCTCGGCACCGCCCTCGGCGGCATCCCGTACCTCGTCGGCGCGGACGCCCCCCGCGAGCCCGCAGGCACCGGCCCGGCCGCCGTCGCCACGGCCGCCCCCGGGGTGGGCCGCGTCCCGCTGCCGCACGGGGTGCAGGAGGGCGAGACGGGCTGGGTGGTGGCCCCGGAGCCGGCCGCGATGGCCGCCGCGCTGCCGGTGGCCCGCGCGGGCGCGGCGGCGCTGGCCGCCCCGGCGCGGTTGCGCTACGAGCGCACGTTCCACCCCGACGTGGTCACCAAGCGACTGATCGACGTGTACGCCTCGCTGGCGCGCTGAGCCCTCCCCGGGCCTTTCGGCGGCTGCTACGAGGCGAGCCGCTCGGGTGCGTGGCGGCGGGGGTCGGTCGGCTCGATGGCGCGCACGGGCCTGTCGACCTCGGCCTTGTTGATTTCGGCCCGGTTGATTTCGGCCCACACGGCGTCGAGGGAGAGGCCGAGGACGTCGGCGATCGCCGCGATGGTCGAGAAGGCGGGGGTCGCCACGCGCCCCGACTCGATCTTGCGGAGGGTCTCCGGCGAGACGCGGGCGTCGAGCGCGGTGTGGAGCATCGAGCGGTCCCCCCGGGCGTGGCGCAGCAGGGCGCCGAGGCGCTGCCCGCGCTCGACCTCCTCGGGGGTGAGCGGCAACCTGACCATGCGGCCGATTCTAGTACCGGGATAGTATGGCCGGGATAGTTATTGGTGGCACGAGGAAGGCGCCGCATGATCGAGATCCTGAGCCCCACCCAACTGCCCCGGGCGCGGGAGGCCGGCGCCCTGGTCGCCGAGATCCTCCAGACGCTCAAGGGCCGCTGCGAGGTGGGCACCAACCTTCTCGACATCGACCGGTGGGCCCAGGCCATGATCGTCGAGGCTGGGGCCTCGTCCTGCTACGTCGACTACGCGCCGTCCTTCGGGCGCGGGCCCTTCGGCCACTACATCTGCACCTCCGTCAACGACGCCGTGCTGCACGGGCTGCCCCACGACTACGCGCTCGCCGACGGCGACCTGCTCTCCCTCGACCTCGCCGTCTCCGTGGGCGGCGTCGTCGCGGACTCGGCCGTCAGCTTCATCGTCGGCGACTCGAAGCCCGCGGAGAGCGTGGCGCTGATCGCCGCGACCGAACGCGCGCTCGCCGCCGGCATCGCCGCCGCCGGGCCCGGCGCGCGCATCGGCGACCTCTCCCACGCCATCGGCACGACGTTGCAGTCCGCCGGCTACTCGGTCAACACGCAGTTCGGCGGGCACGGCGTCGGGTCGACGATGCACCAGGACCCGCACGTGTCCAACACCGGGCGACCCGGCCGGGGCTACAAGCTGCGCCCCGGGCTGCTGCTGGCCCTGGAGCCGTGGATCATGGCGGACACCGACGAGCTGATCACCGACGAAGACGGATGGACGCTGCGCAGCAAGACGGGCTGCCGTACGGCACACAGCGAGCACACGATCGCCATCACCGAGGACGGGGCCGAGATCCTCACCCTGCCGAGGCAGGCGTAGTCGTGCCGCCGTAGAACGGTTTGTGGGTACAGTGGTGGCGTTGTCGGCACAAGGGAGGCGTGCGATGAGCACCGTGTCTGTGCGCGAGTTCTCCTACAATCCCAGCGCGATGTTCGCCCGGGTGGAACGGGGCGAGACGATCGAGGTGACGCGGCACGGCAGCGTGATCGCCGTGCTGCTGCCGGGCGCTGGGACGCTCGGCAGATACACCTCCCTGGTGGCCAAAGGCGTGATCCGCCTCAAGGCGACCACCACGAGCGACCTCGACCGGCTACCCCGTTACGATGCACCGCCCGATGTGTCGCCCCTTGACCTGCTGCTGGCCGACCGCGAGGACGACGAACGTTGATCTACCTCGACTCGTCCGCCCTGATCACACTGCTCTCCGGCCGCACCTACGCCACCGAGCTGCAAGAGTTCCTGGAAAGCCGGGCTGGTGTGCCGATGGCGACCAGCTCGGTGGGATTCGTCGAGACGGTACGCACCCTCGACCGGATCGGCGACTATCCGGACGCCATGCAGATGCTGGCCCGAAACTTCACCGAGATCCTGCTGACCGAGGAGGTTCGGGATCTCGCGGCAGCTCTCCCCACCGGGATCCGCACGTTGGATGCCCTGCACGTGGCGAGTGCCCAGGTTCTCGGTGATGCGCTCGACGTGCTGGTCACGTACGACAAGCGGATGGCGGACATCGCAGCCTCGGTGGGCGTGCCGGTCGCGGCTCCCGGCACCGACCAGCCAGCCACCTGACCCTGTGACACGGCAGCGGGGTGAGGGGTGCAAGGTCGTGCCCGATCGCGGAAATAGTGGCCTCCAAGCGGCCACGATGCCACTCCTTCCCTGATCGAGCGCGATCTTCCGCCCAAGGTGTCGCCCCTCGGTCTGCTGCTGGCCGACCGCGAGGACGACGAGCGGATCGGCTACAGGCCGAGAACCTGTCGGACGCACTCTTCGACGCGGTGGAGCTCTGCCGGTGCCAACCTGCCGAGTCGTCGGCGCAGGCGAGGTTTGTCGACGGTGTGCAGGTCGGTGCAGTTGATCCGGCTGGTCCGTCAAACGTGACCTCACCGCACCTGACCTGCCTGGCTGCGGTGAGGTCGACGTCCGGTCACCGCTGGGTGTTGCCTCCCGGGGCCCACTCGTTGGCGAAGGTCTCCATCTGCCGGATGACCAGATCGACGGCGGCGCGCTCGTGGTCCGGCGGGTAGTCGTAGCGAGCCAGCAGCCGGCGGATGTGGCTGCGGAGCTTGGCACGCACCGGCTCACGGGAGAACCAGTCGACCGTGATCGACGACTGGATCGACCGGACCAGCTCCCGGGCGATCTCGGCCAAGGTGCCGATGCCCATGAGCTCGGTGGCTGCGCCGTTCTGCGCGACGGCGTCGTAGAAGGCCAGCTCGGCGTGGTTGAGCGGAGGGTCGAACTGGTGGCCGCGCCGGGCGTCCGCCGACACCTGCTTGGCCAGCTCGACCAGCTCGACGATGAGCTGCGTGCTGGTCAACTGCTGGCGCATGTAGCGGTTCATCAGGTCTTCGAGCTGGGCGGAGAATCGCTCCTGACGAACCACGTTGTGCTTGGTGACCTCACGCATCTTCTGCTCGATCAGCCGACGGAGCGCGGAGACGGCGAGGTGTGGGGTCTCCGAGTCCCGCAGGCGCTGCAACGCGACCTCGTTGAGCTCGGTGATGTCGAGTTTGCCGAGGCCCGCCTCCTCGTAGATGTCGGTGATGTCGGCGGCGTCGACCACCTCGGCGGCGAGCGCGGCCAGGTAGCGTTCGACCTGAGCCGTGTTGGGCAGGCCCCTGGCCTCCCGGTCGGCGGCCTCCTCTTTCACGATCCAGACCCGGACGTCCCGGAAAAACTGGATGTCGCGGCGCAGGCGCTGAATGTCGCCGGCACGATCAACGAAGTAGTTGCTGCTGGAGCAGAGCGCGTAGAACCGCTCCATCCGGCCCGCCGAGTCGCGGAACCGCTGGTGCAGCGGCTTCGTGCCGGGCTCGACGGCGTTGCCAGGGGTGCGCGGATCGCGCAGGAAGTTGACCGTCTTCCGCACCGCCCGCAGCCAGCGGGCGGGGATCTTCGCGTCGTCGAGGATCGCCCGCCACTTGACCGGGGCCACCATGGCCTCGATGGCGGCTATCTCGTTGTGCACCTCGCTGACCGCCCGGTCGATGTCCCGGCCCAGGGTCTGGTCCTCCTGGTCGCTCGGGGTGTATTCGGTGAGCGCCTTGCGCAGGTTCTCGGTCAGCGGGGCGTAGCCGACCAGCAGCCCGTCCTGCTTCTCCCGGAAGCGACGGTTGACCCGGGCGAGCGCCTGCATGAGGTTGGCGCCCTTCATCGGTCGGTCCATGTAGATGGTGTGGATCGGCGGCGCGTCGTAGCCGGTGAGCAGCATCGAGTGCACGATGAGCAGCTCCAGCGGGTCGTCCGGGTTCTTGGCGCGGGCCTGGACGATCTTCTGCTGCGACGGGCGCAGGTGATGCGGGCGGAACATCTCCTCGTCGCTCGGGGCGCTATGGAAGACGATCTTCATCTTGCCCTTGTCGACGGCCGGGTCCGCCCAGCCTTCCCGCTGCTTCAGCTCCTTGATGGCATCGAAGACGCGGACGCAGATCTCCCGGGTCGCGCAGACGAGCATCGCCTTGCCCGGCCCGCCGAGCTGAGGCTTCATCAGCTCGCGCCGCTTCTCCCAGTGTGCGACGAGGTCCTTTGCCAGGGTCTCGACCCGGTCGGGTGCACCGTAGATGGTGTTCATGGTGGCCGCGTATGCCTCGGCCCTGCGCCGCTCGGCGTCGTCCAGGCTGGCGGTGAGCGTCTCCACCTGCTCGTCGATGCTGTCCGGGTCGATGTCCGGCGGCAGCGACACCGGGATGATCCGCGGCTCGTGGTAGACCCGCACGGTCGCCTCGTCGTCGACGGCGCGCTTGAGGTCGTACACGTCGATGTAGTCACCGAAGACGGCGCGGGTGTTCACCTCGGCGCTGGCGATCGGCGTGCCGGTGAAGGCGATGAACGTGGCGTAGGGCAGCGCGTCGCGCAGGTGGCGGGCGTAGCCGTCGAGGCTGTCGTAGTGGCTGCGGTGCGCCTCGTCGACGATCACCAGGATGTTGCGCCGGTCGGAGAGCAGCGGGTGCGCCCGCCCGGCCTCCCGTTCCTCCCGCGTACGCCCGAACTTCTGCAAGGTCGTGAAGATGATGCCGCCGGCGTTCCGGTTCGACAGCTTGTCCCGCAGTTCGGCGCGGGTCTCGGCCTGCTCCGGCTCCTGGCCGAGCAGCAACTGGCTGTCCTGGAACGTCTCGTAGAGCTGGTCGTCGAGGTCGGTGCGGTCGGTGAGCACCACGATGGTCGGGTTCTTCAGCGCCGGTTGACGGCTGGTCAGCGCCGCCGTGCAGACCATCTCCTCGGACTTGCCGGAACCCTGGGTGTGCCAGACGACGCCCGCCTTCCCGTCGCTGCGCGAGGCCCGCACGATGCACTCGACGGCCCGGACGACCGCGAAATACTGGTGTGCCTTGGCGATCCGCTTGCCCTTCGGCGTGAAGTTGACGAAGCCGCTAGTCAGTTCCAGGAAACGCCGCTGGTTGAACAGGCCGTGGAGAGCGACGATCAGCGCCTCCGGGCCGTCGTAGTCAGGCGCGGTGGTGTCGACGGGAACGCCCTCGTCGTCGACGTTCCACGGCGCGAAGTGCTCGTACGGGGTGAACGGGGTGCCGTACTTCGCGGTGATCCCCTCGGAGATCAGGCACAGCACGGCGTGCCGGAATGCGAGCGGGAACTCCGCGAGGTACGTCTCAAGCTGGGCGTGCGCGCCGGTGAGGGTGGCGTTCTCGTCGGCGGCGTTCTTCAACTCGACGATGGCGACCGGCAGCCCGTTGAGATAGAGCACGATGTCGAGCCGCCGCCGGAAGTCGCCGTCGATGACCGTGACCTGGTTGATCGCCCGGTAGACGTTGCGGCCGGGGTCGTGCAGGTCGACCAGGCGCACGGTCGGGTTGTGCTCGGCACCGTGCGCGTCGGTGTAGACGATCGAGATGCCGTGCACCAGTCGCTTGTGCGCCTCGCGGTTCTCGGCGAACGCAGCTCCGGACTGTTCGTCGGCGGCGACCCGCACCGCGTCGGCGACCGCTGTGGGGGGCAGGTCGGGGTTGAGACGCTCGATGGCAGCGCGAAGGTCCTCGACGAGCACCAGGTCGGCCCAGTTCCGCCGCTGCCCGGAGCCCGGCGCGAAGTCCTTTCCGGCCCCGGGCTCCCAGCCCAGCTCACCGAGCTGCTCCAGCGCGAGCGCCTCCCAGCCAGCCTCGTTCATCCGCCCGTCGAATCCCATCCCTAGCCCCTCCCCAAGGACTCTTCTTCTACCTAAACAGCTTCTTCGACAACCTTCTCGGCGTCCTTGACCCGCAACCGCCCCGACATCAACTCCGGCAGCAAGGTGCCTCTAATCTCTGCCAGCACCCGGATTTCCTGCGTTGCGGAATGGGTGCGTAGCCGGGCGGACCAAGCAAGCGCCTCAAATCTGTCTCGATGTTCGTCTATGACGTCAATAATTGGTGCGGCTAGGAACTTTTCAGCTCGTACGGCCGGATAAGCACTTCCCTCGGCAACGCTCTCAAGGTACGCAACGAACTCGTCTCTTCTTGCGCTCTCGTAGAGGAACGCGGGGCCTACGCCGCGAGGAGTGAGGACTGCGAACCCCGTGGATGCGACAAGCAGCGGATCCTCGTCGAGCACAAGGGTGTGGGATCGGCGGTTCGGTCGAACCGTGGACCAAAGAGTATCGCCTACGGAGATTCCACGTCGAGCTCGGCTTGGTGCATCGTTCCATGAGGTGCGTTCAGGCCATGTAAGGGTGCCATCGCCGACGCTGGAGATGTCTACGTATCGCAGGCTGCCATTCGCTGTTGGCTTGACAGTTCTTGTGTTGATCAAAGCCACGTCGCGTAATTCGGCGGTCCCTTTGGCGTTGCTCGCGACGATATCTTCAAAAAGTGCGGCGCAATACTGGTTCGCAGTTGCAGCGATGCGGTCGTTGACTGCAATCTTGTCATCGACTGCCCCGAGAAGGTCGATTATGGCATCTTGTCGGCTAAGGGGTGGGATGCCAATCTGCATCCGTTGAAGATCTCCGAGGCTGAGGAAGTCGGCCATATCGGTCTGGCTCTTAAGTGCATTGGCCTGGTTCCAGAACTCGGCGCTCTTGAACCAGTAGTAAAGGAACCGCGACCTTAGTGGACCGTTGGCGGCAGGGCGAAAATAGCAGAGTTGGGGGCTGTAGGCGAACGCTGGCCCATCGGGCGGCATTAGGGCTACTCGCCCTACGGTGCCCTTGGTCGTGAGAACAACATCACCGGGCCTTGATACCTTAGATCCTGCGCCCTGTGTATCTCGATTTAGCGTTCGAGCCTCGATTCTCGGCTGGACTTTGCCATCCAAGACATCGGCAACACGTAGGATGGGAAGCTCGTATCCGTCAATATTTACGGTCCGTGGTCGTCCCGCTCCGATCTCGATCGAATGCTCTTTGGCCAGATCAGAGAATGTGGTGATGAGGTTAGGCATCGAGATGCTCCAGTTGCTGGCGGATGACAGTCTCGAGGCGGGTCGACTCCTCGAAGTGGGCGTACAGCTCCTTGGTGAGGCGTTCGATGCGGTCAGCGATTGGCTCCGCGTCTGGGTCTTCCTCCGCTTCGGCAGCGCCCACGTAGCGACCCGGGGTCAGCACGTGGTCGTGGGTGGCTACCTCGTCCAGGTCTGCGGAGTAGCAGAAGCCCGGCATGTCCTCGTACGTCTGGCACTTGGCCTTGGCTGACTTGGTGCCGCGCCAGGCGTGGTAGGTGTCGGCGATCTTGGCGATGTCCTCGTCGGTGAGGACGCGCTCGGTGCGGTCGACCATCGTGCCGAGCGCGCGGGCGTCGATGAAGAGGATTTCGCCGCGTCGGTCGGCCAGCGCCTTCGCGCCCTGCGGTGATTTGTCCTTGGTGAGGAACCACAGGCACGCGGGGATGGCGGTGGTGCGGAACAGGTTCGGTGGGAGGGCGACCATGCAGGCCACCACGTCCGCCTCGACCATCGCACGGCGGATCTCCCCTTCGCCCGACTGCTTGGAGGACATCGAGCCGTTGGCGAGGACGACGCCTGCGCTGCCGCGGTCGCCCAGTTTGGAAAGTATGTACTGGAGCCAGGCGTAGTTGGCGTTGCTCTGCGGCGGCGCGCCGTAGCGCCAGCGCGGGTCATGCTCGCGGCGCTCCCAGTCGCTCATGTTGAACGGCGGGTTGGCCATGATGAAGTCGGCCCGCATGTCCGGGTGCTTGTCGTCGGCGAACGTGTCTGCCCAACGGTCGCCGATGCCCACCGGGTCCATGCCGTGGATGGCCAGATTCATCTTCGCCAATCGCCAGGTCCGTTCGTTTTTCTCCTGGCCGTAGATGGCGATGTCGTGGGTGTGCTCCCGCCCTGCGTGCTTCTCCACGAACTCTCTTGACTGCACGAACATGCCGCCGGAGCCGCAGCACGGGTCGTAGACCCGGCCCTCGTAGGGCTCCAACACCTCGACGAGGATCCGCACCACGCTGGACGGGGTGTAGAACTCGCCCGCCCGCTTGCCCTCGGCGCGGGCGAACCGCTCCAGGAAGTATTCGTACGTCTCGCCGAGGACGTCCTGCGCCTTGCGATCGCCGTGGCCGGTGAAGCGGGCGTCGCTGATCAGGTCGACGAGTTCCTTCAACCGCTTCTGGTCGACGTTGTCCCGGTTGAAGATCTTCGGGAGGACGCCGGTCAGCGCTCGGTTCTCCCGCATGATCGCGTCCATGGCATCGTCGAGCAGCTCGCCGACGCCGCTGGGCGCGTTCTCCACCAGGTAGTCCCACCTGGCAGTTTCCGGGACCCAGAAGACGTTGGCGCTGGTGTACTCGTCGCGTTCGTCGAGGAAGGCGGCGCGGCGGTTCTCCGGGATGTCGGAGAGGCTGGCCTCGATCTGGTCGCGGCGTTCGGCGAACGCGTCCGAGACGTACTTGAGGAAGACCAGGCCGAGGACGAACTCCTTGTACTGTGCGGCGTCCATGGAGCCGCGCAGCTTGTCGGCGGCCTTCCACAGGATGTCCTGGATCTGCTTGGTGCTGGACACGCCGAACAGTTCGGCCTGTCCGCTGGCACGTTTACGTGGTGGCACGTGATGTTCCGTTCTCTCGATCAGGAGTTCGTACCGTACAGAGTCGTGAGGGTTCCGTCGGCGAAGCCGGTCACGGTGAGCGCGCGCAACTCGGTCAGGAGGTCGGCCTGCTGGCGCAGTAGACGCTCGCGTTCCTCCAGGCGGCGCAGCACCTCGTCGAGGCGGGTCGCCTCGTCCCGGCTCAGGTCGGGGATCGTGGCGTCCTGAAGTCGCGGGCCGCGTACTGCGCCAGGGCTGCGGGCGGTGTTGCGGGCGGTGGCCAGGAGGGCCCGCAGCACCCGGGGGGTCAACGAGTCGCCGGGAGAGATGCGCAGGCCGCAGGCCGGGAACTCGATCACCGAGAAGCCGTCGTCGTCGAGGAAGACGCCGAACCGGGGCATGCGGGTGACCACGAGGTCCCCCGGGTCGGTGAAGGTGACGTGCGGGTATTCCGCTGCGAGCACGAGCCGGTCCATCCAGCGCCCGGACGCCTGCGCGAGGACCTCCGACGGGCCGATGACCCGGTGGTGACCACGTGGTCCGACATGCTCAGGATCGAGGCGGTGCCCGGTAAGTTGGCGGACCCGGCGCGCCGTTCGTAGCGCCCCGAGGGAAAGCTCCTTCGGCCTGGCTCCGTCGCGCTGCGCCGCCCCGGTGTTCAGGGGGCCGTGCTCCGCCGCGTACCGGATGGCCTCTTGCTCGGCGTCGGTGAGGCGGCGCTCGACCTCGCCGACGAGCGCGGGGCGGTCGGCGGCCTGCCGGGCCCGCAGGGTGACCGACGCCGGCCCTGGCGGCCGGAGTGCGGCACCCCGATACAGGTCGAGGCTCTCCAACGGGACGACCCGGCCGGTGCGCGGATCGTGCCCGTCGGGGCGGTGCCCCTCGGCCCGCCAGAGCAGGATGTCCTCGGCTGCGGACTCGATGGTGGGTTGGTCGAGCGCGGTGCCGCCGAGATCGGCGAGCAGCACGCGGCCCCTGGTGGTGGGGACCGGTGCCTGGGTCAGCAACCACAGCGCGGCGGGATAGCCGGGCCTGGCCGGATAGACACCGCCCGGCAGCCGCACGACCGCCTCGACGACACCGCTGCGCAGCAACGCCGCGCGGCGCATTGCCGCAGGCCCGTCTCGAAGCCTGTCGACGAGGCTGCTGGCGGGGCCGACGACGATGGCCGTGCGGCTCCGCCCGAGCAGATCGGCGATGGCCTCGACCTGGTCGAGGTCGGTGAGGGCGTCGCGGCTCTCCGCCGGCTGGTAGGGGAGCCGGGTGACGATGAGGTCCGGGTCGGCGAACTCCTCGCTCAGCTCGTCGGCGCGCACGTCGAACTGGAACTCGGGCAACTCGGCGAGGAGCAACTGCCGGCGCACCAGGCGGGCGAGTTCGTCGTTGGCGACGGCCGCGTTGACGCGCAGGTTGTCGCGGTCCTGATCGGTCACGAGCGCGGCCAGCAGGTCGCCGCTGCCCGCGTTCGCGTCGGCGATGGTGACGGTGCCGTGGGTGCGGAGCCGGGTCGGCAGGTCGGCGACCCGGCGGATCAGGGTGACCACCTCCGGGGTGAGCGCGTCGGCCGTCAGTTCCGGCCAGCCCAGTCGGTTGGCGGAGCTGAGCAGGAACCGACAACTGCGCCAGGGGTCATAGGCGCCCTCGATCAGTTGCTCGACCAGTTGGGTGAGCCTGGCAGGCTCAGGCGCGTCGGCCAGCTCGCGCAACAGAAAATCGTCCTCGGGATCGAGGCGGCGGGCCAGCGGCAGGGGATCGGTTGGCAGCGTGCGGCCGGCGAGGTGGCGGAGGCACAGCGCGGCACCGAGGACGACGACCGTGCGCCTGCCGCCGTGCCGCCGGGCGAACGCTGCCAGCGTGTGCATGGACTGCTCGGCGCGCAGGGTGTCGGGGTCGGCGTGGCCGAGCCCGGTCTGGAGCAGCCAGGCCACGACCGCGTCTGCGGAGAAGAGCGGTTGGCCGTGGTCGCCCGAGACAGGTGCGGGGAAGTCGGGGTGCCGCCGACGCCAGGTGATGACCGCTGGCTTGCTGACGCGTGCGAGCAGTGCGATCTCGCGTTGCGACATCAGCTCCGGCTCCATGGCTCACCTCCTCGCTCTGGCGGTCACGGTATGAATTCTGAGGTAGCCAGCTCGACCCTGTTGCTGTTATCCCCGGATAACAGTAAGTAGGACAGTCTAGGCGATCGATCTGCGATTCCCTCGATGCGCCAACAACATCAGGGGGTCTGATGGACGACACGCTCACGCTCTACCAGGAACTCTCCGACCGCCTCCAGCGGTCCCAGGTGCCCCGCGAGGTCGGCGACCTGGTCCGTGCCGCCTTCTACGGCGAGCAGGTTCTCGACGCCGCGCTGCGGGGTGAGGCCCTTCCCCCGTCGCCGGAGCCCGGCGAGTCGGTCGACGCCAAACCCCAGGCGTTCCTGGAGGAGATCCGGGTCGCCGGCTTCCGCGGAATCGGCCAGCCGGTCACGGTCGGGCGGCTGCCCAAGACCGGGCTCACCGTCTTCGTGGGCCGCAACGGTTCCGGGAAGTCCAGCATCGCCGAGGCCATCGAGTATGCGCTGACCGAGGACTCCGCGCGCTGGGCGCAGCGCCCGTCGGCCTTCCGCGAGGGCTGGCGGAACCTGCACCACGAGGGCGCGCCGGAGATCCGCCTCAGCCTCCGGCTCGACTCCGGCCAGCAGGTGACGACCCGCCGCACCTGGCCGGCCGGTTCCACCGACCTGACCTGCGCGACGGTCACCACGACCATCGGCGGCGCCGCGATGCCGCCCGGTCAGGTGCCGCAGTGGCTCGGCCAGGCCGCCCGCTACCGGCCCTTCCTGTCCGCCCGGGATCTCGAACGGGTCATCACCGCCACGCCGGCCGAACTGTACGACGCGATCGCGCCGATCCTCGGCCTCGGGGCGCTGCGCGACACCGACGCCCGGCTGAGGCTGCGGCGCAAGGTCTACGACGACCGGGCCAAGGCGCTCAAGGCGGCCTTCACCGAGCTGCGCGAACAGCTCGGCAGGCTCGACGACGAGCGCGCCCGCGACGCCCTGAGCGCCCTCGGCACGCAGGCCGGCCGGGCCGACCTGACCAGGCTGGCCGACCTCGCCCGCAGCGACACCGCCGCGTCGGAGGAGCACGCAGCGGCAGCCGCGCGGCGGCTCGCCGAGCAGGACCTGCCCGACCTCGGTGCGGCGTTGGTCGCGCTGGACGAGGCCGAGGCGGCGGTGCGGCAGGCGAGTGCCACCGACAGCGGCGTCGCCGACCGGAGCGCCCACCTGCTGCGGGCCGCGCTCGATGTGCACCACGACCGGGGCGACGGCCCCTGCCCGGTGTGCCAGGTCGGCACCCTCGACCAGGACTGGCGTACGCAGGCGGAGAAGGAACTCGACCGGCTGGCCGCAGCCGCCGAGGCGGCACGTACGGCCGAGGTGGCCCACACGCGCGCTCGGCGGACGGTCGACGGGCTGGCCGGCGCTGTGGGGCGGCTCTTAGCACCAGCCGCCACCGCGCTGGCACCCCACCTTCCCGCGCAGAGCGCGGCGATGCGCGAGGCTCTCGCCGTGCTCGGCGACCCGGCCGCCTGGCCCGGCGTCGTCGCAGCGCACGCCACCCTCGCGTCGGCGGCAGCCGACTGGCTCGCCCAGCGTCACGACGCCTGGCGCGAGCCCGGTGCCGCGATCCGGCGCTGGGTCGACGCCGCGACCCTGGTGCGGGCCGAAGCGCCGACCCTCGCCCTGCTTACCAAGGCCCGGACGGCGCTCGACAGCGCCGACAAGGCGATGCGCGCCGATCGACTGGCCGACTTCGCCGTGCAGTCGGACCGGATCTGGCAGAAGCTGCGGCAGGAGAGCAACGTCGAGATGCGCCACCTGCGGATGGAAGGAGTGAACAACACCCGTCGGGTCCTGTTCCCCGTCGCCGCCGACGGCGTCGAGACCAACGCCCTCGCGGTGATGAGCCAGGGTGAGCTGCACGCCCTCGGGCTGGCGGTCTTTCTGCCCCGCGCCTGCGCCGAGGCCAGTCCGCACCGTTTCGTGATCATCGATGACCCGGTGCAGAGCATGGATCCCACCAAGATCGACGGCCTGGCCGAGGTGTTGCGGGAGATCGCCCTGACCCGGCAGGTCATCGTGTTCACGCACGACGACCGGCTGCCGGAAGCGATCCGTCGGCTCGATATCGAGGCCGACGTCCGCGAGGTGACTCGCCGCGAGGGCTCGATCGTCGAGGTCCGCCCGGTCTCCGACCCGGCGGACCGCTACCTCGACGATGCCCGCGCCCTGGTCGCCGCCGAGATCCGGGACGAGGTGAAGTACCTGATGGTGGCCGGGTTCTGCCGGTCCGCGATCGAGTCGGTGAGCATGGATCGCTACCGGGCCGCCCAGCACCAGCGCGGCACGCCCTACCACCAGATCCAGGAGGAGCTGAGCGGGGCGCACACCGTCCAGGACCGGCTCAGCCTTGGGCTCTTCGGCCGCATCGCGCCCCGGTCGGACCTCTTCGCCCGGCTCGACCGCGACTACGGCGGGCAGGCCACCCGGACGGTCAAGGCGGTGGCGCAGGCGCTCCACGGTCATCGGACCATGCCCCTCCAGCCCATGGTCGACAACACCGCCTCGCTCGTGCGGCGGTTGCGATGACGACGTCCCCGTACCTCGCAGCCGCCGACCGCATGCTCACCAGCGTCATCCGGGGCGCGCGAGGAGCCTGGCCCCGGGCGTGCGCCTGGCTGCTGCGCCATGAACTGGAAGCAGCGATGGACCGGTACTGGGCCCGGATCTGCCCGGAGATCGGACTGACCCGGGCGCAGCGGCCGAAGCTGCTGCTGCTCGCCCACTACGCCGGCCCCGAGCTCGGGCACCGGGCCGGCTACCTGTGGTGGGCGCTGTCCCGCGCCGGTCACCACCACTCCTACGAACTCGGCGTCACCGCAGCCGAGCTCACCCGGCTCCGCACCGACCTTCTCGACCTCGTCACTCTTCTCGACCACCTGGAGGCCCCACATGCTGAAGCGGGACTACGCCCTGCTGATGCTCGGCGTTGAGGCGCTGGCCATCGTCGGCGTCGTCTACTACCTCGTGACGCTCGACCTCATGAGCCTTGCCTGGTCGGCGTCGATCATGATCGCTATCCCGGCCTGGGTGCTCGCCGTGAAGGCGCCGACGACGTGCGGCGTGACCACCCAGAAGGGCGGCCGGTGCGGGCGGAAGGTCAACGGGGTGATCTTCGGTTGCGGCCGGTCGAACCACACCTGGGCCAAGTTCTTCACCCGCTTCGGCTGGCGCCGTCAACCGGATCCGAGCAGGTCGACCAGTCGGGGGAAGCCCTCCGGCGAGGACTCGGAGGCCCGCGAGGTCGTAACGGTGAGGATCGCCGAGGATTGGAAGAGCACCGCAGCGTTCTGGCTCGCCCTCACCGCCACGACATGCGCCCTGGTCAGCGCCACCGTCGATGCGACCAACTTCGTGCGTTCACAGGACCAGCCGAAACCGCCGGCCGCCGTCTCAAGCTGACTGAGCGCCCGAACGAGCTACCGCCCATCTGCGTCCGCCGCTCGGCAGTCAGCGGCGGCGCGGATGACGTTGCGGGCGGCGGTCGATACCTGACACTCCGGAGTCCGGCACACCCGGCAGCGGCCGTCCGGCCCGGCCCGATGGTCGCGGAGCACCGCCCTGGCGGTCAGGATCAGCCGGTTGCGGATCTGGGCCAGCGACAGGAACGGCCCGGTCATGCTCAGGTCACCCCGACGGCGACGGCGAGCTGAACGATGGTGGCCGGGGCGTGCGGGTCGCGGGCAATCTGGGCGAGCACCTCCCGGGCGGCCGGCCGGTGGCGTACCTCTGCGGGTGCCAGCCGGTCCGCGTCGAGCAGCACCCGACCCGCGCGGGCCGGGTCGTCGGCCCAGGCGTAGGCGCGGGCCGCGTCGACCAGATGCGCCGCGCGGTGCTCCAGCGGCAGCCACCGCCAGCCGTCCCGCCTGGTCGTCCGCTCGTGCCAGGCGACCGCCCCGCCCGCGTCGCCCAGGTCGAGGGCTGCGGCGGCACGGGCCAGGTCCACGGCCGTCGGCCCGAACGCGGTCCGATGATGATCCTGGCCGTCGCCCACCCGGGCGGCCAAGCCGGCGGCCTCGTCGAGCAACTCGTCGGCGGCGCGGTCGTCGCCCCGGCGGGCCGCCGACAGGGCCCCCTGCACCAGCAGCGTCCCGCACAACGACAACGCGCCGGGCGCACCGTCCGCCGGATCGGCCGGCGCGATTCGGTACGCGGCGGCCAGCACCGCCGACTGCGCCGCCCGCGCCCGTCCCGCCGCACGGAACACCTGGCCGAGCTGCACCGCAGCGGCGGCCACCAGCACGGGATCGCCGGTCGCGGCGGCCATCGCCCGGTCCGCCGCCAGCCAGCCCAGCTCCACCTCGCCGAGCTTCACCAGCACCGACGCGGCGAGCCGGTATCCCTCCACCAGCAGCGGCCCACCCCACCCCGGATCGTCCGCGGCGGCCCGCTGCAAGCCTGCCAGCAGGCCCGGCACGGCGGCGATCACCTGCGGATACCGCGCATGCTGAAACGTCACCCACGCGTGCTCGACGTCCCGGGCCAACCGGTCCGCCGGCACGGCACCGTCGCGGGCCGGCGGCCGACCCAGAGCGATCTCGTACGTCGACAGGGCCTCCCGGATCCGCGCCACCCCCTCGACCCGCTCGGCCATGGCGGCGGGCTGGGCGTCCCGGCCGAGGAGCACGGCGGTGTCGATCCGCAGCACGGCGGCGATGTCCCGCAACGTCGACACCTTGTCCAGCGACCGCACACCCCGCTCGACCTTGTCGACCCAGGATTTCGACCTGCCGAGCCGATCGGCGAACACCTGCTGCGACAGTCTCCGCCGCCCCCGCCAGTACGCCACCCGCCGGCCCACCGGCAGCAGCTCAGGGCTGTTCACGCTGCCACCGCCGGTCCGGCTTCGCCCGGGTGCTCTCCTCGGCGGGTATCCGCTCCGCCTCGGCCTGGGCGAGGATCCGCTGCCGGGCGGCCTCCCGTTCGGCGGCCTGGATCTGCTCGCCCCGGTCCTCGCGCTCGGGCTTCCGTCGCGCCGTCACGACCAGCGCCCCGCGCGGTGGTCCCCGGCGAGGGTCGGCAGCGCCCGTTCCGGCAGGTAGGGCACCCGCGCCACGCCGACGGCCCGGTAGGCCGTGGGCCGATCCGGGGCTGTCCTCGGTGGGCAGAGACAGTCGAGTGGGTTCGCGCGGCGGCGCTCGAAGGGCCAGAGCCGGCGCAGCAGACCGGGGCGCGTCGGGTTCTTCGCATGCCGAGCCATGAGTCCTCCCGAAAGACCTTCTGGTTCCTCAAATTAGGAGTCCAGAAAAGTAGGCTAGCGAGACGATCCTGATTTGGGAACTCACGGCGTGTCGCCGGATCGGCGGCAGCAGGGGCGGGATACTCGCCGCATGGTCACCCCGACGATCCAGCGGCGTCGCCTCGGCAACGCCCTCAAGCGCGCCCGCGAGGCGGCAGGCAAGACGCAGGAAGAGGCCGCCGAGATCATCGACTCGGCGTCGAGCAAGGTGAGTCGGCTGGAGCTGGGCCAGTCCGGCATCCGGCTGACCGACTTGAAGCTGCTGCTCGACTTCTACGGGGTGGCCGGGGAGGAAGCCGAGCCGCTGCGGGAACTCGCCCGCGCCGGACGGCAGCGGGGGCGGTGGAGCGGCTACCGCAACGTCGTGCCGGACTGGTTCCGGCAGTATCTCGACCTGGAGGCGGACGCGGCGGAGATCCGCTGGTACCAGTCCGAGGTCATCCCCGGCATCCTCCAGACCGAGCCCTACATCCGGGCGATCATCGAAGGAGACGATGTAGAGCAGCAGACCGCAGTGCGCCTCGAACGACAAAAGGTCATCGATCGCCCGGACGGGCCGGAGCTGAACTTCATCCTCAGCGAGTCGGCGCTGCGGCGAGACCTCGGCGACCGGACGGCAATGCGGGAGCAGCTGTCCCATATCGCCGCTGTCGCCGGCCGCCCGAACGTGACGATCCAGGTCTTTCCGCTGGATGCCGAGACGTATGTGACATCCTCGTACAACTTCATCATCCTCCGGTTCGGGGAGGAGGTCGCCTCGGACGTCGTCTACCTGGAGACGTTCACGGACGCGGATTACCTCGACAGCCCCGAGGCGCTCCGGTCCTACAATCGGCTCTGGGGCCGTCTCCAGGCTGCGGCCCTGGGGCCGGCGGAGTCCCGGAAACTCATCCGGCGGATCGCCGACGAGATGAAGTAGAGGCTGACATGTCGAACCCGGACCTCACCGGCGCGGTGTGGCGCAAGTCCACCCGCAGCGACTCCAACGGCGGCGCGTGCGTCGAGGTGGCGGACCTCCGCGACGGAGTGGCCGTCCGAGACAGCAAGGACAAGTCCGGCCCGACGCTGGCCTTCGACGCCCACGGCTGGCGCGCGTTCGTCGACTCCCTCAAGAGCAACTAGCGTCACCTCCCGCATCGACAACACGGCACTGTGCCCCGGCTCCCTTCTTCGGAGCCGGGGCACAGTGCTTTCCTGAGCAGTCGAGAACCGTCACCGGCGGCTACTACGGCAGTGGGCGTTCGAGGTTTCGCTGAACGAAGCGGACGGACGTGCCGGTGCCACCACCTGATCGTCCGCTTGGCGGGCGTCCTTTCGGATCTGGCCTTGGCCGGAGGCCGCACCGTAGCCTCGGTGGTTCTCACCACAGTGGATGGTCATCGGGTCGCCCACGCCGCAGACGCTCACTCAACGACCCGCGCGCCAGGACGGCGTAGCGGGGACGTGACGATCTAAGGAGTTCAAGGCATGGCAGCAGATGCCTTCGACGGGCCGGTTTCGGAAGCAGCCGTACGTGGGCAGCAAGTCCTTGACCTTCTGCACAAGGCAATCGACATGCAGAGCCCACTGGTACGCAAGAACATCACCCGGGCCCGCCAGCGGAACCCGGAGGCGACGCCGGCAGAGGTGATCCGCAATCTGGAGCGGATGTACGTGAGTGCCTTGACCGCGACGGGTGCTGCGGTGGGCGGAGCCGCAGCGGCACCCGGCGTCGGCACGGGTGTCGCACTGGCACTGTCGGCCGGCGAGGCCCTCTCGTCTCTTGAGCTGAGCGCCCTCTTCGCGCTCTCGGTCGCCGAAGTCCACGGGGTCCCCATCGACGAGATTGAGCGTCGCCGAACGATCGTCCTGGGAATCATGCTCGGCGGGTCCGGCTCCGCCACCATCACCAAGGTCGCCGAGCGTACGGGGCAACACTGGGCACGTCAGATCGTCGCCATGGTGCCGGGCGAGACTCTGCGCCAGATCAACAAGGTTCTGGGGCGACACTTCATCACGAAGTACGGGACCAAGCAGGGAATCATCGTTCTCGGTCGAGTGGCGCCGTTCGGCGTCGGTGCTGTGATCGGCGGTGGCGCCAACGCCGCCCTCGCTGCTCTGGCTGTGCGGGCCGCTCGTCGCGCCTTCGGCGAACCCCCGGCCAACTGGCCAGCCTGACCCGCCAACATTCCCCTCTCCACATCCCACTACGCGACGATCTTGCACTTTCGGCCCTCGGAAGGGTGCTTCACCCCTTTTGTCGGGGCCGTAACTGCAAGATCGCTGCAGGGGCGGGCAGGTGGACCGCGAATCGGTGGCGTGCGGCGGGTGTGAACAGCGTCGCGGTGTTACTCGTTCCAGTGGACACCCCAGTACGCGGTTACCTTTCGAAGGTCGCCGCCGTATCTGATCGCGCCTTCCCGCTTCCAGCCGCAGTCGACCAGGCGTATCGACACGGCCCGCTCCTGGGGGTAGCCGAAGACGATCGCATGCTCGACCGTCTGACCGAGCAGGCACATCTCATCCTGGGGTGGATCGGTCGGCAGGCCGTTCAGGTACGCCGAAAGCTCATCGACGCGCTCAGTGAGCTTCCTGCTGGCGTCCAGCCGTAACGGGATCACGCTGCCGTGCCGGTAGGTGCAGAGGAGCACCTCGGTAGCCCCTGTCGGCACCAGATCAGCCATGCCGCCGGACGGCGAAGAGCGCTCGTCCCAGGCATCCGGGCAGCGGGCGGGGCCACTCTCGGTGTTGTCCATGGAGGCCGGCTGGGCCTGTGCCTGTGCCGGTCTCTCCTGACCGTGCAGCAGGGTGAAGGCCGCACTGAGGCAACCCACGGCCAGGACCGCTGCGGCTATCGCGAGACGCCGCCGCCCGAGTGGGAATCCTGCATTGTCGACCGTTTGTGCCACCGACAACTACCAATCAACGACTCTCGTGCCACCGACATCATAGGTGCCCCCGGTGGGACCGCCGCTGACTCCGTCACGCGGTGCCGGGGTGCTTCTGGCGGCGAAGGCCGTACCGGAGTGCGGAGCTTCAGGGGCGCCTGGGCATCTCACGCGTCCGGGTCATCCAGAGAACGACAGGTGTGGAGCCGTGTCGCGTACCAGCGCCCCGCAGCCTGTCATACGGGGTTGGCATGATCACCTGTGCGCGGTCCCGGGGTGCCGGTCGCGCTGGGCGACAGCTATCCGAAGGAGACGTCGTGTCCGACTGGGACGACCTGCTTGGTCACGCGTTCGGGCTGCTGCTCGGCCGGCCGTTGGCGGAGTTCGACGCGGCGGGGACGTACGCGGTCTTCCACTACGACGACGAGACCGCCGGCGATGTGCTCGAGGACCTTGATCCCGCAGAACTCGTCGCCGACGTCAACGGAAGGTCAGGCGACAACGGCGGCGACTGGCTCTACCCGGACCGCTGGATGGATGACCTGGCCAGATCGGCGTTCATCGCCACGGAGGTGCGGCCCGCCGCGCTCCAGCCGCTGCTGACCGTCACGACGGACGACGACCGGGCCCTGGTGTGGGGCAGGGACATCGGCAGGGCGCTACAGGCCGGCTCGCTGAGTCTCGACGAACTCACCCCCGATGGCTACCGGCTGTTTCCCCACCTGCTTTTGCGGCCACGGACGGACGGCTCGCTGTTCGACGCGATGCGGGCGGCGACGTGGACGATGAGCGCTCCGGACGGCCTGTCCGACATCGGCGAGAGCCTCGTGCGGGAAGGGTACGTCACGTCCGAGGCGAGTGTGGTTGACCCTCGCTGGGAATCGGCCCTGGACCAGGTCGGCGACGATGCGCTACGACGGCATCTCCGCGGGCTGTGCCTCGACGCTCACTGGGCACGGATGGCCGGCGCGTACTACCTCGGCCCCGGTAAGTGCCCAAGCGATTTCGGGCCGATCGCCGCCCTGCCGGGCAGCAAGGCGATCGCCGGCTGGGAGTTCGGTGAGGGCCAGGGCGCCATGGTCGTCATGCACCTGAGTGAGCCTTCCGTCGGGTCGCACGGATGACGCCGGCCGGTCGGGCGACCCGCTGAAGGTGGTCCGCCCCCTCCGCCCGCCACGACGCACCGATCTTGCACTTTCGGCCCCTCGGATACGTGCTTCACCCTAATTGCCGGGGCCGTAACTGCAAGATCGCGGTGGGCGGGGCGGTGCGGGAGCGCGGACAGCGGGGACGGAGCCGGTCCCGTGAGGGGATGGGCTGGCCTGGAGTCGCAGCCGGATCGGGTCGCGCCTTCCCCAGGCTGTCCGCGTGCGTTGAAAGGTTGTTGATGCGCTCGCGGCCTTCCTGCTGGTGGCTGGACCGTGTTGGTCGTCGCCCGAGCCGGTGCCGGTTCGCCTGCTCACCGGCCCACCGGGTGCTTGACCCGTGTTATCGACGGAACCTAAACTTTCGATCTGTTATCGCTAACAGTGGCGTCAGTCGATGAGAGCCGACGGGTCATTGACGCCGGGGTCAAGGGCAGTCCCCAAGGCGACGCTGGAGGGCGGTGCCGACCGGTCCGGGCAGGACCGGGGCACGCGCGTATCACCACCACCAGCCAGGAGGACGCAACATGACGCAGGATCAGACCGAGTCGGTCGGCGGCGAGCGGCGCACGCTGAGCCGGAGAACCGTACTGACGACGGTGGGGGCCGTGCCGGTCGCGGCGGCCGCCGGGACGCTGCTGGGAGCGACGGGAGCCTCGGCCGCGCCCGCGACCATCAACCTGTCGGCGCAGCGGCAGACGATCAAGGGGTACGGCGCCATGGCCCACGCGGCCTGGATCGGCGACCTGACGGCCGCCCAGCGGGAGACGGCCTTCGGCACCGGTGAGGGCCGGCTGGGCTTCTCCATTCTGCGGATTCCCGTCGGCGAGAGTTCGGCTGACTTCGGCCGCGACCTCGCGACGGCGAAGCGCGCCGTCGAGCTGGGGGTGACCGTCTTCGCGTCGCCGTGGAACCCGCCGGCCAGCATGATCGAGACCTTCACCCGGGGCAGCCAGACCAACGCGAAGCGGCTCCGGGCCAGCTCGTACGCCGCCTATGCGCAGCACCTCAACGACTTCACCACGTACATGCGCAACAACGGGGTGCCCCTCTACAGCATCTCCGTGCAGAACGAGCCCGACTACGCCCACGACTGGACCTGGTGGACCTCCGCCGAGATGGTCAAGTTCCTGCGGGAGAACGCCGGCTCGATCAGCACCAAGGTCATGGCGCCCGAGTCGTTCCAGTACATCAAGTCCATGTCGGACCCGATCCTCAACGACGCCACCGCGCTGGCCAACGTGGACATCATCGGGGCCCACCTCTACGGGACGTCGTACTCGAACTTCCCGTACCCCCTCTTCAAGCAGAAGGGTGCGGGCAAAGAGCTGTGGATGACCGAGGTCTACTACCCCAACAGCAACACCAACTCGGGTGACGCCTGGCCGGAGGCGCTCGACGTGGGCGAGCACATCCACCGCGCCATGGTGGACGCCGAGTTCCAGGCGTACGTGTGGTGGTACCTGCGGCGCAGCTACGGCCCCATGCGCGAGGACGGCCAGATCAGCAAGCGCGGTGCCATGATGGCGCACTTTGCTCGGTTCGTCCGGCCCGGCTACACGCGGATCGACGCGACGGCGAACCCGGCGTCGAACGTCTACGTGTCGGCGTACCGGGGTGGCAACACCGTCGTCATCGTCGCCGTCAACAAGAACACCTCGTCGGTGAGCCAGCAGTTCACCCTGTCGGGCGCCACCGCGTCCGGCAGCGTCCAGAACTGGCTGACCGACGCGAGCCGGACCGTCGCGCCGCAGAACGCGCTCACGATGTCGAACGGCTCGCTCACCGTCACGCTGCCCGCCCGCAGCATCATGACCTTCGTGACCAGCGTGAACGGCACCCCGCCGCCCACCACGCCGCCGCCCACCTCCACCCCCACCCCGACCCCCACCCCCACGTCCGGCGGGGGCACGGGTCCCCGGGTCGCCTACACGATGAACTCGTGGGGCACCGGCTTCACGGCCAGCATCGACATCACCAACACGGGCACTTCGGCGATCAACGGCTGGACGCTGGCGTTCACCCTGCCGTCAGGCCAGTCGATCACCTCGGGCTGGGGTGCCACGTACTCGCCGTCCAGCGGCCAGGTGAGCGCCCGCAACGTCGAGTACAACGGCACGATCGCCCCCGGGGCCACCATCAACGTCGGCTTCCAAGCCACCACCAGCGGCAACACCGCCGAGCCGACCGCCTTCACCCTCAACGGCGTCGCCTGCACGGTGGTCTGACCGGCACGCTGGCCACCTGAGATAGCTGGAGACCGGGTGCGGTTCCTCCGTCGGGGAGGGGCCGCACCCGGGTGCTCAGGTCGTACCATCGGTGCTTTTCATTTGTGAAACGGCGGCCCGGCGGGTGGGCTGCCGGTCATCGGGCCGGGCCCGTCTCTGGCGGTGTCGACGAGGCGGCGGGCCGCGCACCGTGTGTGCGCGACCCGCCTGGGTACGGTCGGACTCTGCTCGCCTGGGCCTACTTGTAGACGATGTTGGACGACGTGTACTTGCAGTACGTACCGTCGGGGCCGCTGCCCGTCTTGACGGGTTCCTTGCCGGTGTTGTTGCCGGTGTAGCGCTCGCAGATGGCGATCTTCTTGCTGCTGTCGCCGTAGATGGTGATGCCCGAGAAGGTCGCGGTGTCGCCGTAGTTGGTGTTGATGCCGGCGAGCGACTTGCCGGGCGCGGTCACGGTGACGTTCTGGATGACGACCGTCCGCTTGTACTGGGTCGAGCAGTTGCCGCACGACCGGTACAGCTTGCCGAAGTTGCTGACGTCGAAGTTCTTGATGGTCAGCTTGCCGCCGCCGTTGTGCTGGAACACCTTGTCGGAGGCGGACCGGGCACCCCCGCCGTCGACCGTGTAGTTCGCCGACGAGCCGCCCTTGAACGTGGCGGCGTCCTCGCCCACGTCCTCCCACCAGACGTTGATCAGCGTGCAGCTGCCCTTGCAGTGGATGCCGTCGGCGGCCGGCGAGCCGATGATCAGGTTCTTGACCACGGCTCCGTCGGCCAGCTCGAAGAGCGGCTTCTGGCTCTCGCTCTGGCCGCCGTCGCCCATCGCGCCGCCGGCCTTGTAGCGCACCAGGCCGAAGTCCTTGGTGCCGCTGACCGGCTGGGTGCTGGTCACGGTGGTGGTGCTCTTGGGCGTCGGCCAGGTGGCGGCCTGCGCGCCGGTCTGGGTTACGGCCAGGCCGGTGGCGACCAGTCCTGCGGTGACGAGCGGCAGCAGGGCGAGCCGCCACCGCCGGTGGCGGGGCGTCGCGCCGTTCTCACGTGTGGTCACGTGTCCTCCGAAGGGGATCAAGGGACGGGGTGGTGTGACGGACGTGCGTCCGCGTGCGTAGGGACGCCTTCCCGTATGCGCCGCACGCAGTGGGAAAGCGCTTGCCTACGAGTTGTTACAGTACGACAACCGTCGATGGCGCGGAAGGGGTTTCCCTGGTGGGTGCCGAAATCGGCACCCACACCGTCACACGTTGTCGAGGACGAACGACCGCATGAGGGTGGCGCACTCGGCCGCGTGCGTCTCCAGCAGGAAGTGCCCGGCGTCGTAGATGTGCGCGTCCATGCGGTCGAGGGCGCGGTGGTACGCGAGAACCTCGTCGACATCGAAGTACGCGTCGTGCCGTCCCCACAGCACGAGCGCCGGCGGCTGGTGGTCCCGGTGGTACGCGGCGATCTCGCCGAACCGGGCGCGGTGGTTGGCATAGTCGCCGAACAGCGCGAACTGCGCGTCGAGGTTGCCGGGCCGGCCCATCCGCTCCCAGTCGAGGTGCCACGACTCGGGCGCGTGCAGCGTGCGCAGGCGCTCAGGCAGCCCGGCGACGTACTGGTCACGGGTGCCGGCGAAGGTCAACCAGTCCGGCAACTCGGCGCGCCGGTCGTCGGTCGGGTCGGCCCAGTACGCCCTGGCGCCGTCCCACTGCCCGCCGAGGCCGTCCTCGTGCGCGTTGCCGCTCTGCACGACGAGACCGCGGACGCGATCCGGCGCGCGGGTGGCCAGGTGGTATCCCACCGGCGCGCCGAAGTCGTGCAGGTAGACGAAGAAGCGTCCGACCCCGAGCTGGTCGAGGAGGCTCCCGATCGTCCGGGAGAGGTTCTCGAAGGTGTAGTCGTACTCCTCGACGGTCGGCGACGAGGACATCCCGAAGCCGGGAAGATCAGGCGCGATGACGTACGCGACGTCGGCCAGCGTCGGCATGACCTCGCGGAACGAGTGCGAGGAGCTGGGGAAGCCGTGCAGCAGGAGCACGGCCGGCTGGCCGGGGTGCCCGGCCTCGCGGAAGAAGACCTCCAGCCCGTCGACGTCGGCCCGTCGATGGCGCACCTTCTGCACCGCCCGCACCGCGCCGCCCCCGTCCCGCCCCGCGCGCACCCTCGCGCCCCGCGCACTCTCCTGCCCAGCGCACCCTCCCGCCCAGCGGCGGTTAAGAAGGGGCCCCTGCTATGCAGAATGCGTTAACAAGGTGCCCTTCCTTACAACGAGGCGCGGGCGGAGAAGGCGATGCTCGCCAGGAGGAAGCCGCCGTTGACCACCGTGAACGCCACGATCACCCAGAAGGTGAGGGCCGGGGCGAACGCCAGCACCAGGCCCGCCACGAAGATCACCGCGCCGTAGTCGCGGACCAGCTTCACCAGGCGCACCGGCAGGGAAGTCGAGGTGACCATGCTGGCCGCGTTCGGGCCGGACTGCATCACCGACGTCACCAGGTTGACCATCCAGGTGCCCGCGAACAGGGCGACCAGCCAGGTCGGCGTCGATGGGCGCTGCGCCACGGCCGTGGCCGACAGGGCGGCCACCAGGGCGATCTGGGCGGCCACGTCGGCGAGCACGTCGACCCGGGCGCCCGCCGGGCTGCCCGTCTTGGTCACCCGGGCGAGCTGCCCGTCGGCGCAGTCCAGCGAGTACGCCACCTGCCAGCCGACCAGCGCCGCCAGCCCGACCGCCCACGCGGGGACGGTGCCGGCGGCCACCTCGTCGGCGAGCGCGACCACGGTCACCGAGGCGGCCAGCCCGAGCACCAGGTTGGCCAGCGTCAGCGCCGTGGGGCGCAGCCCGAGCCGCTGGGCGACCAGCGCGAACACCGCGCCCAGCCACTGGCTGACCGACTCGCTGAACAGGCCGCCGCCCCGGTTGACCCGGTGGAAGTCGGCTACGGAGGGGCGGGCGGGATCAGCCAAGGTCGCGGAGTGCACCGGCGTAGTCTGCCAGCCGCTCCCGCGTCTCGGTAGCCGACATCGCCAGGTGCTCCAGGATGGTGTACCGGTCGGGGCGGGTGGCCGGCGCGAACTGCACCGCTTCGACGAACTGGTCGTCGGTGAGCCCCACCTCGGCCGGGAGCCGGGGCAGGTTGTGCCGGGACAGGCAGGCCGACATCTCCGCGAAGCGGCGCGTGTCGCCGCGCAGGAACGTGCAGAACAGCGCGCCCAGGCCGGCCAGCTCGCCGTGCGAGGCGGTGCCGGGGAAGAGCGCGTCGATCGCGTGCATGATCTCGTGGCAGCCGCCGCTGGACGGGCGGGACGTGCCGCACACCGCCATCGCCAGGCCACTGGAGATCAGCGCCTCGGCGAGCACGGTGACGAACGCGTCGTCGGTCATGTCGCCCGGGTGGGCGAGCACCGCCTCCGCCCCCATCCGGGCCAGCGACGCGGCCAGGCCGTCGACCGGCTCGCCGCGCACCTGGCGGGCCAGTTCCCAGTCGGCGAGCGCGCTGATGTTGCTCACCACGTCGCCGATGCCGGCCCGGTTGTGCCGCTCCGGCCCGGCCTCCACGAAGTCGAGGTCCACGATCACGGCGATCGGGATGTGCACCCCGTAGGAGCCCTTGATCCCGCCGGTGATCAGCGACGCCACCGGGGAGGCGATGCCGTCGTTGGCCAGGCTCGTCGCCACGGTCACCATGGGCAGGCCGCGCCGGGTGGCCGCGTACTTGGCCACGTCGATCGTCTTGCCGCCGCCGATGCCCACCACCGCGTCGTACGACCGGGCGCGCAGCTTCCCGCCCAGGTCGTCGGCGGCCTCCAGGGTGCCCCCGGCCACGGTGAACACGTCGGCCGAGCGCAGCGACGGGCGGATCAGCTCGGCGATCTGCCCGCCCTGCCCCGGCCCGACCACCACGGCGACGTCCCCGCCGGAGGAGATCCGCCCGTCGGCCAGGATCGCCGCCAGGTCGGCCACCGCGCCCCGCCGCACGTCGATGTGCAGCGGGGTGAGGATCGTCCGGGCTAGTAGCGGCACGCGATCTCCCGCGCGCGGGCCAGGTCGTCGTGGTTGTCGACCTCCACCCAGGAGACGTCCCCGATCGGCGCGGCCCGCACCTCGCCGCCCCGCTCGGCGAACTCCTGGTAGCCGTCCTCGTAGTAGAGGTTCGGGTCGCGCCGCCAGGTCGCCTCCAGAGCGTCGGCGAGCGCGTCGGCCACCTGCGGCTCGATCAGCGTCGCGCCGATGTACTCCCCGTACGCCTCGCCCGGATCCATCAGCTTGGTGATGCGGGTGAGCTGGCCGGCGGCGTCGAAGGTGGTCTTCATCTCCTCCTCGGCCAGCGTCTTGAGCGTGTCCACGGCGAGCAGGATGCCCGGCCCGCGCTCGGCCAGCAGGGTCCGCTCCACGCTCACCGGGTGCACGGTGTCGCCGTTGACCAGCAGCACGCCCTTGGCGAAGTGCTCCCGGGCCAGCCAGAGCGAGTACGCGTTGTTCCACTCCTCGGCCTTGTCGTTGTGCACGAGGGTGAGCGTGACGCCGTGCCGCTTCTCCAGCTCCGCCTGGCGGGTGACGACCGCGTCGGCGGCGTACCCGACGACGACCACCACGTCGGTGAGGCCGACCTCGGCGAGGTTGCGCAGCGCGATGTCCAGGATGGTGGTGTCACCGTCCACCGGCACCAGCGCCTTGGGCAGGGTGTCGGTGTACGGGCGCAGCCGACGCCCCGCACCGGCCGCGAGGACCATCCCGATCATGCAGTTGCCTCCCTGGTTCGACTCCGGGTCACCGGTGGAGGATAGCGCCGGGGCCGACCCCGCCCACCGCCAACCGGGGCGTCAGCCCGGCAGGGCGGACAGGTCCGCCAGCATCGTCAGCCGCTCCTCGGCGGTCAGCGCCGCGTACGGGCCGGCGGCCCGGCGGTCCGTCTCCAGCTCGATGGCCAGCCGCTCCGGGCCCGCCGGCAGCTCGCTGACGCTCAGCGCGGTGTGCCCCGCCGCCGTCCACGCCGCGGCGTGCGCGTCGGCCCGGTGGTAGCGCAGCGTGCCCAGCCGGTTGAGCAGCAGCACCCCCGGCGCGGTGCCGTCCGGCTCGTACGGCGGCGCGGTCACCGCGAACGCGTCGCCCAGCACGTCGGTCTCCTCCTCGGCGCTGACCAGCGCGTGCGCCAGCAGCCGGCCCAGGGTCTCGACCAGCCGGAGCACCCGCTCGTCGTGCCCGGCCCACAGTTCCTCGGTCACCTCGGCGTGCACCTGGAACAGCTCCGCCAGGAAGGCGAGGCCGCGCTCGGTGGCGCAGAGGCAGCCGTCGGGGCGGCGGTGCAGCATCCCGTACGCGACCTGCTTGTCCAGCGCCCGCTGGCAGGACGCCGGGTCCCGGTACCGGGTGACCGCGGCGAAGCCCGCCGGATCGACCGTCCCGCCCGGCGCAGCCAGCCGGGTGCGGAACTCGACGAGGAAACCGGTGGCCGCCGGCCCGCCGTACCGCTGGCTGAGCTCCGCGCCGCCCCCGTCCCGCCCGGCGAGGATGCCGGCGGCGAAGACCCGGTCGACTGCCGGGGCGACCAGCCCGGCGAACCGGTGCGGCGGAAGCTCGACGTCGTCGCTCACAGACCGATCGAGCGCAGCGCCGCGAAGCCGTCCTCGGCGATCCGCCGGATCAGCCCGTCGTTGACGTCGCGGTGTTCGTCCAGCACGGCCAGGTCCCGCTCGGTCAGCCAGCGGAACTCGGTGTGCTTGCCCGCCTCCAGCCGGGGACGGGCCAGGTCGCCGTCGACCCGGACGAGGAAGTCGCTCTCGACGCGGGCCAGCCCGTCGTTGCCGGTCCACCGGTATTCGCCGACCGTGCCGAGGATGTGCGACACCGTCCAGCCGGTCTCCTCGGTGACCTCCCGGCGCAGCGTGTCCTCGATCTCCTCGCCCGGCTCCAGGTGGCCGCCGACGATGTCCCAGGTGTCGGGGAAGAGGACCCGCTGCGGGGACCGGCGCTGGAAGAAGAGGCGGCCGTCGTCGTCGACGATCAGCGCGCCGGCGCAGCGGAGAGGCTCGGTGGGCACGTCACGACAGTAGCGAGCCGGGGCCGTCAGGGCGATGCCCGTACGGCCCCGGCTCGTCACCGCTGGCGTCGTGCTCGGGTCACGGCCCGAATCTCGCTCGGGTCACGGCCCGACGAAGACCGCCTTCGCCCGCCAGTCGATGCCGCTGAGGAGGCGGCTGCTGCGCAGCGTCCAGCTGCCCGACGGCGCGCCGTTGACCCAGCTGGCCGACGACAGGTTGCCCAGCAGCCGGCTGACCAGGTAGATCCGGTCACCGGAGACGAAGACCCCGCCGGAGTCGGAGAAGCCGGTCGTGGCGGCGGTGAACTTGTCCGCCCCGACGGTGCCGCTGTCGGGGTTGAACCAACGCCAGTACAGGCCGTTCTGCCCGCTGAGCGTGTAGTAGAGCCGGCCCTTGGTGTAGAACATGCCGGTCACGTTGGCGATCTCCGGGTAGAAGCTCACCGTGTTGCCGGCGTACGTCTGGCCCTCCGGCCCGGAACCGGTCACCACCGTGTCCCACAGCTCGTCGTGGTACGGGTCGACCTTCGTCGGGGTGCCGAAGGTGGTGCCGTCGAACGTGCGCCGCCACAGCGCGCCGCTCATCCCGTAGAACAGGGTGCCGCCGACCCAGAAGGCGCTCTTCGCCGACGACCAGGTGGTGCCGTCGGTGTTGTCGACGGCCGTGGCCGCGCCGATCGCGCTCGTCCCGTCGTACGTCCGGCTCTGCACCGCGTTGACGGAGCCGCTGCTGAACCCGGCCAGGTAGACCTTGCCCGGCAGGGTGGCGGTGGCGGTGGAGTGCGGGGCGGCCCCGCCGCTGAGCGGGAAGAACGCGATCCTCCCCCGGCGGTACTGGAAGTTGCCGATGTATTCCTGGTCGGAGCCCAGCCAGATGCCCTCCGGGGTGACCAGCAGCTTCGCCACGCCGTAGCCGCGCGGGTGCCGGCCCGGGTTCCACGACAGCGGCAGGCCGTTGAGCGGGTCGAGCGCGGCGATGCTGGGCCGGGCCACCGCGCCCGCGAACGCCGAGTTGGTGGCGGAGGTGTTGTTGAGCCAGCGGAAGTGGCCGCCGACGTAGATCGCCTGCTCGGTGATGCCCACGGAGAGGAACGTGTCGCCGCCGGTGTAGTTGACCCAGGTCGGCTGGACCGACGTGCCGGTGGACGACGTCTCGAAGCGGGCCGCCGCGTCGCAGAGCGTCCCCGCGTACGGGGCGCCCGTGCTGACGATGACGAAGTAGCTGCCGTCGGGGGAGAAGCTGACGTCCCGCACGTACGAGTCGAACGACTTGTAGGAACAGCGCGGCTCGAACCGGTTGGTGTTCCACGACGACACGGTCGCGGCGGACGCGCCCAGGTCGAGCCGGACCACCTGGTCGTGCAGCACCCCGTCGGCCTTCTTGAAGTTGCCGATCACCACGAGCTGGGTGCCGTCGGGCGAGACGGCCAGCTTCTCGGGCCCGATGCCGGCGCTCGCACCGCTGACCCCGTCGTAGTTGTGGTGCTCGGTCAGCGAGGTGGTGAGGTAGTCGTCCACCACGCCGGTGACGGCGTCGAGCGAGGCCAGGCCGGCGCGCGGCTTCGTGGCGGCGGTGGTGAAGATGCCGCCGACGAGCAGCCGGTTGCCGACCTTGACGACGTCGTTGACCAGGCCGTTGAAGGCCAGGTTGGGGAAGCTGGTGACCACGCTGCCGTCGGCGAGGTTGAGCAGGGCCAGCTTGCGGCGGTTGGTGCCGTTGACGGTGTTGAACTTGCCGGCGAGGTAGACGGTGCCGGCGGTCGGGCCCGCGAGGATGTCGCTGACCTCGTTGTCGACCACCGGGGCGAACGCGGTGTCCACCTGGCCGGTGGCCTTGTCGAAGGCCAGCACGTAGTTGCGGGCGATCGTGACGTCCGAGTTGCGGTTCTTCACCTGCGTGAACGAGCCGCCGACGATGACCTTGTCGCCGGCGTCGTGGATGGCGAAGACGGTGCCGTCCACGATGTTCGGGGTGAGGGCGGAGGGGACCGCGCCGACCACGGTGGTGTGGTCGGGCGCCGCGGGGGCCGGGCCGGCGACGAGGATGCCGGAAACGGTCAGGGCGGCGGCGGTCAGGACCGCGAGAGGTCGGCGACCAAGCGCCGGGAAACGGGCCACGGGCAACTCCGGATGAACGGCGGAGATCGATGTGAGGTGCCTCCGTGCGAGCGGGCGAACCCGTTCGGTGACCGCCGGGCGCTGAGGCGGCGACCGGGGGACGGAAAGCTCGATGACACAATCGCGCACGGAAGGCGCGGCGTCTACCCCGGGTTGCGTCTTGTGGCCGACAACGCGTCGGCCGTTGCCGGGACAGCCGGTCGCGCCGGACGAAAAGACGAGTTCACTGGGTTCGTGGGCCGTGCGCCGGGGTGGGGGGCGGCGGCGCGGAGAACCACGGGTCGGCCGTCAGTTCCCGGAATGCGGCCAGGCCGTCCGGGTCGTCGTTGAAGGTGCTGTCGTACGCGGGCTTGGTCTGCTTAGCGGCGAAGTAGACGACCGCCTTGATCTGCGGGTGCCGCTTGATGTAGTCGCCGGCCTCGCGCAGCCACGCGCCGCGCTGCCCCGGCGAGCCCGGGTAGGTCACGCCGAACTCGCCGATCACAATCGGACGCGGATGCTGGGCGGCGAACGCCATGAACTTGTCCATCTGCGGGGCGAACCCCTCGAACCCCTTGCCCGGGTAGACGTCCGTGCAGAGCCAGTCGACCTGGTCGTCGCCCGGATAGTACGCGGCGGCGTCACGGGAGGAGTCGACGAACCCCTGCACGTGCGGGCACCAGACGAAGCCGGCGTTGGTCGCGCCGACCTCGGTGAAGATGCCCCGGATGCGCTTCCAGGCCGCCACGTAGTCCTCGGGCGAGTGGATGCTCTGTTGCAGGTTGGGCCGGTCCATCTCCCACCGCCAGCGCAGCAGCAGCGGCACCCCGAACTGCTTGATCTTCTCGGCCCGCTGCCGGATGAGCTGGTCGTAGACGCCGTCGCGGATCGACCGGGTGTCCGCGCCGGACCAGGAGATCATCTGGAGCTTCCCGGCGGCCTGGAAGGCGTGCTCGGTGGGGCCGGGGAAGTCGTCCTCCCACTCGTGGAACATGTGCGCCAGGTTCACGTTGCCCTGGGTCTGGGCGGCGAACGCGGCGAGCGCCTCGACCCGCCCCTCCGGGGTCTGCCAGTCCGGCTTCACCCACGCGCCCAGCCAGGCGCCCTTCGCGGGCAGCTCCGGGCCCCGGCCCGTGGTGGCCAGGTCGTCCGTCGTGCGGGGGGACACCGTCGGCGCGGCGCTGGACGGGGGCGGCACGAAGTCCGGGGCCTGCTCGGAGCAGGCCGTGACGGCCAACGCCGAGGCGAGCAGGAACGCCGCCGCCCTGTGGAACCGCTTCATCGTCTGCCGCACCTTCCCCATGCCGCCGACGTGCCCGGCGGTCGTTTCCGTGGCTGTGAGACCCGTGCCGGGCCTCAGCGTCGGCGGCCCCGGCGCAGGGCCCGCAACGCGTCGAGCTGGAGCACCCGCCGCAGCCGCCACGCACCGGCGAGATAGCCGGCGGTGCCGAGCACCGCGAGCACCGCGAGGGTGACCGGCCCGGAGTCGAGCACCGCGCGGGCGATCAACGCCGGCACGCCGAAGCACGCCACCGCGAGGCCGGCGGCGGCGAGCGTGCCCCGGCCGAACGGGTGCAGCCGGTACGCGTGGTGCAGCTGCGCCAGCGGCACCAGGTTGGTGATCACGATGGACGCCGACCAGGCGACCGCCGCACCCATGATGCCGAAGCGCGGGATGAGCAGCACGTTCAGCACCACGTTGACCAGGGTGCCGGCCAGCGCGTTGTAGAACGTCCAGGACGTGCGCCCGGCCATGTTGAGCACCGTGTCGACCATGCCGCAGCCGGTGGCCACCAGCATCGTCAGGGCCAGGAACACGGTCACCCGCGCCCCGGCGGAGTATCCCTCGCCGAACAGGTGCAGCATCGGCTCGGCGAACACCGCGAACAGCAGGTACGCCGGCCAGGCCAGCAGCACCAGCCAGCCCGTCGCGGCCTGGTAGAGCCGGCCCGCCGCGTCCCGGTCGTCGCGCACCAGGTGCTCGGCCAGCCGGTGCTGCACGGCGGTGGACAGCGCCTGCCCGGAGAGCTGCCCGAGGGCGAGGAACCGGGTGGCCGCCGTGTAGAGCGCCGCCTCGGACAGCCCGCGCAGCGCGCCCAGCAGCACGATGTCGAGCCGCTGCACCGCCATCTGGGCCAGCCCGCTCAGCGCCCGGGGCCCGCTGTAGCGCCAGTACGGCCCGAACTCCTCGCGCAGCGACACCGCCGGCACCTGCGCGCCCCGTTCGGCACGCCGCACCAGCCGGGCCAGCCACACCGTGGCGACCAGGCCGGCCGGCAGGTAGGGCGCGACCCAGGCCAGCGGCAGCGCCGTCGTCGCCGAGAGGCCGAGGACGGCGGCGAGCCCCACCCCGGCCACCTGCAACCCCGTGCGGCCGAGGCGTTCGATCAGCAGCAGCGGGCGCATCTTGCCGAAGCCCCGGCAGGCGGCCAGGGCGAAGTCGCACAGCGCGGCCACCGGCACGAAGACCAGCAGCACCCGCAGCGCGCGTACCGCACCGGGCACCGGCTCGTCGAACGTCAGCGCCACGATCCGGGGGGCCGCCCACCAGCCGGCCACCGCGATCAGCGTGCCGACCCCCAGCACCGGCAGCAGCCCCACCAGCACCGACGCGCGCAGCCGCTCCGGCTGGCCCAGCGTGCGGTAGCGGCTGATGAAGTAGACCGAGCCGACGCCGGTGCCCAGCCGCGCCGCCGCGTACGCGATCATGAAAGCGCTGGTGGCGGCGAAGAAGAGGCCCGCGTCGGACATGGACCAGCCGCGGGTGACGATGATGTTCAGGCCGAACCCGGCGACCGCCGCGACCGCCACCCCGAGCAGGTTCGCGACCCCGTGCCGCGCCGCGCCGCCCAGCTCGCCGGCGGCCGACCGGGCCGGGGCTACCGTCGCCACGACGGCACGCGTCCCCACCAGGTGCTCAACCGCTCGTCGTACGGGGCGAAGTGCTCCTCCAGGCGGGTCCGCAGCGCCGGATCCATGGGCGAGCGGGACCGCGCGTTGTGCTTGCCGAACGAGATGTCCGCCCAGTGCGGCAGGCCGAGGAAGTCGCACACCGCGTCGAACGCCGGCCGGGGCTCGGCGAAGAAGTCGTCCGCGTCGATCACGTGCAGCCGGTCCCGGCCGAAGATCGACTCCAGGCGTTCGAGCTGCTCCACGTACTGGCCCCGGGTCAGGTACGCGTTGTGCTGGAAGTGGTGGCTGTGCGCCGTCGGGTCGGCGAGCAGCCGCTCCCGTTCCCCGGCGATCCGCTCCTGCTCCAGCTCCAGGGCCCGCTCGAAGCCCTCCGTCTCGAAGCCCCGCGCCGCCTCGTGGGTGTGCGCCGAGTACGCCCGCTCCACCGGGTCGCGCAGCAGCACCAGCAGCCGCACCCCCGGCAGGTCCTTCGCGATCCGCTCCCCCGCGAGCGGGTGGAACATGTAGTACGGGCTCGACTCGCCGGTCACCCCGCGCACCCCGACCTGCTCGCGGACCGCCTCGGCCCGGCGCACCGTCGGGAAGTGCCCGAGATACCAGTCCATCCCCCGGTCGTAGCCGGTGTCGAAGTAGTGCACGCCCTTGTGGTAGACCGCCGGCAGCACCGCCGGATGCTGCGACAGGGTCTTGAACAGCGAGGTCGTGCCGCAGCGCTGGGCACCCACGATGAGGAAGTCGGGGGCGAGCCGCGACCCGGCGGTCCACCGGCCGTACGTCCGGCTCACCGACCGCACCGCGCGCCGCGCCTGTGCCTTGACCAGCGTCACTTCGCCACTCCTCCCGCACCCGGCCGTCCGGCCAGGTGTTCCTCCACCGCCGGCAGCAGCCAGGCGTCCACGTGTCCCAGCCGGGCCCCCGCCTCGGCCTGCCGGTCGCGCAGGTAGCGCGCCGCCAGCTCGACCAGGTAGAGCACGGCCACCAGGTCGGCGACCCCGGCCGGCTGGCCGAACGGGGTCAGGTCGTCGGCCGCCCCGGTGATCAGCCGCCCCGCCGCCGCCCGGGGCTCCACCCCGGCCCGGGTGATCGCCGTCTGCACCCGCCGGTGCAGGGCGTCGAACCCCAGCGGCACGTCGTCGGCGAACCGCTCCCAGTCCCACACCAGCACCCGGCCGTCGGCCAGGGCGGCGCTGTTGCCGCCGTTCCAGTCGCCGTGCCAGGCCCCCAGGCCCAGCACCGGGTCGACGCGGCGCACCTCGTCCAGCACCGCGCGCAGCCGGGCCGCCTCCGGCCGGTCCCCCAGCGCCGCCAGCTCGGCTCCGAGCCGCCGGTCGTGGGCGCTGCCCGCGTACGGGCGGTGGTCCACGCCGGCGCAACGGCTCACCGCGACCATGGCGGCCCGCTCCGCCTCGACGGCCGGCGCGGGCGCGGCCCGGGGCAGCCCCACCGGCAGGGCGCTCTGCACCAGCAGCGCGTGCCCGCCCCAGACGCCGTGGTGCAGCACCTCGGCCACCTGCACGCCGGGCACGGCGAGCATCGCCAGCCGGGCCAGCGCCGCCGCCTCCGCCTCGACCAGGGCCCGGGTGAGCGGGTCGACGCCGAGCTTCGCGTACCCGATCGGGACGCCGGCGGCGTCGAGGAGCTGGACCACCGGCTTGCGGTTCGCCCGCGCCGGCCCGATGTGGATGCTCAGCAGCGCCGGGCGGCCCAGCACGGCGGCCAGGTGCGCGTCGAGCGCGCCGCCGCCCGCGTTGCCGCCCGGGTCGACGACCAGCCGGTCCCGGAACGCGAGCCGGCCCAGCCCGGTGCGGAACGCGGTGGCCAGCACCGCGCGGCGCAGCCGGGCCTTCGCGCTCTGCGCCTCCGTGGAGTGCCGCACCGCGCCCGCCGCCGCCCGCCGGGAACCGGCCGGCACCAGCAGCCGCGGCCGCGCGGCCGAGGGCACCACCGCGAAACCGGCCCGGCCGCCGCGCCGCAGCGCCGGTCGGGCCGGCGCCGGCCAGACCAGGCCGGCCAGCTCCGGCAGGTACGCGCCGCGCGCGTCGGCGCCGGGGGGAGGGGTGAGCATCAGCGGAACCGCCGTTCGGGCCGGGCACCCGGCGCGGCCGGCGCGGACGCGGCCTCGACGGCGGCGAGCCGGGCCTCGCGGCGCTCGGCGCGCAGGTGCAGGTCGTTGCGGGCGAGCAGCGCCACGCTGATCAGCCCGTACGCCAGGGTGGTGTTCAACGAGCCGTAGAGGAACTGGAAGAACAGCATCAGGATCAGCACCAGGCTGCCGGCGATACCGATCGGGGTGTTGTCGTGCCGGAACCGCCACAGGCACCACAGGAAGAACGCGCTGTAGCAGAACGCGCCCACCCAACCCTGGCCGGTCAGCAGGTTCCACACCTGCCCGTTGCTGCCCAGCTCCCGGTTGCCGCACTGCTTGCACTCGGCCGACTTGCCGATCGCGATCGACCGGTTGCTGCCGATCAGGGCACGGTTGCCCCCGTAACCCAGCACCGGCGAATGGTTGGCCGCCTCGACCGCGCCGCTGGACAGGGTGGCCCGGATGTCGTCGCTGTGGCCGTTGGCCATCCGCTCGTTGAGCAGGTCGCCCAACGGGGAGGCCAGCACCGCCACCCCCATCAGCCCGCTCGCCAGCGCCAGCCCGACCAGCACCACGACCCGGCCGCGCAGCGCCAGCCGCACCGCGACGTACACCGCGCCGACCACCAGCCCGATCCACAGCCCCCGGTTGAGCGAGTAGACGATCGGGAAGACGGCGGCGACCACCACGAGGTAGCCGGTGAGCCGGCGCGGCCCCCGGCCGAGGACCACCCAGCCGACGATGAACCAGATCAGCAGGATCGCCATGTTCTCGCCCCAGGTGTTGGTGTATTCGAAGGGGGCGGCCGGGCGGGGCGAACTGGCTTCCCCGGCGAGCACCTCCTGCACCTGGGCGACCTCGACGTGCATCAGCCGGTTGACGAACGGTTCCTTGGCGATGGCGGCGGGCAGGATGTAGTTGAGCGGCGCGACGAACTTGAGCTGCGGGAACAGCGCGCCCACGTACCCGCCGATCACGGTGACCACGGCCATGAAGCCGAACAGCTTCACCAGCCGGCCCCGCGGCAGCTCCCGCTCGCTGAGGTTGAGGACGTAGAGCATCGTCACCGTCAGGGCGGTGTAGTTCATCACCCGGATGCCCCAGCCGATGAATCGGCCGGAGCCGCTCGGGGGGAGCGTGTTGGGCGCGGTGATGCCGAGCATCAGCCCCGAGAGCACCACCCAGGCCAGCAGGATCAGCCAGATCCCGAAGCCCGGCGGCACCTTCACGTTGCCGCGCCGGTAGAGCTGGAACGCCATCGGGATGGCGAGGATCGCGAAGATGAACGAGGGCAGGCCCAACGCCCACCACACCGGGTAGAGCACGAAGAGCGCGGTCACCGGCCAGGCGACGGGCAGCCGCAGCGACCAGCGCCGGGTTGGCTCCGGCGGGTGCTGCGCGGGGTGCTGCGGCGGGCCGGCCGGACGCCGTCCCGCCGGTGCCGGCTCCGGTGCCGGCCGGAGCGGGGCGGCCATGGTCATGTCACGCTGACCTTGGCGGTCTTCGGGGCGTAGATCACCCAGGCCGGGCCGGGCTGCGGCCGGACCTGGAAGCCGCCCTCGTCGGTGACGTTGCAGACCAGCTTCTGCCCCGGCTTGCTCCACTGCGCCTTGGCGCTGGACGGGCCGGAGACCACCAGCGCCGGCCCGGAGCCGTAGACGTTCGCCCCGGGCAGCGAGCGGGGGCTCGGCTTACGCACGGTGAGCGTGCGGTATTCCATCGTGAGCACCACCACCGAGGCGACGCTCACCGTGACCTTGCCGATCCTGCCCCGCCACGACGCGCTGGCCGCGTCGTACGTCCAGGTCTGCGTGGGGTGCCCGGGGGCGGCGATCGTCAGCTTGCCGGCCGGGGCGACGCCCTGGCTGGCAAGCGGCGCGCCCGGGGTGGCGTGGTCGAGGACGGGGGTCGGCGCGGCGCCGCCCTTCGGGGCCGCCGCCCGCAGCGCGGCGGTCGACGCCTGACCCGACGGGAACGCCCCCTCGCGCTGCGTCGGGGTGACGCCCTTCAGCTCGGCGGCGGCGAACTGGTTGAGGAAGCCGGTCGGCCCGCCCGCGTAGCCGACGAAGGGGTGCAGCACGCCGACGGTGCGGATGTCCACGGGGCGGATCTCCGCGACCGGGCCCACCTTCGCGGCGTCCCGGGACTGGTAGACCGCCGTCAGGTGCAGGCTCTCCGACTCGGCGAACTCCTGGTAGACCACGTCGGCCTCGGCCAGCCCGACGGGGCTCGTGCCGGGCGTCACCCGCACCGGCACCACCACCGCCTGGCGGCCCGCGACCTCCTCGGCGACCGGCTTGCCCGACAGCGGCGCGGTCGGCAGGCTCGGGGTCGGGGTGGGCCGGGGGGCCGGTGAGCCCGGGTCGACCACGTTGGTGGCCCCGGGCGGCTGCTCCTCGGCGCAGCCCGCGCCGAACGCGGCGACCAGCGCCACCGAGAGCGTGCTGCCCAGGGCGCGCCGGCGGTTCACTCCCTGTCCTCGACCGGGTCGAGGGCCATCGAGTATCGGCCCGGGTCGACACCGTCGGAGTCCCGTGACGACCGGTAGACGGTGGACTTGCCCGGGGGCTTCGGCTGCGTCGTCGGCCGGGCCGGCGGGACGGGCGGCGGGCCCTGGACCGCCGGGGGCGGCGTCGGCCTGGCGGAGGCCTGCGGGCCGGTCGGCGGATGGGCGTCCCGGCCGCCGGCCGAGGGGCGGTGGTCCGGCCCACCAGCCGACGGGCGGTTGTCCCGGTTGCTGGTGGCGGGGCGGGGCAGGATCATCGTCGACTCGATGTTGGGCGGGCCGGCCTGCGGTGGCACCGGGTTGGGCCGCGGGCGGGGCGACGGCGGGCCGTCCCGCCGCGCCGCCGGGGCCGCGGGCGGGGCCGGGACGCGCTCGGCCAGCCGGGGGGCCAGCACCGCGCCGAGCACCGGCGCGTCGACCTGCTCGAACTGGTGGATCGCGGCGGTGATCTCGCTGCTGCGGGTCTGCCCGCCCTCGATCACCAGGATCACCCCGTCGACGTGCCGGGCCAGCGCCTGCGCCTCCACCGCCGCCGTCGGCTGGGCCGTCTCGATCAGCACGTGGTCGAAGCGGGCGGCCAGCTCGCCGAGGACCTCCAGCATCATGGCGACGGGCAGCTCCACCTCGGTGTCGAGGGCACCGGGGAACAGCACCCGCAACTGGCCGAGGCCGGGGGCCGGGGTCAGCGCGGTCAGCGCCGACACGTCGTGGCGCAGCACGTCGGCGAGGGTGTGCCGGGGCTTGATCCCGCCCAGCATCGTGGGCAGCGGGGAGTCCCGCTTGGTCGTCACCACCGCCACCTGCGCGCCCGTGCGGGCGTACGCGGCGGCGAGGTTGCCGACGACGAAGCCGGCCGCCGGGCCGGGCGAGGTGTCGGTGAGCAGCAGCTGGCGGCCCCGGCCGGGCTGCGGCTCGGGCATGGTCGACAGCAGCACGTTGCGCAGCCGGCCCAGCTCGCGGGAGACCTCGTGGCCCGCCGGCAGGATGGTCAGCCCGGCCTGGCCGGTCGGCAGCTCCAGCAGCATCGGCACGCCGAGCCGGTCGGCGACGTCCCGGCCGCGCCGCACGCGGGTGTCGAGCCGGTCCAGCACCAGGGCGACCACGATGCCGAAGAGCAGCCCCGCGCCGAGGCCGCTGGCCAGGTTGAGGGTCGTGTTCGGGGAGCTGGGCTTCCGGGGCAGCGGCGCGTCGGAGATGATCTCGCCGGGGTCGAGGGCGGTGCTCAGCAGCGGGCTCAGCCGGCTGTTGAGGCTGGCGAGCTGGTTGGTCAGCACGTTGCGGTCGGCCTCGGCGCGGGCGCGCTCCACCGAGTTCGGCGGCGCGGCGGCGATCTTGCCGGCGACGGCGGCGAGCTGCTTGTTGGTCTCGGTGATCTGCTGCTTGAGCGCGGTGGTCTCGTTCTCCAGGGACCGGGTGGCCGTGGCCAGCCGCAGGTCGAGGTACGCCTGGGCGAAGGAGTGCGAGCCCGCCTGCGCCGCCTCGGGGCTGCCCGCCTCGAACGCGATCTGGAGCACCTGGCTGTTCGGCGGCACCGTCACCGACAGCGACCGGACCAGATCCTCGGCGGGGAGGTCGGTCTTCAGCAGGGCCTGGGCCCGCTCGGCGACCACCAGGGAGCGGACGACCTGCGCCTCGGTGTCAAGGTTGACCTTGGCGCCGGGGTTGGCGTCCGGGCCGACCTGGCGGACCAGCAGCGACGTGGTCGACACGTAGGTGCGGGTCTGCACCTGGCTGACCAGCATGCCGGCGCCCGCGCCGAGCAGCGCGGCCACCACGAGGATCCACCACCGGCGGCGTAGCCACTCGAGGTAGGTCATCAGGGTGGGGCCGTCTGAGTCGCGCAGATCGGCGTGGTGAGACGAGGGCATCGGGGTGTGTCGCTCCCTTTGGACCGGACCGGCCAGTCGTCCGTGACGGGCGGCGTCACGGCGGAAACCTGAGTCTCCCTGATCCGGGCGGTCAGGGGAAGCCGACGAAGCGTCGCTTTCCAGCAACGGCGTCGCAAGGGAGGATAGGCGGGTGCGGTTTTGCTACCACATCCAGAGCCACCGGTCGCCCGAGCAGCTGAACCGGCTGGTGCACGCGGTGAAGAAGTACAGTCCCGACAGCATTGTGCACGTCAGCCACGACGTGAACGGTGCCCCGCCGGACCTCGCCGAGCTGCGTTCGATGACCGACGTCGTCGTGCAGATGCACGAGGGTGGATACGGTGACTTCAGTCATGTCGACCGCTACATGGCCGCCGTCGACTGGCTGAACGACGAGGGGGTGCAGGTCGACTGGCTGGTGAACATCACCGGTCAGGACTACCCGCTGCGGCCCCTCGGCGAGTCCGAGGCGGAGCTGGTCGACTCGGGCGCCGACGGGTTCATGGAATATTGGGACGCCTTCGGGCCGGAGAGCCACTGGCCGCGCAGCCGCGTCCGCTCCCGCTACCACTTCCAGCACCGCCGGGTGCTGCCGCTCAGCCCCCGGGGCAAGAAGCTGCTCCGCCCGCTCCAGGCGGTCAACCGGGTGCAGCCCCTGGTGCGGGTGCACGTGTCGTACGGGCTGGCCCTCGGCCGCCGTGCCCGCACCCCGTTCGGCCCCGACCTGCGCCTGCACGGCGGGTCGGCGTTCTCCTCACTGAGCTGGCCCGTGGTGGCCTACCTGCGGGACTACTTCGACCGGCGGCCGGACGTGGTGGAATATTTCCGACACTGCCTCTCCCCGGTCGAGGCGGTCTTCCAGACGATCGTGTGCAGCGCCGACCGGTTCAACCTGGTGCCGGACTGCAAGCGCTACTTCGACTTCCGCAACAGCACCTTCAACCACCCCAAGTCGCTGACCGCCGAGGATCTGCCCCTCGCGCTGGCCAGCGGGGCGCACTTCGCCCGCAAGTTCGACTACGAGCGGGCCCCCGAGCTGATCGACACCCTCGACGCCCACCTCGCCGCCGCCGCGGCGTAAGGAAGGGCCCCCTGTTAACGCTTGCGGTATAGGAAGGGCCCCCTCCTAACACCTCACCTAGCGGTAGCCGTAGCGGCGGCGCAGCGGCCAGGTCATCGCCCCGACCAGGCGGCGGGGCCCCGGGGCGTACTCGCGACGCCACTTCTCGTCCAGCGCCAGCGTGATCGGGCCGCTGCGCATCCGGATCCGGCCGCCGGCCACCGCGTGCGAGCCGGCCTGCTCGAACTCGTTGTCCCGCAGGAACTCCAGCGGGTCGACGACCCCGGTCACGTCGGCCGTCAGCGCCGCGATCCGGCCCAGCTCCCCGCGCGGGTCGCGGACCAGGTCCTCGTACCGGACGGTGACCCGGGGCACGCCCCGGCGGCCCAGCGCGGCCACCATCGCGTTGACGGTGACCCAGCGCCGGGCGGTCAGCCGCGCCGACCGCTGGTTCATCCGGCCCTTGGTCGAGGTGCCCTCGGGCAGCTCCACCACCTGGCTCCACGAGTACGCCACTCCGCGCGGGTCGCGCAGCACGTGCACCAGCCGCAGGTCGATCTGCGGGGCGCGGGCCAGGATGTACGCCAGCGAGGGGCGCTTGGTCGAGTCGACCACCACCCGGGCCCCGGACACCTCGGCCACCGCCCGGTAGAGCGGGGTCAGCAGCTCGACGTAGCGGTCCAGGTCCCGCCGGAAGGCCGTGGACATCCCCGGGTTCACGATCAGCGGGATCTTGGCGGTGGCGTCGACCCGGCTCTGCAGCGCCCGCACGTCGGCCACGTCGATCTGCGACCACCCGCCGTACGCCCGGCGGCCCACCTCGCCCCAGAACGGGCACGCGTCGAAGTGCTCGCCGCAGGCGCACCGGAAGTTGCGCTCGACGCCGGACTGCCAGAGGTAGAACAGCTCGCCGACGTCGCAGTGCCCGACGAACTGGCCGAGCATCAGGTCGAGCAGCGTGGAGCCGCTGCGCGGCATGCCGCAGACGTAGAGGACGGTGACCGGGTCGGGGGCCACCCCGTCGCCGGCACCCTGCGCTGCCTCGGCCGTCTGGTCGGTCATCCGCGATCCCCTCGCCCCCGGTGCTGTCAGCGGCAGTCTAGGTGCGCAACGGGGGAGCCCGGCATTGGCGGAAGGTCCTGCTGGCAACCATCCGACAGGCCGGATGATGGTGAACGCCACTTATGTTTCAGTTCCGGAGGCCGCTACATTGTGGCGGCGTCGCGCCGTCCGGTCGACCGCCCCCGGTGGGCGCGTCCCGGGGCGCGGTGGGCCCTCGGGAGGCGGGTGGACGTGGAGTCTGGTGAAGTCATGCTCGTCGGTTCCAGCGGCGGGCACCTCGCCCAACTGGTGGCGCTCGCACCGTGGTACCGCGACCGGGCCCGCTCCTGGGTGACCTTCGACACCCCGGACGCCCGCTCGCTGCTCGACGGCGAGGACGTCGTCTGGGCATACCACCCGACCACCCGCAACTTCAAGAACCTGGCCCGCAACCTGTGGCTGGCCGTGCGGGTGTTCCGGGGGCGGGACGTCGCCGCGGTGGTCACCACCGGCGCCGGGGTCGCCCTGCCGTTCGTGATCGTGGCCCGGCTGCGCGGCATCCCCACGGTCTACATCGAGGTGTACGACCGGATCGACACCCCGACGCTGTCGGCCCGGCTGTGCCGGCCGTTCCTCTCGGCGATGCTCGTGCAGTGGGAGGAGCAGCGCCGGCTCTACCCGAAGGCGACCGTGGTGGGAAACCTGCTGTGAGCCTGCCCATCCCGCGCCAGCGCGGCAACTCCCCGGCCCCCCGCACGATCCTCGCCATGGTCGGCACGGACGTGCACCGCTTCGACCGGCTGGTCGACTGGCTGGAACGCTGGCACGCCGGCCGCGACGCCGCCGCGCCGGAGGTCCGCCTCGTCGTGCAGCACGGCCGCAGCCGCGCGCCCCGGCTGCCGGGCGGGGCGCCGTTCCTGGCCCACGACGAGCTCCAGCGGGCGATGACCGAGGCGGACCTGGTGGTCTGCCACGGCGGTCCCGCCACCATCACCGAGGCCCGTCGGCACGGGCACCTGCCGATCGTGGTGCCCCGGGACCCGACCCGCGACGAGCACGTCGACAACCACCAGCAGCTCTTCGCCCGCCGGCTCGGCGCGGCCGGGATGGTCAAGCTCGCCGAGGCCGAGGCCGACCTGGTCGAGGCGCTAGACAAGGGCGTGGCGGACCCGCTGACGTACGCCCTCGCGGCCGACCCGGACCGGCCCGACCCCCGGGTCGCCGCCGCCACCGAGGTCGGCCGGATCGTCGAGGACCTGGTCCGCGCCAGCCGGGCGCCGGGTCGGCGCAGGTGGTGGCGGTGAGCGCCCGGGTGCTCTTCGTCGGCGGGCTGGGGCGCAGCGGCTCCACCCTGCTGGAGCTGATCCTCGCCCAGCACCCCGACGTCTGCGCCGTCGGCGAGGTGGTGCACCTGTGGGAGCGGGCGCTCGGCGGCGACGAGCGGTGCGGCTGCGGCGAGCGGTTCACCGCCTGCGACTTCTGGCAGCGCGTCGGCGAGCACGCCTTCGGCGGCTGGTCGGCGGTCGACCGCGCCGAGGTGCTGGCGCTCAAGGACGCGGTGGACCGCACCCGGCACATCCCCCGGCTGGCCCGCGCCGAGCTGCCCGCCGCACAACTCGACGAGGTGCGCCGCTACGCCGACCTCTACACCCGCATCTACGCCGCCGCGATGGCGGTGACCGGCGCGCGGCTGGTGGTGGACTCCAGCAAGCACGCGTCCACGGCGTTCGCGCTGCGCTGGGCCGACGACCTCGACCTGCGGGTGCTGCACCTGGTGCGGGACAGCCGGGCGGTGGCCTACTCGTGGGCCAAGCAGGTGCGCCGGCCCGAGGTGGTCGACGCCGAGGCGTACATGCCGACCTTCTCGCCGTTCACGGTGAGCAAGCTGTGGACGGCGCAGAACGCCGCGTTCCACCTGCTGGCCACCCGCGCGCCGGTGGTCCGGCTGCGCTACGAGGACTTCACCGCCGACCCGCGCGGCACGGTCGCCCGGCTGCGCCGCTTCGCCGGCCTGCCCGACGACCCCGAGGCGCTGCGGGTGCTCGACCCGTCGCCCGCGCCGCTGCGCCGGGCGCACAGCATCGCCGGGAACCCGCTGCGGTTCAACGCCGGCCCGCTGCGGGTCCGGCAGGACGACGCCTGGCGCACGGCCCTGCCGTCGCGCAGCCGGGTGGTGGTGAGCGCCGCGACGCTGCCCCTGCGTCTGCGGTACGGATACGTCGGCCTCGGCCGCCCGGGTTCCACGGAGGCACCATGACCGAGCCGGTGAACGACGCGGGCGCGACGGCCGAGTCGGGCGCGACGTACCCGTCGGTGACCGCCGTGGTCCCCACCCGGGACCGCCCCGAGCTGCTGCGCAAGGCCCTCGACGCGATCCTCGGCCAGGACTACCCGGGTCGGGTCGACGCGGTGGTCGTCTACGACCAGTCCGAGCCGGACCGGTCGCTGGCCGACGACCCCCGGATCACCGTGCTGGTCAACCAGCGCACCCCCGGCCTGGCCGGCAACCGCAACACGGGCATCCTGGCCGCCACCGGCGACCTGGTGGCGTTCTGCGACGACGACGACGAGTGGCTGCCCGGCAAGCTCGCCGCGCAGGTGGCGGCGCTCGCCGCCGCCGGCGACGGCGCGTTCGTGAGCTGTGGCATCCGCGTCGACTACGACGGCCGCCAGGTCGACCGGGTGCTGCCCGTCGACCGGGTGCCGCTGGCCGCCCTGCTGCGCGACCGGCACACCGAGCTGCACCCGTCGACGTTCCTCATCCGCCGGGACGCGCTGCTCGACGGCATCGGGCTCGTCGACGAGGAGATCCCGGGCAGCTACGCGGAGGACTACGAGTTCCTGCTCCGGGCCGCCCGGCACGCCCCGCTGGTCAACCTGGCGCAGCCGTACGTGACGGTGCGCTGGCACAAGCAGTCCTACTTCGCCCAGCGCTGGGAGACCATCTCCGTGGCGTTGCAGTGGCTGCTCGGCCGCTATCCGGAGTTCGCCACCGTGCCGGCCGGCGAGGCCCGGGTCAGCGGGCAGATCGCGTTCGCCCAGGCGGCGCTGGGCAACCGGGGCGAGGCCGTGCGCTGGGCGCGGCGCACGCTGTCGCGCAACCCCCGGGAGCCGCGCGCGTACCTGGCCCTGGCCGTGGCCAGCCGGGCCGTCGACCCCGACCGCGTCCTGCGTACGCTGCACAAGCGCGGCCGGGGCATCTGAGCCTCGTCAGGAGGCGGCGCACCAGGCCCGCCACGCCTCCCGGCTCGGCGCGTCGAGGAGCCGGAAGTCGCCGCCGGCCACCTCGTAGTCGTAGTACGCCACCCACAGCGGGCGCTGCGCGTCGAGGTAGCGGCTCATCGACCGGATCCACGCGGCCCGGCCGGTGCCGCTGCTGTCGCCGGCGATGCGGACGCTGCCGGTCTCGGCCAGCCCCCACGGCTTGCCCAGCGCCTTCGACTTGTTGATCATCGGGGTGAAGACCTGCGCCGGGTCGGTATACCGGTCGTACTTCCCGCCGCTGTTGTAGCAGTCCCAGCCGAGCACGTCGATCGCCTCGCCGCCCGGCCAGTAGTCGTCGAAGCTGCGCCGGGAGTTCGGGTTGAGCGTCCAGCACATCAGGATGAGCGTGGACCGCAGCCGGGAATTGCCGGCCCGGTCGGCGAGGCCGGCGAGGCGCTTCCACGCGGACCGGTACTGGGCGGCCGTGTACGAGCCGCGCTCGATGTCGTCCTCCGGCTCGTGGAAGTAGGACCAGTAGACGTCGAGGTCCCGGGGCACGGAGCGGAACCAGGAGGTGAGCCGCGAGTCGTGCTTGCCGGCGGCCACCTCACCGGGCGGGGCCTTGAACGAGACGACCACCGTCCGGTCGGCGACGTCGGCGCGGGAGCCCGACCAGGACGGCGGCAGCCCCGGATAGAAGACCCGCACCATGCGCAGCGGGCCGTAGCTGCGGTCGGACCGGGCCAGCCCGGCGGCGAAGCTCTCCCCGTTCTGCAGGTAGATGCTCGCCCCCGGCAGCGTGTTCCGGCTGCCCGGGAAGCCACCGGACTTGGCCCCGCCGCTGGTGCTCGGGCTCGGTGAGCCCGACTTCGGGCCCGCGCCGAAGCCCTCGTTGCCGCCCGGGGTGGGGCGGCTGCCGGAGGCGGCCGGGCCGAGGCCGGCCTTGCCGCCGGTGGCGTCGGTGCCCGTCGGCGCCGGCCGGCCGGGCAGGTCACCGTTGGTGGCGAGGGCGACCGTGGTGCCCAGCGCGAGCGCGCCGGCGGTCAGCGGCAGCAGCCACCAGCGGCCCAGCAGCAGCCGTCGCCGGCGACGGGGCGGGTCGGGCTCGGGCGGAGCGGGCGCGAGGGTGGGCGCGGCGGTGGGGCCGGTGCTCATGACCCTCCTCGGATCGGCGGTGCCGGAAGCGGGCGTCGTCAACGGTAGCGGTCGATGGCCGCGAGCAGGGCCCCCGCGTGCTCCGGCCGGCACACCAGCAGGTCCGGAAGGCGCGGGTCGTCCCGGTTGTAGCGCAGCGGCGAGCCGTCGATCCGGGACGCGTGCATCCCCGCGCCGAGGGCCACGGCGACCGGGGCCGCCGAGTCCCACTCGTACTGGCCGCCGGCGTGCACGTACGCGTCGACCTCGCCGGTGACCACCGCGCAGACCTTCACCCCGGCCGAGCCCATCGGCACCGCCGTGGCGCCGATGCCCTCGACCAGCTCGCTGACGAACGCGGGCGGACGGCTGCGGCTCACCGCGATCCGCAGCGGCCCGTCGACGGCCGGCGCGGCCGGCACCCGGTTGCCGAGCACCAGCGGCGCACCGTCGGGGCCGGTCCGGGCCGGCATGCCGACCGCGCCCGCGACCAGCGCGCCGTCCGGGCCGGCCGAACGCTGCCACAGCGCCACGTGCACCGCCCAGTCGTCGCGCCCGGACTCGGAGAACTCGCGGGTGCCGTCCAGCGGGTCGATGATCCACACCCGGTCGGCGGTGAGCCGGGTCGGCCGGTCCCCGGCGGACGGGTCGTCGGCCCAGGCCCGCCGGCTGTCCGCCTGCTCCTCGGAGAGCACCGCGTCGGCCGGACGCCACCGGGCCAGGGCCGTCGACATCAGGTCGTGGGAGACCTTGTCGCCGGCGTCCTTGAGCGCCTTCGCGTCGGCGAAGCCCTGCTCGGCGCGGAGCGCGGTCAGCGCCACGCCGGCCTCGCCGGCCAGCCACTCGGCGAACGCCTGGTCGTCGAGCCGACCCGTACCGTCCTCGGTCACGTGAACCTCACCACTCCTTGAGTGCCACCGCCGGACCGTCCTGCGCCGTCCGGCGGACGCCATCCTTCGGCGGTCGCGCGGTCGCGGCCAGACACCGGTCCGATAATCGACAACGAGTGTCGCGCACGTTCGGTGTCTCCCGCTTCGGCCGTTCGCCGCCCGTGTGCTGCCCGCATGTTGAACTTGGCGTGTATGCCGGTCGGAGCGCCCGGGCCAGGCCCTAGGCTCGTCCGCATGACCGCCGAGCAGCTGATCTCCTTCGCCCGTGGCGCTCCCTCGCTGGACATCGTCGATGTCGAGGGGCTCAAGGCCGCCGCCGTCCGCGCCTTCGACGCCGACCCCGCCGGGGTCACGGCGTACGGCACCTCCGTCGGGTACCCGCCCCTGCGGAAGTGGATCGCCGAGAAGCACGGCGTCGAGGCGGACCAGGTGCTCGTCACCAACGGCTCGCTCCAGGCCGACGCGTTCCTCTTCGACCACCTGGTCCGGCCCGGCGACACCGTCGTGGTGGAGCGCCCCACGTACGACCGGACGCTGCTCAACCTCCAGCGGATGGGCGGCGAGGTCCACGGCGTGACCGTCCAGCCCGACGGCCTGGACACCGCCGAGCTGCGCAAGCTGCTGGAGTCCGGGGTACGCCCCAAGCTCGCCCATGTCATCCCGAACTACCAGAACCCGGCGGGCGTCACGCTGTCGCTGGACAAGCGGCGGGAACTGCTCGACCTGGCCGCCGAGTACGGCTTCACCCTCTTCGAGGACGACCCGTACGCCGACATCCGGTTCCGGGGCGAGCCGCTGCCCTCCATGCTGTCGATGGACACCCGGGGCGTGGTGGTGCACGCCTCCAGCTTCACCAAGACGGTCTGCCCCGGCGTACGGGTCGGCTACCTGGTCGGGCCGGCGGACCTGATCGGCGACATCGCGAAGAAGGCCACCAGCCTCTACATCTCGCCGGGCATGGTGTCCGAGGCGATCGTGCACCAGTTCTGCGTCTCCGGCGACATCACCCGCTCGATCGAGAAGGTCAGCACCGCCCTCGGCGAGCGGGCCCGGGTGCTCGCCGAGTCGTTGCGCCGGCACATCCCCGAGGCGCGCTTCGTCGAGCCGGACGGCGGCTACTTCCTCTGGGTCGAGCTGCCTGAGGACGTGCTGGTCGACCGCCTCGCCCCGGCGGCGGCCGAGCGCGGCGTGGCGGTCGTCAAGGGCAGTGACTTCGTGGTCGACGGCGGGCAGCACGCCCTCCGGCTGGCCTTCTCGGCGGTCACGGCCGACCGGATCGACGAGGGTGTTCGTCGACTCGCGGAGGCGATGGCGGCCGTTCGGGGCTGATTGCCTGTCAGTTTGGTCACAACACGGTGGTGTGGGCTGGGTGGGGTCTCCCGCCCGGCCGATCCACGGCCCACAATGCTGCGAGCGCCGTTCACACCGGCCGGCCCACCTGCCCCGACGCGGGCCCGGCGGCCTGGCCGGCGGCGCGCGAGGCATCACCCCCGCCCCCAAGGGCGCCGGGTGGGCCGGGTCGCCCCTCACCCCCCTGATGCGACCCGGCCCACCCGGCGCCGCCCCGCCCGGTCCCGGCGGAAGTGGCGGTCGGCCCGCCCCGGGCGGTAGCGCCGGCTGGACCGCCCTGCGGCGGGCGGCGGTCGGGCCGCCTCCGGCGGGCGTACCCTGCAACCCGCGGCGGCATCGGCGGTCGCGGCAGCGTGGGGAGGGGGTCGCCATGTCGGACCGGACGGAGCGGAACGAGGCCACGTCGCCCACGGGCGCGCGGGCGATCAAGCCCCGGGCCTGGGCCCCGGTGCGGGCGATGACCCGGATCCTCAACGCCGACGGCAGCCAGCGCACCGCCGTACCGGCCGGCACCGGCACCGGCCGCAGCGCGGTCATGGACTCCGCTCTCTACGTCGATGGCCGGCGGCAGCCCGGCGACCGGCACTACGCGGAGGCGCTGGCCGCCGCCCGCCGCGAGCGCGGCTTCGTCTGGATCGGCCTGCACGAGCCGGAGCTGGCGGAGATGACGGCGATCGCCGCCACCTTCGGCCTGCACGAGCTGGCCGTCGAGGACGCCGTCAAGGCCCAGCAGCGGCCCAAGCTGGAACGCTTCGGCGAGGTCAGCTTCCTGGTGCTGCGCACCGCCCGCTACTGCGAGCACGACGAGCTGACCGAGAACTCGGAGGTCGTCGAGACCGGCCAGGTGATGCTCTTCATCGGCCCGAACTTCGTGATCAGCGTCCGGCACGGCGACGCCTGCCGGCTCGCCCCGGTCCGCGCCGACCTGGAGGCCAAGCACGACCTGCTGGCGCACGGCCCCTGGGCCGTCGCGTACGCGATCACCGACCGCGTGGTCGACGTCTACCTGGAGGTGGCCGACCAGCTGGAGGACGACCTGGACGTCCTGGAGGCCGACGTGTTCGACCGGCAGAGCAGCGGCCGGATCCAGCGGATCTACCAGATGAAGCGGGAACTGGTCGAGTTCAAGCGGGCCGTCGTCCCGCTGCAACGCCCGCTGATGACCCTCACCGCTCAGGTCAGCCGGGAGATCCCGCAGGAGGTGCGGCGCTACTTCCGGGACGTGCAGGACCACCTCAGCCGCACCGTCGAACAGGTCAACTCCTACGACGACCTGCTCAACTCGATCCTCCAGGCGCGGCTGGCGCAGGTCACGGTCGACCAGAACAACGACATGCGCAAGATCGCGGCCTGGGCGGCCATCGCGGCGGTCTGGACCGCCATCGCCGGCATCTACGGCATGAACTTCGAGAACATGCCGGAACTCAAGATGACGTACGGCTATCCGGTCGTGCTCGCCCTGATGCTCGCCATCTCGCTCGCGCTCTACCGCTGGTTCCGCCGCAACGGCTGGCTCTGACGGCTCCGCCGTCGCGGCGGCCTGTGACGACAGCGCCCACGGCGCGGGACGACGGGGGTCGTCGCCGCGCCGCGGGCGGTGGCACGAGGGTCAGCGGCGGCCGCCGGAACCGGCCGTCTTCTCCTTGTTGAGCGCCTTGTCGAGGTTGTCGGCCGGGCGGCCGGAGACGTCGCGGGCGCCCTCGGCGACCGAGGGGACCTTGTCGGTCGGGTGGACCACCGGCTGGGCGGCGGGCCGGGGGGTGGCGGGGCTGGCCGAGGGGGTCTCCACGACCAGGGTGTCCACCTCGTCGCGGGCCGGCTCCAGGGTGCGGGTCGGGTCGTACTCGGACCATTCCTGCTGCTCGCGGCGGCGGCGCAGCGCCATGGCGCCGGCCAGGCCGGCGACCGTGCCGGCGGCCAGCAGGCCGACCATCGTGCCCCGCGAACGCTTCTGCTTCCGCTTCGCCTTCATGCTCTTCGCCTTGACCTTCCTGCTCACGGCGGCCTGCCGCGCGGCGGCGGCCTTCTTCCCCGCGACGGCCTTCCCGGCCGCCTCGGCCTGCGCGTTACGGACGGCCAGGGCGAGCGGCGCGAGGGCCGCGACCGTCGACGCGAGACCGCTGGACGCCCGGTCCCGCACCACGAGGGCGGTCGGCGCGACGGCTCCCCGGGCCGCCTGGACCCGCGGGCCGACCGTGGCGCCGGCACCCTTGGCGGCGTACGTCGCAGCCTGCCGCAGGTGGCCGATGCCCTGGTTCAGCTCGGCCCTCGCCAGCTGCCCCTGGGTCTTGCGCCGCACGATTCCAAACACGGTCCCACCTCCTGGGAGTTGTTCCTTCGTCATCCTCCACCTTCGGATGCCTCCGCACTGCCAGAACGGGCACATGGGAGGATCCGCATGGAACTGACCAACGACTGAGGAGTACCCGTGGCCGAGGCTGTCTACGCCACCTTGCACACCAACGCCGGCCCGATCCGGCTGGAGCTGTTCCCCAACCACGCGCCGAAGACGGTTCGCAACTTCGTGGACCTGGCCGAGGGCAACAAGGAGTACATCGACCCGCGTACGGGTCAGCCGGGCAGTGGGCCATACTACGACGGCACGATCTCGCACCGGGTGATCAGCGGCTTCATGGTCCAGATGGGCGACCCGACCGGCACCGGTCGCGGCGGCCCGGGCTACAAGTTCGGTGACGAGTTCCACCCCGAGCTGCGCTTCGACCGGCCGTACCTGCTGGCGATGGCGAACGCCGGGCCCGGCACCAACGGCTCGCAGTTCTTCATCACCGTCGGCCCGACCCCGCACCTGAACAACCGGCACACCATCTTCGGTCAGGTGGCCGACGAGGCGTCGGCGAAGGTCGTCGACTCGATCGCCAACACCCCCACCGGCCCGAGCGACCGCCCGCTCCAGGACGTCGTCATCGAGCGCGTCGAGATCGAGCGCGTCCCGGCCTGACCGGCTGCGCGAGGTACCTTTGCTCGCATGACCGAGCGCCCCGCCGCACCGGGAGGCAGCAGCCGTGAGTGAGTCCCCGCCGACCACCCCGGTCTGCTACCGGCACCCCGGCCGGGAGACGTACGTCCGCTGCACCCGCTGCGACCGGCCGATCTGCCCCGACTGCATGCGGGACGCCTCGGTCGGGCACCAGTGCCCGGAGTGCGTGGACGAGGGACGCCGCAGCGTGCGGCCGGCGCGCACCGCCTTCGGTGGCGGTGCCGTCGGCCGCCTCGGCTACGTCACCAAGGCACTCATCGCGCTCAACGTGCTGCTCATGCTCCTGTCCATCGCCTCCGACCGGGGCGGGGACGCGCTGGCCGGCGGCTCCGGGTTCGGTGGCCTGATGGGTGGCAGCACCCCGCTCACCGACTGGGGCTCGGTGCTCGGGCAGGCTCTCTTCCCCGACGGCAGCGTGCACGGCATCGCCCAGGGCGAGTGGTACCGCCTGGTCACCGCGATGTTCCTGCACTACGGCATCGTGCACCTGCTGCTGAACATGTGGGCACTGTGGGTGCTCGGGCGGTCCCTGGAGGCCAACCTCGGCCCACTGCGCTTCCTCGCCCTCTATCTGATCGCCGGCCTCGGCGGGAACGTGGCGGCCTACCTGTTCAGCGCCGAGAACGCCACCACGGCCGGCGCATCGACCGCGATCTTCGGCCTCTTCGCCGCGCTGATCGTGATCGAACGCCGGATGGGGCGGGACATCTCCTCGGTGCTGCCGGTCCTGGTGATCAACCTGGTCTTCACCCTGACCGTGCCGGGCATCTCCATCCCGGGTCACCTCGGCGGCCTGGTGACCGGCGGGGCCATGGCGCTGGTGCTGGCGTACGCGCCCCGGTCCCGGCGGACGCTGTTCCAGGTCGCCGGCGCGGCCGTCCTGCTGGTGGCGCTGCTCGCCCTGGCGGTCGTGCGCACCCTGACGCTGACCGGCTAGCCGGCCAGTCCAACCCCGGTCGGCCCCGGTTAGCCCCGGTCAGCCGGAGGCGGCGGGCCCTGGCCCGGGAACGCCGGCCGCCGCACAAACTGTGCCCACGCTCCGTGCGTCACAGCGGGGCGGGTCCCCGCCGGCCGGCCGATCTCACTCCGCGTGTTCTCCTGCCGGCCTGCCACCACGCCCGACGCCCCCTTTGCTCTGCACCCATATAAGCAGCATCAGCCTGAGCTGCGTTGATGCGGGATGGTCAAGGGTGGGGGGTGGTGACGACCGGTTGCGCTACGTAGACCGTTGCGTATCCGGGTGCAGAGCAAAGGGCCGGAGCAGGTGGTTGGCCCCGCGCTGGCTCGTTGCTTTCCGTCACCGGGCCCGAGAATGATCGTGGTGCCTCCGAGTGGCATCGGCGGAACGGCGAAGCGGCGGGACGGCGGGACGACAGGGCGGCAGGACGCGGAGCCGCCGCCGGGCCGTCGCCCGGACCGCGGCGGCGGCTCGGGCGCGACAAGCTAGGGGCGATCCAGCCCGCCCGGCCTTCCCACGCCGCCCGGCTCACCCATCCCGGTCGACCGGGCGCGGGCGGCGCGCAGCGCGTCGGCCACCTCACCGGGCGGGGCGTCCAGGTCGTAGCGGCCGAACAGGTGCAGCGACTCGCCCGCGTCGATCTCCAGGATCTCCGTGGACAGGCCCAGCCGGGGCCGCCGGTCCACGGTGATCGCCTCGACGGAGGCCCAGTCGAGGCGACGCCGGCCCGCGAAGCCCCGGACCACTGTGATCCCCGCCGGATCGACCGCGAGCCGCACCGGGGCCAGCAGGTCCCGCAGCGCCCAGCCGACCAGTCCGGCGGCCAGCACCCCGGCGAGCACCAGCCGCACCCGGTCGCCGTCGGCGAACACCAGCCCGAGCCCGACCAGCGCCGCCGCGCCGACCAGCTTCAGCGCCGGCAGGGTGGGTGGGACCCGCCACTGCCGGGCCGACGGTGCTGTGGGGGTCAGTGCCGACTCCATCCCACCAGGATGCCAGCCGGGCCCACCCGTGACAGGGGCCCGCCCGCGACCGCCCCGACCGCCGTGGGGGGACGGCCGGGCGACGGAAGACGTACTATCGGGGCAGCCAGGTTACCGGGGAGTAAACATGAGTGACGCGGTCATCGTCGGTGCGGTACGCACCCCGGTCGGGCGGCGCGAGGGCAGCCTCGCCGCCGTACACCCGGTCGACCTCTCGGCCCACGTGCTGCGCGCCCTCGCCGAGCGCACCGGGATCGACCCCGCGCAGGTCGACGACGTCGTCTGGGGCTGCGTGTCCCAGGTCGGCGAGCAGTCGTGGAACGTCGCCCGCAACGCCGTCCTCGCCGCCGGCTGGCCCGAGTCGGTGCCCGGCACCACGCTGGACCGGCAGTGCGGCTCCAGCCAGCAGGCCCTGCACTTCGCCGCCGCCACCGTCCTGTCCGGGCAGGCCGACCTGGTCGTCGCGGGCGGCGTCGAGTCGATGACCCGGGTGCCGATGGGCTCCAGCGTCGTCGGCGGCACGCCGTTCAGCGCCCAGGTCCGCGACCGCTACCGGGGCGTCGAGGGCTTCGCCGGGGACGAGCCGCTGCCGTTCAACCAGGGCGTCGGCGCCGAGCTGATCGCCGCCCGCTGGCACTTCTCCCGGGCGCAGCTCGACGAGTTCGCCCTCGCCAGCCACGTCAAGGCCGCCGCCGCGCAGGACGCCGGAGCCTTCGACCCGGAGCTGGCGCCGGTGGTGCTGGCCGACGGCGGCAAGTTCGCCGCCGACGAGGGCATCCGCCGGGACACCTCGCTGGCGAGGCTGGGCGGGCTGAAGACCCCCTTCCGCGCCGACGGCGTGGTCACCGCCGGGTCCGCGTCCCAGATCTCCGACGGCGCCGCCGCGCTCGCCGTCACCACCTCCGAGTGGGCCAGCCGCCACGGCCTGCGCCCGCTGGCCCGGGTGCACACCGCCGTGGTCGCCGCCGACGACCCGGTCACCATGCTCACCGCGCCCATCCCGGCCACCGCGAAAGCCCTGCGCCGCGCGGGGCTGGGCATCGAGGAGATCGGGGTGTACGAGGTGAACGAGGCGTTCGCCCCGGTGCCGCTGGCCTGGCTGGCCGAGACGGAGGCGGACCCGGAGCGGCTGAACCCGCGCGGCGGCGCGATCGCCCTGGGGCACCCGCTCGGCGCGTCCGGGGCCCGGATCATGACCACGATGCTCCAGCACATGCGCGACAACGGCATCCGCTACGGCCTGCAGACCATGTGTGAGGGCGGCGGCATGGCCAACGCCACCATCGTCGAGCTGCTCTGAGCGGGCGGGCGGGGAAAACCCCTCGCCGGCCGGCACGGCGCTGCCTACCCTGCCCACCGTGACCAACGCACCGACGCCCCCCGCCGACGCGCTGACCCCGCCCGCCGACGCCCCGCCGCCGTCCACCGACTGGGCCGACCCGCGCTGGCAGGCCCGCGCCCACGACTGGGTCGCCGGGCAGCTCGACCGGGTCGGCCGTCGGGTCACCGGGCCGGTGGAACCCCGCCTCCGGCCCTGGTCGCTGGTGTGGCGGGTGCCCACCGACGCCGGCCCGTACTGGTTCAAGGCCAACAATGCCGGCACCCGCTTCGAGGCCGGGCTGCTCGGCGCGCTGGCCCGGATCGCCCCCGGCCGGGTGCCCGACCCGGTGGCGGTCGACGCCGACCTGGGGTGGTCGCTGCTGCCCGACGGCGGCGAGACCCTGCGCGACGCGCTCGCCCGGCACCGCGACCCGGCCGTCTGGGAACGTGTCCTCCCCCGGTACGCGGCGTTCCAGCGCGCCGTCGCGCCCCGGGTCGGCGAGCTGCTGGCCCTCGGGGTGCCGGACCACCGCCCCGAGGCGCTGCCCGCCCTCCTCGCCGGGCTGCTCGACGACCCCGACGCCCTGCTCCTCGGCGCGCAGGGCGGCCTCACCCCCGAGATGTCGGCGCGGCTGCGGGCGTTCCTTCCTGAGTACGCCGACCGCTGCCGCCGGCTGGCCGCGTCCGGGGTGCCCGCCAGCGTGCAGCACGACGACCTGCACGACGGCAACGTGTTCGCCGCCGACCACCGCTTCTTCGACTGGGGGGACGCCTCCGTCGCCCACCCGTTCGGCACGCTGCTGGTGACCCTGAACTCCGTGGCGCACTCCTTCGAGCTGCCCGACGGCGACCCGGTGCTGCTGCGGCTGCGCGACGCGTACCTCGAACCGTGGACCGACCGGCACGACCGGGCCGACCTGCGGGAGGCGGCCGCCCTGGCGGTCACGGTGACCAAGGTCAGCCGGGCGCTGTCCTGGCGGCGCGCGCTGAGCACGCCGGACCCGGCCCGCGCCGAGTACGCCGAGGCGGTCCCCGGCTGGCTCGCCGAGCTGTTCGAACCCGACCGCCTCTGACAGTCGTCCACCCCGCGCGTGGAAGTTCCGTAGATTGGCGGTTGCCCATATCAGGCGCGGGGCGGGCTCGTTGGTCACGTCATGGACGTCTTCTCCCGCACGTTCCTTCCGGCCGCCGCCGAGACCGGGCTGGCCGTGCAGGCCGTCAGCCGGCACGTGCCGGTCTTCCGCCGCTGCGTCGGCGCCGGTGACGCCAGCGTCCTGGTCGCCCGGTGCGGCCGACCCGACCGGGCGGCCGGCGAATACCTGCTGCTGCTCACCCACCGCCGGCTCGTGGTCACCCGGCAGACCCGGGTGCTGCACCGGCTCCGCCTGCACCTCAACGCCGAGCTGGGCGAGCTGAGCGACGTCACCTGGAGCGCCGACCCGCGTCAGCCGGCGGTCGAGCTGGCCGCCACGGCCATCGACGGCGTGCGGGAACGGTTCGTCATCCGCGTCCAGCACCCGAGGCAGGTGTGGCAGCTCGACGCGCTGCTGCACCACGCGTTCAGCACCCGGCTGCGCAGCTCGCGGGAGCGGGTGGTGGCCGCCATCGGCGACGCGCCGACCGCCGCCCGGGGGGCCGCGTTCCGGCCCGTCGTGGTGCACTGATCGGGCCCTTACCTGATCCGAACATGTCCTGACGCCCTCCGTCGGGCGGTGGTCGGCAATCATGGTCCGGTGACCGTCGACGCACCGCAGCGCGGGCTGGTCCTCGTCGTCGAGGACGAGCCGGCGATCGCCGAGCTGGTTCGGCTTTACCTGACGCGGGACGGTTTCGGCGTCCACCTGGAACGCGACGGCGCGGCGGGGCTGTCCGCCGCCCGCCGGCTGCGCCCGGTCGCCTGTGTCCTGGACATCGCCCTGCCCGGGCTCGCCGGCACCGAGATCTGCCGGCGGCTGCGCGAGGCCGGCGACTGGACGCCGGTGCTCTTCCTCACCGCGCGCGACGACGAGGTGGACCGCATCATCGGTCTGGAGCTGGGCGCGGACGACTACGTGACGAAGCCGTTCAGCCCGCGCGAGCTGGTGGCCCGGGTCCGGGCGGTGCTGCGCCGCACGGCGGGCGTGCCGGAGGGCGTCGAGCGGCCCCGGACGGTCGGCCCGGTCACCCTCGACCCGACCCGCCGCACGGTGACCGTGTCCGGCGAGCCGGTGCAGCTCACCTCGACCGAGTTCGACCTGCTCGCGCACCTGATGGCCCGCCCCGGCCGGGTCTTCACCCGCGAGGAGCTGCTGGCCGGCGTCTGGGGCTACGCGGCCCACTCCGGCACCCGCACCGTCGACGTGCACGTGGCGCAGGTCCGGGCCAAGCTGGGCGGGGCGGCCGGGGTGATCCGCACGCACCGGGGCGTCGGGTACGCCGCCGATGGCTGACCGACCGGCGACGCCGGGGGAGTCCGTGCCGGCCCAGCCCACCGTCGCGCTGCCGGTGATCGGCCCGCGCCCGGCCGGCCCGCGCCGGCGTCGCCCCGGGCGTACGCTCACGGCCCGCGCGGTGCTCGTCACCTGCGCGGTCGCCCTCGTCTCGGTGCTGGTCACCGCGCTTGTCGCGGTCCCGTTGGCGGTGCGCGGGCAGGAGCGACGCGACCAGGAGGCGCTCGCGGCGCAGGCGCGGCTCGCCGCCGACGTGCTGCGCGTGCGGGCCCCGAGGCAGCGGGACGCGGCGGGCGAACGGTTGATCCGCCAGCTCCAGGAGCAGGACATCTCCGTGTACGTGATCCGCGCCGGCACGGTGGACCACGCCGGCCTGCCCCGGCAGGTCGTCAACCGGGTCGCCGCCGGCAACACCGTCTCCGGCCGGCGGCTGGTCTCCGGCGAGCGCGCCCTGGTCGAGGGGCGGCCGCTGGCCGGCGGGGACGGCGTGGTGCTGACCCGGCCCGCCACGCCCGGCCTGTGGGGGCGGGTCGTCCGGGGCCTCTGGCTGCCGCTGCTCGCCGGGCTGGCCGCCGGCCTGGCGGCCGGGATGCTGCTGGCCCGCCGGCTGGCCCGCCCGATCCGCGTCGCCGCGACCGCCGCCGCCCGGCTCAGCGCCGGTGACCGGGCCGTACGGGTGCCCGTCGAGCCACCCGACGAGGTCGCCGAGCTGGCCCTGGCCCTGAACGGGCTTGCCGCCGCGCTGGCCACCAGCGAGGACCGGCAGCGGGAGTTCCTGCTCTCCGTCTCCCACGAGCTGCGCACCCCGCTCACCGCCATCCGCGGGTACGCCGAGGCGCTGGCCGACGGGGTGATCGACGCGGACGACACGCCGCGCACCGGGCGCACGATGCTGGCCGAGGCCGAGCACCTGGACCGGCTGGTCCGCGACCTGCTCGCGTTGGCCCGGCTGGAGGCCGCCGACTTCCCCCTCGAACCGGTGCCGGTCGACCTGGCCCGGCTGGCCGCCGACGCGGAACACACCTGGGCCGACCGCTGCGCGGCGGTGGGGGTGACGTTCCGCATGGAGATCCCCGACGGCGTGGTGCCCGCGTACACCGATCCGGGGCGCATCCGGCAGGTGGTCGACGGGCTGCTGGAGAACGCGCTGCGGGTCGTACCCCCGGGTGCGCCGGTGGTGCTCGCGGCCCGGCCCGCCGGAGCCGACCCGGCGGCCGGTGGGATCCTGGAGGTGCGCGACGGCGGCCCCGGCTTCACCGACGACGACCTGGCGGTGGCGTTCGACCGGGGTGCGCTGCACGCGCGTTACCGGGGGGTACGCAAGGTCGGCAGCGGCCTCGGGCTGGCGCTCGCCGCCGGGCTGGTCCGCCGGCTGGGCGGGGAGATCTCCGCCGGTCACGCCGCCGAGGGCGGCGCGGCGTTCACCGTGCGGCTGCCGGCCGACCCTTACCTGACCCGAACATCGCGCTGACGCCCCCTGAGCACCGGGGCGGGACGCTGGGACCCTCACCGACGAGAGGGATACCCATGGCACGTCACGGATTCGCGGTCGCCGCCACCTCGCTGCTCGCGGCGGTCGCCCTGGGCGTCACCGGCTGCGGGCCGGCGCAGGTGGCGCAGGACGCCTCCAAGGAGGTCGCGGTCGACGTGTCCGCCGCGCTGGGCGCGGAGGGACAGGCGCTCACCGCGCTGGGCTTCGACCCGGGCGACCTCGACCTGGTGGCCGCCCCGGCCCCGGCCGGCTCGGACTCGACACAGCCGGGCGCGCCCGCGCCGGCCAGCGGCGAGCCCGACGCGAAGGAGAAGCGGGGCGAGCGGGCGCAGGAGTGGCGCAAGCGCCGGCAGGCGCGGGTGCTGCTGCGGAAGAAGAACACCCTGCACGGCGAGGTCGTGGTGGGCACGAAGGACGGCGGCACGAGGACCGTCGCCGTGCAGCGCGGCGAGGTCACCGCGATCGACGGGGACTCGATGACCGTCAAGTCCACCGACGGGTTCACGATGACGTGGACCTTCGGCGACGACCTGCGGGTGGTCGAGCGGCGCAAGACGATCCAGCCGGAGGCGGTGCGGGTCGGCGCGACGGTCGGCGTGGCCGGCGCGAAGGACGGCGACGCCGCCAAGGCCCGGCTCGTCCTGCTCAAGTAGGCGGCAGGGCGTACCCGACGTAGCCCCGCCAGGTCAGCGTCCAGCCGGTGGGCACCAGGTCGGCGCAGACCTTCCGGGTGCCCGTGCAGACGATCGCGTCCGTCGAGGCGGGGTCGGCCGGCGGCCGGTCCGGCAGCACCGACTGGAGCGCCACCAGCTCGGGCGGCCGGCCGTCGGCGTCGCGCAGCAGGAGCCACCACGGGTACTCCCAGTTGTCGTTCTGCTGCACCAGCCCGATCCGCCGCGCACCGCTGGCCCGGACCGCGTCGGCCGCCGCCCGGAACTCGTCGGCCCACTGCGGCCGCCGCAGGAAGCGGGTGTCCCACTCCGAGGTGGTGAAGACGGAGCCGGCCCCGACCAGCCGGCGCGGGAAGCCGTACGACAGGGCGAGCACGCCGGCCAGCGCGGACCCGGCCAGCATCGCGACCGCCAGCCCGACCGCCACCGACCGCCGGCGGCCCGAGGCGGAGGAGAAGCCGCTCGCGGACTCCGACTCCGACGCCAGCCGGCGGCGGAAGAGCGAGTCCAGCCAGAGCCCGGCGAGCGGGGCCGCCAGGACCAGGGCGTACAGCAGGAGCCGGTTCCCCCACGGCTGCCACTTGATCATCGCGGTGTGCAGCGCGACGGCCGTCACCACCACGATCGCGTACCCGCGCAGGGCACCGGCTGCCGTCGGGCTGACCCGGGCCGGCCGGGCCAGCGCCAGCGCCGCGCCGACCAGCGCCAGCGCGCCGGCCAGCGGGAACGCCACCCGGTCCTCGTCGGGATACCAGGACGGCACCGGGAAGGTCTCCCGGCCGAAGGTGATGGCCCGGTCCTGCGGGTCCACGCCGATCGCCCGCGCCCCGGCCATGATCGCCTCGGCGGTGCCCGCCCGCACCGGCGCGAGCGGCGTGTCCAGCGCGGTGTGTCCGATCCGCAGGGCGTTGACCAGTACCGACGGCGGGTCGTGCCGTTCCATCGGGATGGACTCGCGCAGCCGCGGCGGCCCCAACGGGTGCCCGAACTCCGCCTGCACGCGGGCCAGGAACGGGCCGACCACCAGCAGGGCCACCAGCACCACCAGCACCGAGCCGGCCACCGTCCGGGCCACGCCGCCCGCGCGGGACCCTGGCGGCTCCGGGGCGCCGCCGCCCGCCCCCGGCCGGGCGACGTCGTCCGAGCCGATCGGGGCCACCTCGTCGGCCCCGCCGGTCGGCAGACCGACGCGACCCGCGCCGACCAGGGCCGGCCGGGCCGGTCCGTCGACCCTGGCCCCGGCCCGCCGGTCGCGGTCCGCACCCCGCACGATCCCGCCGAGGTACGCCAGCCGGAGCTGGCCGATCCCCCAGAGCAGCAGCAGCGGGCCGACGCCGATCAGGCCGCTGGTCTTCGTCACCGCGGTCAGTCCCGTCGCCGCGCCGAGCAGCAGCAGCGTGCCGACCCCGGCCCGGCGGCGCAGCCCGTCCAGGGCGAGGGTCGCCACGCAGGCCACCCAGGCGGCGCAGACCAGGTCGGTCTGGGTGCTGGTCGCCTGCAGCGCCACCATGGGCGTGGTGCCCAGCACGAACGCGGTGAGGAGCTGGGCCCGCCGTCCCCCGCCGAGCTGCGCCGCGATCCGGGCGACGGCCAGTAGGCAGCCCACCCCGGCGGCCCACTGGACCAGGTTGTGCAGCGCGTCGCCGCCGGTGAACAGGCGCAGGTGCAGCAGCAGGTACTCCGCACCGGGCGGGATCGTCACCTGCCGGTGGATCGCGGTGGGCCAGAACTCCAGGCTGCCCTGGGCCACCCAGTGCTCCACCTTCGGCAGGTGGTACGTCTGCGAGTCGAAGTTGTTCGGCTCGGCGAGCAGCGCGATCAGCAGCTCCACCAGGACGAGCCCGCCGACCGTGCCGGCGAGCAGGCGCTCGCCCCGCCCGGCCGTACGCCACCGGTCCGCCAGCCGGGCCCGGACGGCGGCCAGGCTCCGGGCGGCGCCGGACCCGGTTGGTGCGGCGGTGCGGCGGCGTCGCCAGCCCGCCGCCGTCACGGTGGCGGCGACGAAGATCAGCCACGCGACCGCGAACGCGGGCAGGGTCAGCAGGCGCAACGCGCCGAGCAGCTCCACGGTCAGCACCGCGAACGCGCCGGTGACCACCGCGGCCCGGACCACGGCGAGGCGCAGCGGGGCGACGGTGTCCGGCCGGGCGGGGCGCAGCGCCACGGCGAGGGACAGGACGGCGACGAGCGGGGCCGCCACGAGCAGGGAGCCGGCTGCCGACATGGCGCGAAGTAAACACCATCCGGCTGAACGCGCCGAGCCCGACGCCCGGCGGTGCTGCACCCCGCCGCGCTGAGCTGCCAAGCTAGGCTAGGCCGGACGTGTCGCCGTTAGCGTGGAGATTCCCGTGAAGCTCTCGATCCTCATGCCGGTCTACAACGAGGAAGAACGCATCGCGGATGCCCTCAAGCAGGCACTGGCGGTCGACTATCCGTGCGAGATCGAGCTGGTCGTGGTCGACGACGGCAGCCGCGACGGCACCGGGGAGGTCCTCGGCCGCGCCGACGACGCGCGACTGCGGGTGATCACCCACCAGCGTAACGCCGGCAAGGGCGCGGCCATCAAGACAGCGGTCGACAACGCCGAGGGCGAATACATGGTCATCCTCGACGCCGACCTGGAGTACGACCCGCAGGACATCCCCAAGCTGCTCGACCCGGTGCTCGACGGCCGCGCCACGGTGGTCTACGGCAATCGCACCTTCGGCAGCCACAGCGCCTACAGCTTCTGGTATGTGATGGGCAACAAGGGCGTCACCATGGCGGCCAACGTCCTGTTCAACTCGTACATCGGCGACCTGGAGACCTGCTTCAAGCTGATGCCGGTGGCGCTCTACCGTTCCCTCGACATCCGCTCGCGGGGCTTCGGCATGGAGGCGGAGGTGACCGGCAAGCTGCTGCGCCGGCGCATCCGCCCGTACGAGGTGCCGATCAGCTACCGCGCGCGTGGCCGCGAGGAGGGCAAGAAGATCACCTGGAAGGACGGCGTCGAGGCGATCTGGATCCTCGGCCGGGAGCGCACCCGCCGCCGCCCCGCGGGCGCCTCGCAGCACTGATTCCGACGGCTCCGCCGTGCTGGCGGTCATGCGGGCCGTGCCGTTAGCCTGGTCGAGTTGAAGTCCACTTCAATTCAAGGCGACGTGATGCAGGAATCCCTGACCATCGGCCAGCTCGCCGCGCGCAGCGGGGTCGCACCCTCGGCGCTGCGCTACTACGAGCGCCTCGGCCTCATCCGGGCCGACCGCACCGGCGGCAACCAGCGCCGCTACGCCCGCACCGAGCTGCGCCGGGTCGCGTTCATCCGCGTTTCCCAGCAGGTCGGCGTCTCGCTGGAGGAGATCCGCGAGGCGCTGGACTCCCTGCCCGCCTCCCGCACGCCCACAGCGGCCGACTGGGCCGAACTCTCCGCCGCCTGGCGGGCCCGGCTCAGCGAGAAGATCCGCCTGATGACCAAACTCCGTGACGACCTCGACGGCTGCATCGGCTGCGGCTGTCTTTCGTTGCAGCGCTGCGTCCTCTACAACCCCGACGACAAGCTGTCCGGCGAGGGCCCCGGCGCCCGCCTCATGCTCCCCCGCTCTGCCGGCCCCGCCAGCCCCGACGACGCCTGCGTCGACTGCACGCCCGCTCCTGACCCTGCGTCCGCGTGCGGCGACTGCGTCGCCCCGGCCGCCGTCTAGCGTCTCCGCGACCTGATCGGTTCTCCTCTCCTGCATCTGTTCGCGAGGAGCCTCCTGCGCACCGGAAGAGCCGAGGGGTGCCGGCGGCGAACGGGGATCCGCTCGTACGTCGCGGAACTGAGGAATTGCACGGCGACCCCGCGATCGGATTTCAGCGCTTGGGCTCTCCGGAATCGGGTGCCGCGAACTGCGATTTCGGGACCGACATCCCTTGACTGTCGTGGGCCCGGCCGGGCTTTCTCAGACGGCTTTGCCCGCGCAGGAATTCTCCTGTTCGGGCGCGCCGCTTTTCGTGTGCGATTGTGCGTCGATCGAGGTCAGGCCGTGGGCTTACGGAATAGCTCGATCATGGCTGCGTAGCTGTTCTCGGCGTGGCCGTCGGCCACCGCCCGGTCCGCCAGTGTCTTGAAGAACCGCGGCAGTTCGGAGTGAATGCCGAGGTGCTCGCTCTCCTCGGCGAGGTGCTCCATCGCCGCCTGGTGGACGGTCATCGTGGCATCCGTCGCCTCGTACCTACCCTCGTCGACCTGGGGGGCGTAGGCGGTCACGTATTCCGTGATGGCGCTGATCATGGTGTTCGCCAGCGGCGCGAAGGTCTCAGCCTTCACCTTCGCCGTCCCGAGCAGGGCGGCACCGTGCAGGAATCCGTTCAGGATGCCCCACATGATGCCCAGCAGCGCCATGTCGTAGAGGGAGGAGAGGCCGTGGTCCTCTTCCAGGTAGGTCGTGGCCGCCGGGGCGATGGCCTTGAGCGTCGACTCGTGTGCCTCGAAGGCCGACTTGTGGCCGCTGTAGAGCAGAACGGCGCCGTCGGTGCCGATGACCGGGGGGATGGCCATGATCGCACCGTCGAGGTACGGGATGTTCCGCTGCGCGGCCCACTCGGCGGTCTCGCGAGCCTGCGTCGAGGTGGCAGTCGTCAGGTTGACCAGGACCCGGCCGGCGAGCGCGGACTCCACGGGGCGGATCAGCTCGTGGACCGCGTCGTAGTCCGAGACGCAGACGATCACCAAGGGGCTGGCGGTCACCGCGCTTTCCAGTGTGTCGGCGAGCACTGCGCCGTCGGCGACGAGTCGCTCCGCTTTTTCCGGCGACCGGTTCCAAACCGTGGTGGGGTGGCCTCCCTTGAGGAATGCGGCGGCCAACGCCTGGCCCATCAGCCCGAGGCCGACGACAGTGACCGGAGGTCGATCGGCATTTGGATCAGACATCATCCACTCCCGTTAATTGCTCTGCTGTAGGTGTCGCGACTACGGACTCGCGTATGTCTGAATGGTGGCATCGCTGGATGGGTGTCGACAGTGGCAGGAGTGACAGAGTTCGAAAATATCCTGCCGTAGACTGGCGTCCATGGGTCCTGGCTCCGTCGCGATTGCGGTGATCAACGACACTGACATGCAGGTGTGCGAGGTGTACGAGACGGCCATCGCCTACGCCGTCTTCGGTGATCCTCATCCCGATCTCGCCGACCCCTGGTACGACCTGCGTTTGTGTGCGGTTTCGCAGTCTCCCGCCGCGGAGGCGCGGGGCTTCTCCGTGCGTGCGAATCATGGGCTCGACGACCTCGTCGAGGCCGACACCGTGATCGTCCCCTCGGTGCCGGACGCCGTCATCTCCCGTGGTGAGCCTCTGGCGGATGACTTCATCGACGCACTGCGTCGGGCTGCCGACGCGGGCGCGCGCATGGTCTCCCTGTGCACCGGCGCGTTCGCGCTCGCCGAGGCGGGGCTGCTGGATGGCCGGCGGGCCACCGCCCACTGGTCGCAGACCGCCGATCTGGCGAAGCGGTACCCCAAGGTGCACGTGGACGACTCGGTGCTCTACGTCGATGAGGGCAACGTGCTGACGAGCGCCGGAATGACCGCTGGGCTGGATCTCTGCCTGCACCTCGTGCGCCGTGACCTCGGCGTGCGGGTGGCCAATCAGGTGGCCCGCCGGATGGTGGTCTCCGCCCACCGGATCGGTGGTCAGGCACAGGTCGTGGGCCTCTCCGTGGCGGTCACCGACGACGACAGCCTCGGCGTGGTGATGGACTGGGCGGCTGCCAATCTCGACCAGCCGTTGACGGTCGGTGACCTGGCCCAGCAGGCGGGGATGAGCACCCGCGCCTTTTTCCGGCGGTTCCAGGCGGCCACCGGGATGACGCCGCTGAAGTGGCTGCTCGACCAGCGGCTGTCTCACGCACAGACCCTGCTGGAGACGACCGAGCTGTCGATCGAGCGGATCAGTGAGCGCAGTGGCATGGGCACGGCGGCGAACCTGCGCCGCCACTTCACCATCAGGGCCGGCGTGACTCCCACCGACTACCGGAACGCGTTCACCGCGACCCCGAGGCGTCGTCACCAGGGACACTGATCGCCGGGTGGGCGAATGGACACCAGCGGTGACCATGGCGAGCCCGAGCGTCGTCGGGGTGCCCGGGCACCGCGCCCGGAGGCGCAGCGGCCCGTCGGGCACGAGAAGGCACTACTGGACGGTCAGCAGCACCTTCCCCACGTGGGCGTTGGACTCGACCAGGCGGTGCGCCTCGGCGGCCTCGGCCATCGGCAGCCGCCGGTCGACGACCGGGCGGACCATCCCGGCGGCGACCAGCGGCCACACCTGCTCGCGTACGCCCGCCACGATCTCCGCCTTCTCCGCCAGCGGCCGGGAGCGCAGCGCGGTGGCCGCCACCGACGCCCGCTTGGCCAGCAGCGCCCCCAGGTCCAGCTCCGCCTTCCGGCCGCCCTGCATCCCGATCACCACCAGCCGGCCGCCGGTGGCCAGCGCCGCCACGTTCCGGGCCAGGTAGGACGCGCCCATGATGTCGAGGATCACGTCCGCGCCCCGGCCGCCGGTGACCCGGCGGACCTCCTCGACGAAGTCCTGCTCCCGGTAGTCGATCGCGTGCGCCGCGCCCAGCCCGAGCAGCCGCTCGTGCTTGGCCGGACGGGCGGTCACCACCACCGTCGCACCGAGCGCCGCGCCGAGCTGCACGGCGAACGTGCCGATCCCGCTGCCCCCGCCGTGCACCAGCAGTGTCTCGCCCCGCGCCAGCCCGGCGAGCCGCACGACGTTCGACCAGACCGTGCACGCCACCTCGGGCAGCGCCGCCGCGTCGACCAGGTCGACGCCGTCCGGCACCGGCAGCAACTGCCCGGCGGGCACGGCCACCCGCTCGGCGTACCCGCCGCCGGCCAGCAGCGCGCAGACCTCCCGGCCCACCTCCCACCCGGCCACGTCGGGACCGATCGCGCTGACCACCCCCGAGCATTCCAACCCGGGGTACGTGGGCGCGCCCGGCGGGGGAGGGTAGTGCCCCTGCCGTTGCAGCAGGTCGGCCCGGTTGACCGCGCTGGCCCGCACGTCGACGATCACCTCGCCGGGGCCGGGCTCGGGGTCGGGCACCTCCGCCCAGACGAGTGCGTCGGGTCCACCGGGCTCCGGGATCGTGATCGCGCGCATGGCCCAGTCATACCCGATCCGGCGCGCCCTCCACGTCCGGGCTGTCCCGGTCCGTCGACGCTCGGTGCCGGTGGGACGGTGAGTCGCGGGTTGGCCGGCTTCTGGCAGACTAGGCAACGGTCGTGCCCTGCGGGGCACGTGCCGGGAGGGTTCGCCTAGTGGCCGATGGCGCTGGTCTTGAAAACCGGTAAGGCAGCGATGTCTTCGTGGGTTCGAATCCCACACCCTCCGCTCTCTGGACAGCAGAAACGGCCCCTGACCAGCGCGGACGCCAGCCAGGGGCCGTTTCGTCATTCGTGAGGGAGTCTCACTTCGTCCCGCCGGGGGCCGTCGCGTCTCGCTGGTCGTGTCGTATTCGTGTCGGCGCTACCCGGCTGCCTCGGTGCCCAACGCTCCCTCGATCCGCTTCCGGGCCGCTGCATCCTGGCCGTCGATACACGAGGCGTAGACCTTCAACAGGACATGGACGCTGTGCCCGGCCCACTGCGCGACCTGGGTAGCGGGCACCCCGGCGTTGAGCCAGAGCGACACGGCGGCGTGCCGCAGGTCGTACGGCCGGTGCGCCAGCGGTGACCGCTGCTGCGCGGGCGTCAACGCTGCCTCTCGGGCCTGCCTCCAGGCGCGCAGGTAGGTGCTCTTCGACACCGGGGCGACCCTGGCACCGGCGGCGTTGAACATCCGGCCGTTGGCGTTGCGGCAGTGCTCCCGCAGGTGGTGCCGCAGGATGCGAACCAACTCGGGGCAGGCCGGCACGTCGCGGGTCGCCTTCTTCGCCCGGTGCTTGAGTTCCCGGTCCTCCAGCGACGTGCCGCCGTCGCTCCAATCCTCGCCCACCTGCTGAGTCGACCCGCTGAGGTGAAGCCACCCCCACCCGGTTTCGGGTAGCTCGCATTCGTCGGCGCGCAGGTGGATCACCTCGGAGGGGCGGAGCGCGGCGAAGTACATGCAGGCGAAGAACCCTTCCAGGTGCGGATCGCGGTTCCGCACCGCCGAGAGCAGGGAGCGGGCCTGTTCGGGATTCACGACCACCTTCCGGTCGACCTGGTCGGTGTTCTTCGGCGCTCGCCACTGGATGAAGTCCATCGGGTGAGCGTCGAGATAGCGGAGCTCGACGGCGTACTTCAAGGCGCTGTAGAGCACGGCCCGTTTCCTCGCCACGGTGTTCGCGGCGGCGGGGCCGCCGTCGATCCGGACCGTGAGCGCGTCGAGCGCCTTTCGGGTGGTGGCGGGGTTCGCTACGTCCGACAGCGGGAGCGTGTTCGCGGCGAGCCAGCGAACGACCGGCGCGATCTGCTCCGGTGGCAGGCCGTTGTCGCGGTCGCGCTGCAACTTGTTGAAGGTCCAGGTGTAGAGGGCGTGCCGAATCTCGGCGTCATCCGGTGCGCCGCGCGACGTGGCGAGCAGGGCGAGCGTGGCCGTGGTGAGCGCGTCGGCAATGCTCTTGCGCTGCGTCGCGGCAGCACGCGGCCACTTCATGTCGACGAACGCGACAGCCAGGTCATACCAGTTCCGGGCGTTCAGTTCCCGGGCCATCGGCTCCGGCAGCCCGCTCTTCTCGTCGAAAGCCGTTCCCTCGCGCTGGGCAACGACCAGCTTCGACCGGAAGCTCTCGGCGAGCGCCCCGGTGGCGTACGTCTTCCGGAACGACTTGCCGGCGACCCTCCATCGAACGGTGTAGGACTTCTTCTTGCCGGCGAGGGTGTTGGTCAGGATCGCGTGAATGCGCACGTCATAGCTGCTCAAGCGGCCTCCTCGTGATCGTTGAGCCAGTTGTCCAGGTCGCGGCGGCGGACGTAGAGGCTGCCGTTGGGGTACTTGATGGTTCGGGGCGCGCGGCCGGTGGCCTTCCACTTGAAGAAGGTCGACCGAGGTACGCGGAGTTCGTCCAGGACTTCGGCGAGGGTGAGCAGGTTGCCGGTGGGGGTGGTGCGCTTCGGGCGGGTGGTCACGGGCGGCTGTCCTTCCTCGGGGTGGCGTCGAGGTAGATGCGGTGCCGGGTGGAGGGGTGCCGGTCGGGGTAGGGCTGGCTGATGCGGTTGACGGTGAGGACATGGGCGAGGGCGTTGAGGGCGGCGGCTGTTTCAGCGGGTGTGCCGTGCAGCCTGATTCGCATGCAGAGCGCCTTTCGGTCGGCGGTTGCCGTCGGGCCTGGAAAGCGTGAGATATCCGCGTAGATGGGCGCAGAGCGGCCCGCTGAGAGCGTCGTTGGGCCGCGATCCGGTGTTGCCCGGTGTGCGGGTGGGCCGGTGCGGCCGAGGGTTTCTCAGCGGGCCGTTCTGGTGGGTCAGCTTGGCCGGGGGTATCCGTACCATCCGTACCAAGCTCGTTTTGCCTGCTCAGGGGCGGTACGGATTGATTCCTGGTACGGATTAATGCGTACCAGGGGCGGCGGTGAGGGTGCGTCGTGGTACGGATCGATCCGTACCAGCGGGGTTATCCGTACCGGGGATGACCTGCGGAAACGAGGTTGGTACGGATGGTACGGATACCCCGGTGGAGGGGGTTTCGGGTTGAGGGCAGTAGCGCTGCCAAGCGTCGGTGAAGGCGTCGCGGGTGTAGCCCTTGGCCTGCCCCACGGGGAAGCGGATCGTGTCGGAGCGGATGTCGAACTCGCGGAGCAGGTCGCCGAGCCTCTTGCCGGTCAGCCCGTTGGGGCCGCTGTCGGCCCAGGGTGCCTCGGGGTCGCCGTTGAGAGCGGCGAGCAGGTCGGCGCTGGGCGCGGCGGGCGGATCGCCGAGGGTGGCGAACGCGGTACGGACGTCGGCCAGGAGCCGGACCCGTTGGGAGACGTTGCCGGCGTCGTCGGCTTCGGCGGTCAGGACGGTGATGGCCTGGCGGGCGCGGGCAGGCCAGGTGTCCCCGGCCAGGTCGGCGACCGCCACGAGGGGTTCCCAGGTGTCAGCGGCCCGGTCCTCTACCGGCATGGGCGGTTCCGCGGCTTCGAGGATGGCGAGGTTCGCGCGGAGCCATCCGGCCAGGTGTTGGGCGACGGTGCGGAGGGCGGGGCCGTCGCGGCGGTGCCGGTACGGGGCAACGGTCTCTCCCGGTGCGCGGCGGCGCATGCGGATGACGACGGCGCGGTCTTCGATGGTGTCGGGCATCGCGCCGATGCCGGCGAGGGCGGCCATGGCGAAGGTGGGGATCTTCTCCAGGCTTTGGGTGTTGTTGTCCCAGCGGATCGCGGGCCGGTTGCGCTGGTGACCGGCGTTGAGCAGCCCGCGTAGATCCTCGTTCGCGTCGGCGTTCTTCCCCCCGAACAACGTGTCTGCCTCATCCACCAGCAGGGTCGGAGGTTGGCCGGTGCCGATGGCCCGGTAGACGGCGGCGGGGCTGGCGTTGACGGTGATGAGCGGGTCGTGGCAGGTGCCCTCGACCACGTCGAGAAGACGCGACTTCCCGCACCGCTTCTCCGGCGCCCGGATGACCAATCGGGGCGCGTGCGCCCACGCGGCTTGGGCGTGGGTCGCGGCGATCCACAGCGCGACGGCGTCGACCGCTTCGGGGCTGGGGAGGATCACGTACTTGGTGAGGCAGGCGTGTACCTGGTCGAGGATCGCCGCGCCGTCTTCGGGCTGGCCAGTGGTGCTCGTGGGTGGGTTCATGCGGCGAGTCCTTCGGCGTGGAAGCCACCTCGGATGGCGGCGCGGATGTCGCGGTCGGTTTGCTCGGCGGCGCGGCCGGCGGTGGTGAGGGCGGCTATGGCGTCGTCGCGGCTGATCGCGTCAGCGGCGACCATCCGGGCCACACCCCGTGCCGCCCCGTAGAGGGTGGTGCGGCGGGTTCCCTCGGCGGCGGTGGCGATCGCGTGCAGGTGCGCGGCCAAAAGCCGGTCGGGGAAGGAGATGCCTCCCGCCGCGCGGATGCTGGTCGGGCAGTGCGGGGTGGTGGGCGGTGGTGCTGGCGGGGCCGGTCGGCAGACATCAACCAGCGCGGGGGGCATCTCCTCCATCACCCTGCCTGGCGCCCACTGGTACGGGCGGCCCGTGCGTGGATGCACGCTCGGGGGCAGCACCACGTATCCGCCATCGGCCTTCACGTCGACACCGGGCCCTAGCCCCTGGCCGGGTTTGCCCTGGCTACACGGCACCGGGTCGCCGGGGTGCTGGTAGTACAGGTGCAGGCCACCGGAGCCGGTCACCACGTACGCGGTCGGCGGCAGCAACCCTCGGCCGATCAGCGCGTTCATGGTGTCGCGGCCACCATGGGCGGGGTCGACATCGGCCACGACGGTCCCTGACGGGGCACCGGTGCGCAGGGCGAGCTGCCCTGCGGGGACGGCGGCCACGATCGCGGCGACCCGGTCAGGGTCGGTGGTGGCAGCGTAGAAGCCGTGGCAGGTCAGACACGGGCAGGCGTCGCGGTCGTGGTCGGGGCCAGGATCGGTGCAGGGCGGGCAGTTGGCGACGGGTCGTTTCGACCGGGCGAGCATGAACACCGGCCAGCCCCGGGCGGCATAGTCGAGAGCGGCGGCGAGCAGGTCGGACATGAGGTGTCTCCTTCCTGGCGCAGGCGGGCCAGGTGGCCAGCGCCGCATGGACGCTGGCCACCTAGCGGTGAGCGCGCGAAGCGCGCCGATCAGGCACTTCGGGGCTAGGCGATGCGGCGCGGCCGGCTACTCGGCCGGCGGGCGTCCAGCGGGATGACCGGGGCCAGCCGTGCGACCGGGGCCGGGGTGGCGGGTGCGGTGCCGGCGGCGGACAGGAGCACGGTCATGACCTGCTGCCGGGTGCGGCCCGCTGCGCGTTCCCAGGGCAGGATGGCCGCGTGCAGGTCGACAACCGTGCGGGTGCGCAGGTGTCGGGTTAGGTGGTCGACGGCGGCGGTGTACATCTCGGCGGTGGTGGGGTCGGTGATGGCGAACCAGCGCGGTCGGCCGAGCAGGGCGGCGCGGATCGCGCCGTAGACGCTGGCGGGGTACATGCCGGAGCGGACCACCCGACAACCGCCGTGGGTGCAGCCGTGGTGCGGGTCGTAGAGGCCGGGGCCGGGGTGCCAGCCGTGCCGGCGCAGGTAGTCGGCGGCGGTGCGGAGGGCGTCGGCTGGGGAGTGCGGTAGGTGATCGGTCATCGGTGATGACCTTCCTCGGCGTTGACTGTGGGTAGTCGTGTGCGGGTGTGCGGGACCGCGCCGGGAGGGTGCCCGGCGGGTGCCGTGTGTGAGGCGTGGGAGGCGATCGGGACACGGGGGGTTCCGGGCCGGTTTTCGGGCCGGAACCCCCCTGTTGGGTGTGGGAGTCACACGCCTGACACGTGCAGGTCAGCGGCTGTATCTGGGGGTGGCACGAGCTGTGTGACTCCCACAGTTGTGGGAGGCGCTAACGTGTGACTCCCACGCCGGGTTGTGGGAGGTCAGGCGGCCCGCTGTATGCCGCCCCGGTAGGCGTCAACCGCCTCACGCAGAGTCGCGGCGAGGTATCCAGGCTTGGACGACTCTCCGATCCGAATGCGGCCGGTGGCGTTGTGCCGTTCCACATCCACGTCGCGCAGGAGCCGTCCCAACTCGGTGCCGAGTTCGGCGGGGTCCATGTCGAGGCGGGCCGCCAGGTCGGCGGTGTGGATGCGTCCGCCGTTGGCGTCGGTGGCTTCCAGCGCGCGGGTGAGTAGTTCCGGCACGGGGTTGAGGTGGTGGAGGGCGGTGGTCATGTCGATGCCGAGTGCGTTGACGTTGCGGGCGGCGATGGTCTTGAACCGGTCGAGGGCGGCGTCGAGGGTGTCGCCGGGGATCGGGTCGAACAGGTGCGCAATATCCGCCCCCGCACCACCGGCCGCCGGGGTGGTGCCGGTGGTCGGGGCGGGCGGCGGCGTGGTCGGGGTGGTCGCGGGCGTGGGCGGGGTGATGGTGATGGGGTCGGTGAACAGGGTGGGCATGGTGCGTGCCCACCGGTCGGCGTAGGCGCGGGTGCCCTTGACCGCGACCTTGGCGGCGAGTTGGGCGGAGGTGGCGTCGAGGTCGGGTCGCCAGGGGGCGACGGCGACGGCGGCGGCGTCGATGCGGTTGGGGTCGGTGCGGTAGCCCTTGAACGGCATGGGCGCGGCTTCGCCGGGGTTGCCGGCGAGCAGGAACCCGCAGCCTTGGTAGGGGGCGGCTTCGGCGTCGATGTTGTACTTCCAGCCGAACAGGTAGTTCAGTTCCTTCTCATCGGTGACCCGCATCCCGATGCGGATCCGGGCCTGCTCTTTGATGGCGATGGGCAGGTAGTCGTCGGTGGCGCGCAAGGCGCAGCAGAGGGTGCGGACTCCGGCGGCGCGGCCGGTGTCGCTGATCTGGGCGAGCATGTTCACGATGTGCGGCGGCACGGTCTTGATCTCGTCGACCACGATCACGATTTCGGGCAGGTCCGGGCCGACCGGGATCTTGTCGTCGTTCGCCGCCCGCATCCGCTGCTGGTACGCGGGTTTACGGCCGTTGATGATCTCGATCGCGGCGCGGACCATGATCTCCGCTTCGGCGATGCTGGTGGCGACCCAGTCGACGGCGGGGCGGGGCGCGCGGCCTTCGGCGTAGGGGGTGACCCACGGTCGGGACAGCCCGCCGCCGGCCAGGTCGATCTGCCACACGAGGGTGTCCACGCAGCGCACGAGTTGGGTGTTGATGGTCTGCAACTGGTTGGTCTTACCCGAGTCGGTCTGTCCGACCAGCACACCGCAGGCGTAACGCAGGTTGATCACGGCCTGCTCACCGTTGCGCAGCGGCCCGATCGCGAGCGGGTTGTTGATCGACAGGGGGCTGTAGTCGTCCAGGTAGTGATCCTGAGCGAGGGCGTTGACGGTGGAGACGTGCAGCAGCACCGCGCCGCGGCTGTCGCCGGGTTCGACGGTGACCTCGCAGCCGTGCGGCAGCCGGGCGTCGGCGGCCAATCCTTCGGTGCGGCGGGCGATGTCCCGCCACGTCGCCCCACCTGTTGGGAGGTCGGCGTCGAGGGTGAACCCGGTGCGGGTCGCCCACCCCTGCACGTTGCGCACCCGCACCTTCACGTCGGTGACGCGGGCGATGCGGGCTTCCCACACGGCGGCGACCCGGTCGCGGCGCGCGGCGGCGTCCATGGCGGCGGCGTGCTGCTGGGCGGCGGCGGCGCGGCGGCGGCGGGTGCGGCCGATAGCGGTGGCGACGGTGCCGAAACCGGCGGTGCCGGCGGCGAGGGTGCCGACCGCCCACCCCGACCACACCGCATCCGTCATCAGGGCAGTGGTCGCCCATGCGCCGGGCATCATCCAGCAGCAGCCGCGCCACAGCAGCCGGTGGCCGGGCAGGTCGTCGGCCATGCCGGCGGCGACCGCGCCGGCCGCGCCGAGCGCCCCGCCGATCGCGGCGAACGGGCCGGGCACCTGCGCGGCAGCGGCGATGCTCGCCGCACCGAGCGTGGCCCCGGCGGCGTTCAACGTTCCCCACGCGGGGTGGGGGTGCCGCCAGTGCCAGGTGGACAGGGCGTAGGCGGCCCACGACATGGCCCGCCCCCGGGCCGGCTTCCCCGCGGTGGGGGCGGTGGTCGGGTTGGTGGGGGTGGCCCCCGGCACGGCGGCCGGGGGCACCATCTGCGGGTTGGTGTCGGTGGTGGTCATCAAACGTTCCACTCCTGCTCGTTGGTGCGCGGGGCTTCCTTACGGGCCAGGTCGCGTTCGTGGACCTTGCGGAACACCGGGGCGATCGTCTCGGCGGCGGCGATCGTGGCCCGCTGAACCTGGTAAAGCGCGGCGAGCGCTTCCACCACGCGGGGGTCGACGGGCCGCTCGGCGTGGGTGCGCAACGCCATCGCCTTCAAGCCCTCGGCGATGTCGAGCATCGCGGCGGGCATCTGCGCCAGATGCGCCCCGAACTCGTACATGTCATCGGGGGTGTACCTGCTCGCGGCCGACCGGAACTCCGATGCGGCCCCGGGGAGAGGGAAGTTACCCATGGCTGCGCCACCTCCAGCGGTGATCTCCAACGACCCGACCAATCCGGCCAGGTCGGTGCCGTTCGTGGTGGTGCCGGCGGCATCGTTGCCGGCGGCAGGCTTGTCCGTGGTGGTCTTGTCAGCGCCGGGGTTGGTGGTGGGGTTGGCTTTGCGGACTTCCTCCGCCAGCCGGGCGGCATCCTCGGGGCCCGCGACCGGCTTCGGTGACGGCTTCCGGCCGTTCTTGCCCCGGGGCGTCGACCCGGTACGCGGGAGACGCAGCCCCAGCCCGTGCGGCTTACGCCCCTTGCGTTTGTCGGTGTTCTTGCCGCTGCCGCCGGGGGAGCCCTTGCCGCCGCCCGGTTTGCGCCCGAACAGCCCGCCACCGGGGGTGCCGGTGCCGTCCTTGCCGGGCTTGCGCCCCTTGCGTTTGTCGGCGTTCTTGCCGCCCCCGCCGGGGGAGCCCTTGCCGCCGCCCGGCTTGCGCCCGAACAGGCCACCGGCAGGGGCCTTGCTCTTGCCGAACAACCCGCCCGGGGTGGCCTTTCCGCTACCGGGCTTGTTCCGACCCCGACCGCCGGCCGCACCGCCATTGGCGGTGGCCCGGCGAGACGGGCGGGCCGACTGCCCGGTACGGCCAGCGCCGTCGCGGCGTGCGCGGTCCCGCTTGGCCTTCCGGTCGGCCATGGCGAGTCCGGCGGCGGCGGTCGCGGCGGCGGCCAGCAGCAGCGCACCGACACCACCGGCGCCGGCCCACACCGCCCCACCGCCCACGGCCAGGACGTCAGCGGCAGAGAGCAGCAACGCCCCACCAGGGAACCCGGTCGGGCCGTCATCGTCCGGCGGGTCATCCCCGGTGTCGTCGGCGGTCGGCTCATCGGCCGGTGCGTCGGCGTCGGCCAGGGGCAGGCCATCGCCCCCGACGTCGCCACCGTGGTCGGGCTCCGGGTCGGTGGTGGGCGGCGTGGCTTCGGTCGTGTCGGTGGCCTCGATCGTGTCGGTACTCACCGGCGACCCGCCCCGACCCGCAGCAGCCACCGCACGATCCCGTAACCCCCGGCCGCGATCAGCAGGGCCAGCAACAGCCACCCGGTGACCTGCGCGTCACGCGCCAGCCCGAACCCGGTCGCGAACACCACCACCGGGCCGCCGACCGTCAATCCGACGGCCAACCCCGCCCGCGAATCCATTGACCCGACCGCCGCAGCCACGCGCGGCCGGTCAACCTGCTCACTTCTCGGCACCATCACCGGTGCCTCCTCTCGTCAAAGGGGGTAGAGGTTGAGCGCCGGTCAGCCGAGCAGCAGGACCAGGGCGGCGGTGACGGCGGTGCCGGCCAGACCGGACAGCAGCAGGTCGACGGCGGTGCGGACCCGGCGGTACTTGGCCACCGTGGTTCGGGACAGCCACACCAGCTCGTGTGCTCGCAGGGACGCCATGCTCAGCGGAGGCAGCGCGGCGTCGGTCATCAGGTCCCCCGGCGCGCTGGTCGCGTAGCGGATCAGGCCGTGTCCGCCGCCGAGCGACGGGCGCACCGCGCACGCCAGCAACCCGACGGCAACACCGATCACCCCGACGGTTGCCGCCCCGGTGGCGAGGGCGGGGACGGGCAGGTCGGCGCGGGCCAGCACGGCCAGGCCGATGGTGAGGGCGGTGCCGGCGAGCGTGAGCAACGTCGAGGCTTTCGCGTCCACGCGGACCAGCTCGGCGCGCACGGTGGCCACCTCGGCGGTAAGGAACGTGGTGTCTGGCACCATCAGAGGTGCCCTCCCTTCACATGGGGGTTGGGTGACCGGACCGGCGGCACAGCACTGGTTTCCAGGCCGTGAGGCTGTGCCGCCGGGCGGGGTCAGGTGCGGCTACGGCGGTTCGTGACCAGCAGCGCGGCCGATGCCATGACCATCAGGCCGTCAACGGCGAGGGGGCCGATGGCGATGGTGAGCGGGTCCTCGCCGAAGTGCTCCAGCAGCCCGGACAGGTGCCGGTAGGACACCACGGCGGCGACCACCGCGACCGGCAGCACCCCGGCCACGCGGGCGACCACGGAGCTGAATCCTTCGCCCCAGGGGATGCGGGTCAGGATCTCCACCGCGACGAACAGGGCCACCGGCCAGAACACCGACAGCGCCACGGCCAGGGGCGACGGGGACCACCCGGGGTCCGGGGCCCACCCGGCGGGTGCGCCGTCGGGCGGCTTCGGCAGGTAGGTGTGCGCCACGTTCGCCGCGATCGACACCACCCCACCGAGGATCACCCCGACGTAGGCCCACCCCCGGCCCTGGACCCGCTTGCCGCCCCGGTCGGGGCTGATCTTCGTACCCGGGTGACTGACCACCACGACCTGCTCGACCTGCTCGACCGGCGCGCTGTCCACGGCGACGGCCAGGGCCGGCGGGGCCAGCGCGGTCTGCTCGGCCACGATCGGGGCGGGGGCCGGGTCCGGGCCGATCGGCTCCGGGTAGTCCAGCCGGGGCGCGGCGGGTTCGTCGGCGGGCGTTGCGGGGGTCAGCAGCGCGCCGCGCACGATCATCGTGCGCAGCGTCTCGGCCCGGGTACGGTCGGCGTGCTCGGCCTTGAGGCGGGCGAGCAGGTCGTCAGCCTTTGCCGCGCCGATGCGGAACTCACGCATCAACCGGTTGCGCGACGGGAACTGCTGCCCGGCGGGCAGCGGCAGATCGCGGGCGGCCGGCAGCAGCGTCTCTACCGGCTGTGGGTAGCGGGTGCCGTTGATGGTCGGGGCGGTCATGCTGCTTCCTCCTCAGGGAACGTGGCCGGGTCGGCGCAGGTCAGGCACTCACCGAGCGAGCGCGGAATGTAGTAGGGCCGCTCATGGCCGCAGATGCGGCAGGTACGGCGCGCGGTCAAGGCGGCGCGGACGGCGCGGAGCTGGGCCGGGGTGGCGGTGCGCTTCGGCCGAGCCAGGTCGACCCGGTACAGGTACGCGGCGCGGGTGCCGCCGACGCCACGCCAGAGGACCTGGGCGGCGACCGGCTGACCGGCGGGGCGCAGGCCGGCGGCGCGGAGTTGACGGCGGGTGGCGTAGCCGGGCGGGGCACCTCTCCACCAGAAGGTGGGGATGCCGTAACGGTCGCCGTCCGGATCCCAGTACGCGGCCCTCATCCGCGACATCAGGCGACCCGGGGGGTCGCGTTCTGGCCAGCAGGGCAGCCGTAGATGGCCCGGTGCGACACCTGCTCGGCCCCGCACGTCTGGCAGCGCAGGATCTTGCAGCCGTAGCCGCACCCGGTCATGCCAACCTCCACCAGCAGGTGACCGTGACAGACGTGCGCGGGGCGGGCGGCCACCTCGGCGGCGGCGCGGGTCACCCGGGCCTCAGCCCGGCGCAGCCTGCGCCAGTCCAGCGGCGAGGGGCCGCCGTCGTCGGCGGCGTAGAGCATCGCGATCTCGGCGTCGAGCAGGTCCAGGTTGGCCGCGATCAACGGCCACTCCTGCTCGATCGCGGCCAGGTCGGCGGAGGTCGGCTCCAGCATGGCGGCGTCGTGGTCGGTGGTCACTTCGATCGGTTCCTTCCGGTACGGCGAGAGCGCGGCGACTGCCGGCAGGGCCGGCAGTGCTGCTCGTCGGGAGCCAGCGGGGCGAGGGAGCCGCACCCGCCGCAGTCGCGCCACACGGCGCTGCTCTTGGTCGTAATCCGCACGGCGGCGGCGATGCTTACGGACATGGACGGCTCACCTCTCCCCAGCTCGAATCAGTCGGACGAGTAGCCGAAGCGCGGCCAGGTCGGCGCGCTCCGGAGTGAAGAACAGGGCGTGCCGTGCTGGCACGCCGGGCGACCCTCGGTTTGGGCAAGCAAGGGGCCAAACCCCTGAAGCGGACAGGTCTTGCGGCCGGACACGTCAACAGCCGAACGCCGCTCGCCACCCCTAGATCGCATGCATCGGGACCCAATCGGGGAGACGGATCTCCCTGCGTCCCGGACCTCTGTGAAGTTCTCAAGTGAAGCCATGTGCCACGGCGGTCCAGCAGATTCACGAGCGGTGCAGCCGAAGCCGCATCCGCCGGCTGTGGAGTCGCCAGCAGGTATACGTGTTCTATGCGCCATAGAACACGTATACCTTCGACCTGTCAAGCACTGCGTTGGGCGGTGCTGGGAGGTCGCGTCCTTCGTGGTGGTGCTGGAATCCAGCTAAGCCGCTATCGACGCAGGTCAACAGGGAGATCATGGGGGTTCATTGGAGCGGCCGGGGGTTCACTTGGGGGAGCACTTGCCCCGGCTTGGTGTTGACCTTGCAGGTGAGTACACACTTGACTGCGGAGAGAGTTCGATCACTGGGGAGGTGGCGTGCCCAACGAGCTGCTTGTGCAGGCGCTCGCACGAGCCGGTTGGTCCAACAAGGGCTGCGCAGCCCGACTCCGGGCCTTCGGCGAGGCCAGGGGAGTTGCGGTCCGTTGCACCCACGTCGATGTGCGCCGCTGGCTAGATGGCGTGCAACCTCGGCCTCAGACCGCCGTTCTCATTGCCGAAGCGCTCAGTGACGCCCTGGGGGCGATGCTGACACCCTCCATGCTGGGCTTCGATTATCAAGCACGCGGCGCGTTGTCAATCGAGTCGCTCCACTACGCCGACGCATTGCCTGATACCTACCGCAGCTTGACCAGCACGGCCGAGCATGACATTTCCGGTTCTATTGAGCTCCAAAAGGCGGCAGCGGTATCAAGCGCGTGGACCGGCCCACTCATGGCATGGCTTCTGTCTCGCCCTGAATCTGTGCCCGTTAACGCGACGAGCCGTCGGGTAGGAATGGCCGAGGTGGCCGCCGTCTGCTCAACCATCAAATTATTCATGAACCTAGACTTTCAATTCGGCGGTGGCCACGCCCGGACGGCCCTCGCGCAGTACTTCCGGCATGACGTGCTGCCTTTGCTCGACGGCAGTTATTCGGAGAGCGTTGGGCGAAAATTGTTCTCGGCGGCGGCCGAGGTAGCGCAGCTTCTCGGTTGGACGGCCTACGATCTCGGCCAACATGGCTTGGCTCAGCGCTACCTGATTCAAGGTCTTCGCCTTGCTCAGGCGGGTGGCGATCGCGTAATGGGCGGTCGCCTACTCGCCAACATGAGTCATCAAGCCAACTATCTAGGACACCATCAGGAAGCGGCGCAACTTGCGCGTGCCGCGCAAGAGGGCACCCGAGGTGTAGCGAGCGCAACCGTCTCGGCCATGTTCCTTGCAATGGAGGCGCGGGCGCGAGCCGGGGCCGGTGACAGCCGTAGTTGTGCGAGTGTCCTACATGAGGCGGAAAGCATGTTCAATCGTCGTGTTTCCTGCGACGATCCGCCTTGGATCTACTACTTCGATGAAGCCGAAATGGCGGGCGAGGCTGCCCACTGTTTCCGAGATCTGCGCTCGCCTGCACAGGCGTTGGAATTTGTGTCGCAGGCTATCGAGCTTACCGATCCTGCCTACGTTCGTACTCATGCCTTTATCAGGCTCGTAAACGCGGCAAGCTGTTTGCACACACCCACCCCCGATGTGGGGAAGGCTGCTGAGGTGGCGCTTGAGGCAATTCACCTTGCTGGGGCGCTCAAGTCGGAGCGCTATCTACGCTACGTGAGAGACCTCCGGTCCGACTTCACGCCGTATACGGGCAGCGCAGAGGCTAAGCGAGCGCTGGCCATGTTCGACGCGGTATTGGCCGGTCGGTAGCCAAGTTCCCTAGAATGGCTGCCACTGCGACCTTGCTGTCGGGCGACGCAACGTGGCTAGCCGCCTGTCGAATTCCTCTGCGTGCAAGTCGCTTTCGCCCACGTTCTGCATCAGCCAGGTTGTCATTTTGAACAGGTTGATATCGCGAAGAATCTGGAAGCCACTCCATTCTCGCACATCCGCTCCGTACGCCTCGCAGAATGCGTGGTAGTCCTCTGGGCTATGCCAGCCGATCTCGTATTCAGTGGCAGTGACGGACAGGTCTACCTCAGGCGGCCCGAAGCAGAACGCCTCAAAGTCGATCAGGATTGCCTCGTTGTCAGGGGTGCAGATTAGATTCTTGACATGTGCGTCTCCGTGCAGCGCGACCGGAGGACTTGGAAACGAAAGTGCGGCGTACGCCGTTCTTAGGTTGCCTAGGCGGGAGTGAAGGAAATTTAGTACTTCCGGCGAGACATTCGCTGCTTTACTCAGTCGGTCACCGACGCGACCAAAGATGTCGAGTCTTGGGAGCCCAACGGCGTCGTCAATTCCGCAGTCGTGGACAAGGCGAAGCGCTGCGCCCAAGGCGCTTGCGGAAGCCTTGTCGCCGGTATCAGCAACTTTTCGCCAGAACGTCACGGGGTGCGCACCTACAAGGATTGGCTGCTCTACCGGATAGAGGCGAGCGGCGGGCACCTCGCAACGCTCCAGCCATCGGGCGACACGGACTTCTTTCTCAGCATCCCTTAAGTGGCCCCTGCTGCGAGCGATGCGAACGACGAGAGAAGGATGCTGAACGGAGAAGATCGCATTCTCTCCCAGCCTCATCAGCGTCGCATTGGTCGATGAAGCGCCAACGACGGAACAGGCTTCCCTAAGAACAAGTGCCGCCGCTGTTGAACTGAATGGTTGCGATGCTTCCCTAGTTGTCAATTCATCCATCCGAGGTAGTGTTGTTCCCCAAGACTATGCGAGGCCTGCCCGGCAGCCTCACGATTAAGCCATTGGACTCTAGAATATCCAATGCGCGGCGAACCGTGCTGCGTGCTACGCTATAGCGCCAGGAAAGGTGTTTCTCGGCAGGAAGTTCGGTGCCGGCTGGGAAATTGCCGGCACGAATCTCCCCTTCTAAGGATCGCGCTACCTCCTCCGCACGATTCTTAATCTCGCTACTCTCGTGAGGTGACGTGACGAAGCGGCCCCGGCCCGGGATCGTGGTGGTAAATCCGCCCCTGTCGAGAATCAGGAGCGCTTGACGAGATGTGCCGCGCGCAACCCCGTATCGTTCGCTTAGTGATGCCTCGCTGTCGACCCTCTCACCGGCCGCTAGTCGTCCGCTTTGGATCTCCGCTCGGATCTCCGCAGCGATCGACTCGGCGCGGCTCGCGACTCGCGGTTGCCCCTGATCCTCGGCCTTCACGAAGCGGCCCCGACCGGCAACCGACTCGATTAGCCCCTCAGCCTCCAATGCGCCCAGGGCGCGACGTGCCGTCACTCTGGACACGGCCCAACGCCTGCATACCTCCGACTCGGGAGGCAGCGCCGCTCCGGGTGCTAGCTCCCCGGCTTGGATCGACTCTCGCAGGGTCTGGGCGATCTCGCGATAGCCGGCACCTGGGATGCCTCCGGTCTTCACAGGTCTCCTCGCTGTCGTCGGGTGCATAGATCAGGCTATGCACCCGACGACTGGGCGGCCACCTTCCGGCGCGCTCGCCGGGCGGGTGAGGTGTGACCCGCGTGCCGTATTCGTGTCTCGTGTCCGAGATCACCAGCGTTCGCGCTGGTCAGCGTCCTGAATGACGTGGGATTCCGCTCTTCGGCCGCCGCGCGGCTGTGCGGTCACCGGGGCGCGGGGCGCGCGAAGCGCGGCGAGTCAGCGGTACCTTGTCACCATCAACCGAGCGGCGCGGCGGAGGGATCTTGGTCGGGCAAGTGAATGAAATCGGCATTGTTGATCTTTAGCGGTCCAGGTCAGGAAGTCTGTTCCCCGCGCACGCGGGGGTGATCCCAGGCCGTCGTCGCCGCAGCAGCCGCCGTCGGTCTGTTCCCCGCGCACGCGGGGGTGATCCCGACTACGAGCGGGTCGCTATGTTCGCCGTAGTCTGTTCCCCGCGCACGCGGGGGTGATCCGTCGATCGGTGTCATCGACTTCGTCGTTAAGGGCTGTTCCCCGCGCACGCGGGGGTGATCCTGGCCGGCATCTTGGCCTGCAACACCGCCAGGTCTGTTCCCCGCGCACGCGGGGGTGATCCATGCCTAGGGGGCAGCCTGCCGCGCATCACCACCTGTTCCCCGCGCACGCGGGGGTGATCCGAATGCTAGCCCCGCGTACATCAAGTGCGATCGCTGTTCCCCGCGCACGCGGGGGTGATCCCGGAGGCCTGCCGTGGCGTTCAGCGACGAGCAGCTGTTCCCCGCGCACGCGGGGGTGATCCCGCGGAGCCGGAGAAGACCATCATCCGGGTGTCCTGTTCCCCGCGCACGCGGGGGTGATCCCAGGGCCAGCGCGATCGGCGAGGCGGTGCCCAGCTGTTCCCCGCGCACGCGGGGGTGATCCCTTGCCACGGTCACCGGCGCATTCGGGAAGATCCTGTTCCCCGCGCACGCGGGGGTGATCCGTCACCGTGGCCGGCGACCACCGCGCAGCTCGGCTGTTCCCCGCGCACGCGGGGGTGATCCGTACGGCGCGGACTGGTGGACGTTCGATGAGACCTGTTCCCCGCGCACGCGGGGGTGATCCGTACGCGGGCGACCCCTCGGCCCCGTCGTGCGACTGTTCCCCGCGCACGCGGGGGTGATCCGACGAGGCGGTGATCCCACTGTCCAAGCTCGCGCTGTTCCCCGCGCACGCGGGGGTGATCCCCAGGGAGGCGCGGCCGTGTCGTCGCTCCATCGCTGTTCCCCGCGCACGCGGGGGTGATCCCCACGCCTGGTAGTCGATGCCGCCGTCGCGCAGCTGTTCCCCGCGCACGCGGGGGTGATCCGGCGTACAAGGACGCCGACGGGCAGGGCAAGAACTGTTCCCCGCGCACGCGGGGGTGATCCCACGCCGTCGGGGTCGGGGATCGGCGCGTAGTGCTGTTCCCCGCGTACGCGGGGGTGATCCCTAGATTGCGCCCCAGTCCACCGGGACGGTCTGGCTGTTCCCCGCACACGCGGGGGTGATCCGGACTACACGTCCGGGGCGACCGAAGGTGAGCGCTGTTCTCCGCGCTCTACCTTCGTTCCCTCCATGTCGTGTATGTGTCGGCTGTCGCCGATCAGGTTTCGTTGGTGCAGGTCAGCCCCGTGTGACTCTCGGTCTTGAAAACCGGTAAGGCAGCGATGTCTTCGTGGGTTCGAATCCCACACCCTCCGCCTCCTGAGCAGCGGAAACACCCATGAAGGGGTGCCGAGGCACGATGTGGTGGCCCGCCATATCGCGGTATGGTGATTGTATGGCTTCTAGGAAGATCACCGTCACCCTCCCCGAAGAGTTGGTCGAAGCGCTCGGCGCGGCCGCTAGTGAGGATGGGGTGCCGCTGTCGAGGCTGGTCGCCAGCGCAGCGGAGAGCGAACTCCGGCGGCGGGTGGGTCGACGGTTGGTCGCGGAGTGGCAAGCCGAGCATGGAGCGTTCACGGTGGAGGAACTCGCCGCAGCGCGCGCCGAGATGGCCGCCGCCGACGCCCAGGCGCTCGGTGCCGCAGGGCAAGCTGCCGCGTGAGCATTCCCTACGTCTACGACGCCGGGGTGCTGCTCGCGATCGACGGCAACGACCGGCGGATGTGGGTTATCCACCACCTGGCCGTGGAGGAGGGGCGACGCCTGCTCATCCCGTCCGTCGTGGTGGGCCAGGCGTGGCGCGATGCCCGTCGGCAGGTCCAGCTCGGCCGGTTCCTGCACAGTTGCGAGGTCGTTCCGGTCGGGGTCGAGCTGGCGAAGGCGGCCGGTGTCCTGTGCGGCAAGGCGGGCACGCGTGACGTGGTCGACGCCTGCGTGGTCAATGTTGCCCTGGCCTGCGGTGGCATCGTGTTCACCAGCGACCCCGAGGACATCGCGCAACTGTCGGCGGCCGCAGACGTCAAGCCCGGGTTGGTCATCCGCCGCCTCTGATGGTGGATGCAGACACCGTCGCGTCAAGGGCTTTGCAGGCAGCGCGACGATAAGGGACCGAAAGCGTGCCGGTGGTCGATAGGCGGGACGTCGCGGGGTAAGAAGGGGCGCAGGAAATCGCGCCCACCGGAAGGACCATCCCGATGTCCCTGGAACGACCGATCGCCCCGGACCCGTACGAGCTGCTGCCCACCGTCGCGTCGTTCGCCCTGACCAGCGACGACGTGCACAACGGCGAGCCGATGGACGCCCGGTACGCCCACGGCAGCGTCGGCGGCGAGAACGTCTCGCCTCACCTGGCCTGGTCGGGCTTCCCGGCCGAGACCAAGAGCTTCGTGGTCACCTGCTTCGACCCGGATGCGCCGACCGGCAGCGGCTTCTGGCACTGGGTCCTGGTCGACGTGCCCGCCTCGGTGACCGAGCTGCCCCGGGGCGTCAAGGAGGCCGACCTGGGCGGCGCGTTCAGCGTCCGCAACGACTACGGCGACACCGGGTTCGGTGGGGCCGCCCCGCCCGCTGGCGACCGCCCGCACCGGTACGTCTTCGCCGTGCACGCGGTCGACGTCGAGCGCCTCGACGTGGGCGCGGGGGCGAGCTGCGCGTACGTGGGCTTCAACCTGGCCTTCCACACCCTGGCCCGGGCGGTGATCCGCCCGACGTACCAGGTCAAGGACTGACCCAGCCCCACCCGTTCCCGCGATCTTGCACTTGGGGCCCGCCGCTCGCGGCCTTTGCCCGTTCTGTCGGGGCCCTAAGTGCAAGATCGCTGCAGGAGGGGGTTCGGGTCAGGCGGGGACCCGGGCGACGGCGAAGACGGACTGGCCGAACGGGGGGCGGACCAGTTGCTCGGCGGCCTTGGTCGCCGGGAGGACCAGGGTGTCGTAGACCTTGACCATCGGGCCCTCCTTCGGCATCAGCCGGAAGACCTTGGTCGCCATGAAGTAGCCGATCAGGCCGAGCGCGTTCGCGTAGTGGATCTTCTCCACGGTCAGGCCGGCCTCGGTCATCGCGGCGGCCAGGGTCTTCTTCGTGTACCGCCGGACGTGGCCGGTGGCGATGTCCGCCGGGCTCATCGCGAACTCGAACGCCGGCACGATGATGATCACGTTGCCGCCGGGCCGGACCAGGTCGCGCATGCTGCGCAGCGCGCCCACGTGGTCCTCGATGTGCTCCAGCACGTTGTACGAGACGGCGGCGCTGTAGTCCCCGCGCTCGGAGTGCGGCAGCAGCATCTGCCGCACCTCGATGGTCGGCTGCTCGGCGAGGCGCTCCTTCAGCGCGATCAGCCGATCCGGGTCGGCCTCGGTGGCCGTGAACCGGGGAAGGTGCGCCGACCACTCCAGGGCGTAGTCGCCCAGCCCGCTGCCGATCTCGATAGGGTTGTCACCGAGGTGCGGGACGGCCAGTTCGACGAACCACCTGCGGTGGTTGACCGCCGTCGCGAGCCCCTCAAGGACCTCGGACTGGACTCGCTGATCCCCAGTGATATCTGCCATGCGTCGATTCCTCACGGTGTGACTCGACCTGCCCCGGGACCGACAGAGTGAACCATCCGAAGCGGACGGCGGGGAAATCGGGGCACCGAAGTGGCCGAATTGCGGTCGGGGGTGGGCACGAGATCGGCGGTCGGCGAACCCGGCACATAGTACGCCAGTCCCCAGAAACATGTCACGTCAGTGCCAAACCCTGACTACTCTACGAATTGTCATGACTACTAATCAATCGGGCCGCCCCGACGGCGAGGCCGGGGGCGGCGGGGGCGGCTCCCCGGCGCAGGACGCCCGCGAAGAGCGGCGGGCCGGTGCTGCGGCGACCCGTCGGGGCCGCTGGACGGACGCCGCCGCCGTGCTCAGCTTCGCGCTGATCGCGTTCTGGGTGACGCTGCGCTTCTGGTCGAACCCGGCGCACGGGGTGCGGGACAACCGATCCGATCAGGCGCTCTTCGAATGGATGCTGGCGCACGGCGCGCGCGTGGTGACCGATTTCGCATACCCGTTCGGTTCGGACCGGATGAACGTGCCGGACGGCGTGAATCTGATGGCTAATACATCCGTATTGTCCATTTCATTGCCAATGACGCCGGTCACCGTCCTGTTCGGTCCGCGTACTGCATTCCTGGTCTTTCTCACCGGCGGCATGATCGCCACCGCGACCGCCTGGTACTTCGTGCTCTCCCGGGTGCTGATCGGCGCCCGGGGGCCGGCCTGGCTCGGTGCCGGCTTCTGCGCCTTCGCCCCCGCGATGGTGTCGCACGCCAACGCCCACCCCAACATCGTCAGCCAGTTCGTCGTGCCGCTCATCGTCTGGCGCACCCTGCGGCTGGCGGACGGGGGCCGGTGGCTGCGCAACGGCGTGCTGCTCGGCCTCGTGATCGTCTGGCAGGCGTTCATCAACCTGGAGATCCTGCTGATGACCGCGATCGGGCTCGGCGTCGTGGTCGTCGCGCTCGCCCTCGGCCGGCCCGACCTGCGCCGGCAGGCCCGGCCCTTCCTCGCCGGCCTCGCGGTCGCCGCCGTCCTCTCCGCCGCCCTGCTGGCCTACCCGCTCTATGTGCAGTTCTTCGGCCCCGGCGCCTACGAGGGGTTGTCCCGGCTGATCCGCGGCTACCGCACCGACCTGGCCGCGTTCACCGCGTTCGCCCGCGAGTCGGTCGCGGGGAACCCGGAGGCCAACCGGGAGCTGGTGAAGAACCCCACCGAGGAGAACGGCTTCTTCGGCTGGCCGCTCGTCGTGCTGGTGGGCGCGATCGTGTGGTGGCTGCGGCGCAGCCCCGTGGTGCTCGGCCTTGCTGCGGTCGGCCTCCTCTTCGCCGTCCTCTCGCTCGGCCGCGAGATCCAGTTCGAGGGCCGGGCCACCGGCGTCGCCGGCCCTTGGGCCGCGCTGGAGGACCTGCCGATCCTGCACTCCGTGGTGCCGACCCGGTGGGCGCTGGCGACCGTACCGATCGTCGGGGTGCTGCTCGCGCTCGGCGCGGACCGCGCCCGCCGGCTCGCCCGGGACCACCCCGCCGCCCGGCCGCAGATCCGCTTCGCCACCGCCACCGTGCTGACCATGGCGCTGCTCCCCGCGTTCCCCACCCCGCTGCCCTCGGCCCGCCTCGACCCCGTGCCCGAGTTCGTCACCTCCGGCGCCTGGCGTCCGTACGTGGCCGGCGGCCGCAGTGTGGTCACCCTGCCACTGCCCGACACCGACTACCCGGACCCGCTGCGCTGGTCGGCGGCCACCGGGCTGGACCTGCCGCTGGCGCGCGGCTACTTCCTCGGGCCGGACACCCGCCCCCGGGCACCGGAGGGGCGGATCGCCCTGTTCACCGCGCCGCCCCGCCCCACCAGCAGCTTCTTCATCACCATCCGGCGCACCGGCCAGGTGCCCCCGGTCACCCCGCTGACCCGGGTGAGCGCCGTGGACGATCTGCGGTACTGGCGGGCGGGGGTGGTCGTGCTCGGCCCGCACGAGCACGCCGACGCGCTGCGCCGGGGCATGACCGAGCTGACCGGCATCCGCCCCACGTACACCGGCGGGGCCTGGGTGTGGGACGTCCGCCCGCTGACGAACTGAAGCCCGGCGGCGGCCGGCCGGAGAGCGCGGTCTGCCGGAGAGCGCGGGCGGTTGGCGAGCGGGGGCGGTTGGTGGGCGCGGGCGGGGGGCCAGCGGAGGCGGCGGCGGGTCAGGCGGTGCGGAGGCAGCAGCCCTGGCAGACCTTGGGCCGGGGCAGCGTGAACGCGAGGCAGCAGGTGCGGCGCTGGACCGTCGGCTCGCCGGCCGGGCCGGGCACCAGCTCGACCAGGTCCGCCAGGTCGAGCGCGCCGAGCAGCGTCTCCACGTGCCGGGCCGCGGGGCCGGGCAGCGCGTCGGCCGCCCGCAGGACGCCGTGCGCGATGCCGGAGGCGACGGAGCCGAGCAGCGTACGGGCGCCGATGCGGACCTCGGCCTGGATGGCGGCGACCAGCGGGGCGAGGTGGGCGTCGAGCAGCGAGGCGCGAAGCGCGGCCAGCAGCGCGGCCTCGTCGGCGACGACCCGGATTTCGGGGAGCCCCGCGAGGGCCAGCGGGTCGCCGGGGAGCACCGCGACGGTGGTCGACCGGCGCAGCCCGAGGGTGACCAGCGGGCGATGGTCCTCAAAGTGGATCAACACGTCGGCGGGGTCGAGCAGCGGCACCCTGCGGGCCGCCGCCCAGCCGAGGACGGCCGGCAGGGCCGCCCAGTAGCTGTACGACTTCCAGGCCAGGGCGGCGCAGGCGTGCGGGGTGCTGCCCCAGCGCAGCGCGGCGGCCGCGAGCAGCTCGGGCAGCCGGCTGCCGTCGACGAGGGTGGTGGCCGGGGCCCAGCCGAACCGGTCGTCGGTGACGAGCAGCCCCGGGGCGAGACCGGGCAGGTCGTCGGTGCCGAACATGGCGCGCAGGGTGGCGGTCACCGGGGCGAGCGGCGTCGCGGTCTCCCGCGTGGGCAGCACCGCTGTCACCTGATCCCCCCCCCGCCTCTGCGCCCGCCGGACACGCCGGCAAGTGAACTAAGGCTAGCCTAACCATCCCGATCGGATAAGGAAAGCCTCACCTGGGTGCTGGAGGGAGGCTCCGGTCACTCCGGCGGCCCGTCGACCGGGAGGGTCATGCGCCGCTACTACCCGGCCCGGGGCGGCGGAAACGCGAGGCCCGCGGCCCGGGGTGGCGGTCGAGCCGCAGGGCCGGCGGGCGGAAGCCCGGGGGCGGCGGGAGGTGTGAGGCCGGCACTCGGGTCGCGAAATGATTGACGTTCGTGGGTGAATTGTCAAGTTGAGTGTCGGCAAGATGTCATTCCTGTGCGCGTTCACGTGCGGAACGTGAAACTGATACTCCCCGGCGTTGAGGAAGCTGATGACGACCTCTCCCATCGAGCGGGCCGCGGAGTCGTTCGCGGCCGAACTTGCCCGGCACCGGACCGAGCGGGGGCTGTCCAAGAAGCAGCTGGCCACACTGATGGGTTTCGACCCGTCCTACGTCAGCCACGTCGAGGGGCGACGGCACCGACCCACCGAGGACTTCGCCCGCCGGGCCGAGGCCGTCCTGGAGGCCAGCGGCGCGATCTGGCAACGCTTCCGGGAGTACGACGAACTGCGGCACGGCCGCTCCGCCACGCCCGCCCGGGACCACCCCGCCCCCGGCCAGTGGATGCCCCCCGGCACCGGGCTCATCGTCGAACGCGAACAGGCCGTCCTCACCCACACCGACGGCGCCTACCACTGCCTCATCCGCCGGGAGCTCTACAACGCCGGCACCGAACCGGTCACCCGCTACCTCGTCCGGGTCGCCGTCGACCGCTACCCCAACGACCCGGGCCGGTCCAACCGGCACCACCGGGAGCACCCGCTCACCTTCGCCGAGCTGCAACTGCGGGCGCACCGCGACGACGGCGGCGGGCAGCCCGAGCCGATGCACTGGCGGGCCAAACACGACCGGGACGCGTTCAAGGAGATCTGGCTGCTCTTCGAGAACGACGAGGGCCGGTTCCCGCTCTACCCCGGCGACCGGGTCACCATCGAATACGCGTACCAGGTCGGCCGCGAGAAGTGGGGCCCCTGGTTCCAGCGCGCCGTACGCCTGCCCACCCGGCACCTGGCGGTGCGGCTGGACCTCCCCGCGGAGCTGGACCCCCAGGTCTGGGGGCTGGAGACCTCGCTCTCGGCGGAGGAAGGGCCGCTGCGCCGCCCTGTCGTCCGACACGACCGCGCCGACCGGGCCGTCTTTGACTGGGCGACGGAGGACCCGCCGCTCAACGCCCGGTACCGGCTGCAGTGGCGGTTCCGCAGCCGCCCGCCCGACTCCGACCCGGGCGGCCCGGCCGGCGTCGCCCGGGTGCGGGCCAGCGACCGGATGCGCGGGCTCGGCATCGTCCAGCGCGGCGCGGACCTGCTCCGCCAGCCCAGCCGCCAGTTCGACCTGCCCGCCGAGGAGGGGATCGCCCGGGAGGTCGTCGAACGGCTCGGCTCGGCGCTCGTCCGCCTCGACGAGCTGCACCCGTTCAGCAAGGGCGTCGGCATCGCCGCGCCGCAGCTCGGCCTCGCCTGGGCCGCCGCCGTCGTACGCCCGCCCGACCGGGCCGCCGAGCCGGTGGTGCTGCTCAACCCCCGGGTCGTCGACTCGTCCCCCGAGACCGACGAGCAGTACGAGGGCTGCCTCTCCTTCTTCGACCACCGCGGGTTGGTGCCCCGGCCGCTGCGCATCGACGTCGAACACGCCCAGTGGGACGGCGCCCGCCTCATCACCTCGTTCGAGTTCGCCATGGCCCGGCTCGTGGCACACGAGATCGACCACCTGGAAGGCCGCCTCTACGTCGACCGGATGACGCCCGGCGTGCCGCTGGTGCCCGTCGAGGAATACCGCGAGACCGGCACCCCCTGGCGGTACTGAGCCGAGGCGACCCCGGACGGGGCGCCGGGTGACTTCGCGCCGAGGCGGGCACGGCATCCCTGGCCGAGGCGGGGTGACCTCGCGCCGGAACGGGCCCGGGCCGAGAGGGGGACCGGGTCGCGTGCCCCAGGGGGCGGGGGCACGCGACCCGGTCTTTTTCGGGGGGAGGAAAGCTTCTCTGCCGCCGACCCCGCCCGGCTTGCCGACCGGGCGGGGAACGACGGCTGCCGGCCGACCTACAGGTCGCCGAAGGTGTCGTACCGGATGTTCGGCGGCGGGACCTCGTCCTCCGCGAGGGCTCGCAACGTCGACCGGACCATCCGGGCCGAGCCCGAGACGTAGCAGTCGTGGGTCGTCCACGGGCCGTAGCGGGTGATCACATCGGAGATGTCACCCCGCTCGCCGTCGAAGTCCGGCTCATCGCTGCACGCCGGCGTCACCGACAGCCACGGGTGGGCCTCCACCAGCTCGCGGAGCCCGGCCAGCCCGTACAGGTCGGCGGCGTGGCGGGCACCGTAGAAGATGTGCACCCAGCGGGTTCGGTTCCAGCCGGCCAGCTCCTCCACCAGCGCCTTGATCGGGGCCAGCCCCACCCCGCCGGCGACGCAGAGCACGTCCCGCTCGGAGTCGCGGTCCAGGACCATCGAACCCATCGGCGCGGCCACGCGCAGCAGGTCGCCCGGCCTCGTGCGCCGCACCAGCGCCCCGGAGACCCAACCGGCCCCCGGGGGCGTACGGACGTGGAACTCCAGGACGTTGTCGTCGTTCGGGGCGTTCGCCACCGAGTACGTCCGCCACACCCGGGGCAGGTGCCGGGGCACCTCGACGCTGACGTACTGGCCGGCCCGCCACCGCAGCGGATGCTGGAGGGCGCGCACCGTCAACACCGCGGTGTCCTGCCCGTGCCGCTCGTGGGTCAACACCTCCGCGTGCCAGAACGGCGGATTGTCGTCCGCCGCCGCCCCGGCCAGCATCTTCGCCGAGATCGCCCCGTACGCGTCCCGCCAGGCCTGGTCGTACTCCAGGTTCCAGCCGTCGCCGGCGGTGCTGCGCAGCGCGTCCAGCAGCGCGACACCCATCGTCTCGTAGTGCGCCGCGTCGACGTGGTATTTCCGGTGGTCCCGGCCGAGCGAGCGAAGATACTCGTCGAAGCTCTCCGGATCGTCCACCACCTGGGTCGCGGTGACGATCGCGTCGAGGATGCGGTCACCCTGGCCGGTCATCTCGACCGGGAAGAGCGGACGCAGCGCGGGGTCGAGGAGGAAGAGCCGGGCGTAGAAGTGACCGCTCAGCCGGTCCCGGTCCTCCTCGACCAGGGTCCAGCTCTCCTTCAGCAACCGCGCGACATGGTCCACGGGGGCGCTCCTCCTGACGGCGGATCGGGCTGACGGCGATCGGGCACCCATAGAATGTCCACGGAGCGTGCCCGTCGGTCGCACAGAATGTGCGATCGCCTCACACCGCCCGGTTGACCCGTGTCCGCCGGGCCGGGTGGTCGGGCACAGTGGTGCGGTGACCGTTGAGGAGCTCACCCGCCCGGTGTCCCGCCGGGTCCTCGGCACGGAGATGCTGCTGGTGCTCGGGCTGTCGCTCGGGCAGTCGGCCGTCTACGCGCTCGTGTCGATCATCGCGAAGCTGACCGCCGACGGCCCGCTGTCCAAGCAGACCGCCGCGCTGAACACCTCGCACTCGGCCCGCCCCTGGCTCGACCTGACCTACCAGCTGCTCGGCATCGTCTTCGCGCTGCTGCCGGTGCTGCTCGCCGTACACCTGCTGGCCCGCGACCCCGGCGACCCCGGCCGTACCCTCGGGGTGGACCTGCGTCGGCCCGGCTCCGACCTGGCCCGCGGTGCCGGCCTCGCGGCGCTCATCGGCCTGCCCGGCCTCGCCCTGTTCTGGGCCGCCGCCCAGCTCGGCGTCAACGCCACCCTCGTGCCCGCCGGCCTGCCGGACGTCTGGTGGGCCGTCCCGGTGCTGATCCTCGCCGCCGCGCAGAACGCCGTGCTGGAGGAGGTGATCGTCGTCGGCTACCTGGTCACCCGGCTGCGCCAGCTGCAGTGGCGGCTCGGCGCGGTGCTCGCGGCGAGCGCCGTGCTGCGCGGCTCCTACCACCTCTACCAGGGCTTCGGCGCGTTCGTCGGCAACGCCGTGATGGGCGTCGTGTTCGGCCTGTTCTACCTGCGCACCAAGCGGGTGATGCCGCTGATCGTCGCGCACACCCTGCTCGACGTGGTCGCCTTCGTCGGCTACGCGCTCCTGCCGAAGGCCTGGTTCAGCTGGCTCTGACCGGCCCCGGGGGCGGCACCTCCGGGGCCGGAGCCGGGGTCGAGGCCGGGCGCGGGCGGTAGGCGGCGACCGCCCGCGCCGCTAGCCGCTCGGCGGCGGCCGAGTCGCCCACGGCCGCGGTCAGCACCGCCGCCCCCGGCAGCAGCCGGGACGCCACCCGCACCCCCAGCCACCCGCCGGGCCGCCCGGTCAGCGGCGCGGCCAGCTGCCAGACCGCTCTCGCCGCCTGCGGCGCCCCCGCCGTCGCCTGCCCCGCCGACCCCCGTCCCGTCGCCGTCCGCCCCGCCCGTATCCGCTCTGCCGCGTCCAGTGCCGCCCGGGCGCTCTGCGCATCCGGACGCACCCGGGTCAACACCAGCAGCTCCACCGCCCGCTCGGAATCGGCCGGATCCCGGCCGTACGCCGCCGCCAGGTGCAGCACCAGGTTGGCCTGCGCCCACAACACCGCAGTCAGCTCCACGACCGGGGCGAACAGGCCGGCCAGCGTCGCCACGGCCCCACCCGCCCCGGCCAGCCTGACGAATCGCCGGGTCGCGAGCCGGGCCAACCCGTCCGGCGTAGCCGCCGGATAGGCGGCGCGATGCCACGCGGCCCAGTCGGCCGCGCGCGGTCCGAGCGACCGCACGGCGGCGAGGGCGAGCAGCTCCGGAGCGAGGTCCGGGTGGTCGAGCGCCCACCCGGCCGTCACCCACGGGCCATCCTCGGAGATACGCGCCGACGCCGTCCCCGGTGCCCGTCCACCCGCCCCGGCGTCGGCCTCCGGGGCAGGGCCTGGGCGGGTCGGCTGCTCGGACACGGACACGACCGGGGGCACCGGCCCGGCCGGGGTGGTGGTGGCCCCCTCCGATCGCTTTCCTGCCGGCGTGGCCCGTCGCGGCCCGCTCGCCTTCGCGGCTGTTCCGCCCGGCGTGGCCGCCTTGCCCGGCGTCGCCTTTCGGGCAGGTGCCTTCCGGGCAGCCCGTGGCCGAGGGGCCGGGCGGGTGGCGGTGTCCTCCGTCGCAGCCTGCTCAGCCTGCCCGGCCGACTCCACCTCGGCGGGCCCGGCCGGTACCTCCCCGGCGTCAGTGTGTGGCTGATCACGTCGCCCAGCCGTGCCCTCGGCCGGCGCGGACGACGGCTCCGAGGCCGCAGAAGAAGCCGGGGCCGGCCGGGCCGCGACCCGCCCCGGGTCTGGCGGCGACGATGCCGGCTGGCCGGGTGCGGGCGGCTGGAAGATCACCCCGGGGGCCGCTCGCGGCCGGCGCGACCGGGGGCGCGGGGCATTCGGAGCTTCGGGGGCCTCGGGGCCCTCGGGTGCCTGATCCGCCGCCGGTGGTGGCGCGGGATCGGGGACGACCGGCGGTATGAAGGCCGCCTTCGGTGAACGGCGTCGTCGCGCACCCTCACCAGGCTCGCGGCGGGACGGGTCGCGCGGCGACTGCTCCTCCATGTCGATGGAGCCTAGCCCCGATCCGGGAGCCGCACAGCGGGGAAACGCCTGCGTGGGAGGCACCCGTCCGCCCGGCACCGGACGATCTTTTCCGCCCGGCCGGCAGCGCTGCGATAGTCGCTTTGCCCCGGAAGGGTGCGGGCCTGTATCCTCGGGCGCGGTGGTCTACGGGCCACCTGGGAGACTTCGCCTAGTCTGGTCTATGGCGCCGCACTGCTAATGCGGTTGGGGTCTTAAAGCCCCTCCCGGGTTCGAATCCCGGAGTCTCCGCGCGAAAGCCGGTGTGTAGACTGGCCCAGCAGCAAGCGCCCGTAGCTCAACGGATAGAGCATCTGACTACGGATCAGAAGGTTAGGGGTTCGAGTCCCTTCGGGCGCACAGACAGCCCCCTACCAGCCTCTCAAGGCGGTAGGGGGCTTTGTTCTGTCTAGCCATGCCTGTGAATACCTCCTTACTCTCCGTGCATGTCCAAGATCAACTCGCTACATATCAAGGCGTACGAGCGTGACCTCAAGATCCGTAACCGCTCGCCCCGTACGGCCCAGAACTACCGGGAGACGCTGCTCCAGCTCGCGGCGTTCGTAGAGGGCGCAGACCTCCTGGAGCTGGCTCGCGGCGAGGTCGAGGGCTACATCCTCCACGTCCTGGAGTCCCGGTCGGCGGCTTCGGCCTCGGGGCGGTACCGGGCGCTGCGGGCCTTCTACAACTGGGCCGTTCGGGAGGAGTTGATTCCGGAGTCGCCGATGCGGAAGATGACGCCGCCGAAGGTCGTGGAGAAGCCGATCCCAGTAGTGCCGGACCAGGCCCTCAAGATGCTGCTGGCCGAATGTGCGGGCACTGACTTCGAGAGTCGAAGGGACACCGCAATCATCCGCCTGTGGTGCGAGCCCGGATCGCCTCGCGTCTCCGAGGTCGCCGGCATGTCGGTGGGGGACGTTGATCAGGTTCTTGACCTCGTGAAGCTGCTCGGGAAGGGCGGCCGGGTCCGGGTCATCCCCTTCGGTACCAAGACCGGGCAGGCCCTCTACCGCTACCTCCGAGCCCGGAAGGACCACCCGCTAGCGAAGGGCGGTTCGGAGGCGCTGTGGCTCGGCGCGCGAGGGAAGCCGCTTACTGCCTCGGGCCTCTATCAGATGTTGGAGCGGCGAGCCCGGCAGGCGGGTGTCGGCCACATCCACCCGCACCAGCTCCGCCACACCTCAGCCCACAACTGGCGCGTAGCGGGAGGGTCGGAGAGCGACGCTATGGTGTTGTTCGGGTGGGTGAGCCCGGAGATGCCCCGCCGGTACGGCCGGTCGGCGGAAGTCGAGCGGGCACAGACCGCAGCCCGCCGGATCTCGGTAGCAGACCGCCTGTAGTTCTTCCTTTCCGAACACCCCGCACAAGGCGGGGTGTTCTCATTGTAGTGTGGTTCTGCATGCAAAAATGGTGCACATCTGACCCCGATCAGTCCACCAATCAGCATCAGCACAGTAAAGGGTCACCCACCTCTTGCTAAACATTGCGCCCAGTGCCCACAATGGCACTCACTGCCTTGTTAACTGAACAACAATGGCACGCATTCGCGCTTCGCAATGCCTTTGTGGTGACCGTCTGACCCCCGTGTTAGCTCCTGTAGTCGCTGCCCTCGCCCGGCAGTCGCACAGTTAACAGGGCAGCCTGGTTTGCTAAACATTGCAGTGAGTGAGCAGAATGGCACAGTAAACAAACCAATGGGTGCAGCAATTGTCCAATTAAGGTTTGATAAACATTTAGCTTTGGGGTAGCGCAAGGCATGGTTGCCGGGGTAGACGGCGGCCCTTCATTGGCCTTAACTGGACCACCCATTACTACTACGTAGCGTCGTAGAACCCACGTCCGTAAAACTTGCCGCCGCCCCTACCCTTCCCGCCCTACCCTCCCGCCCTCCTCGCCCCGTAGCGCCCAACCTAGGCCCCTTTCCTGACACGCTCAACCCTCCCGAACCGCTTCTCGCCGCCGACGCCTCCCCGATTACCAAGATCGCTTACCAAATCTATCGAGCTATCTCTATAAAGCCTGGTCGGAGGCCGATTACCAATTACCGATTACCTATAAGAGAGAGCGCTAGGTACGCGCGCTCTCTCCTCTCTTGCTCGATTACCAGGTCCGATTACCATGGTAATACCGCCTCCGACCAGGGAAAACACGATTACCGATTACCGCCGATTACCAGCCATGGTAAGCGTTCCGTCCTTCGCTCGGGCTAGCTCGCCGGCCGCTAGGAGCCGGTCCACCTCGATCTTGAGCTTCCCTTGTCCTGCACCCTTATCAGTGTGCTTCTTCAGGCCCGCCATTAGCTTGTTGGCTCCGCCCATCGAGTAGACGCCCGGCTCGGCCTCGACTACGCGGCGAATGCGGTCCGCAAGGGGCTCCTTCTCGCCCTTGGCGTCGGGGAGGGCGTCGTACAGCTCATCCCGAACCAGCACGCACGAATCAGCGACCTGCTTCCGTACGGTCTGAATCTTGAGGCCGGCGGGCCCCTCCTTGTTCTTTTTCCGCCAGATCTCGACGGGCGCGTTGTCGCTTTCTGCCGTAGCCGCGAGGTTGATAACGCAGTCTGGGTTGGCCTCGAATTGACTTCCGCCCCGAGCGCGCTTAGCAACCCCGGCATTCCGGGGGTCTACCCAACCTGTGTGGTGGACGAGAATGAGGGTTGCCTCGTGCTCTTCCGCGCGCTTAGACATATAGGACACAATCAGCGCCGCATCCTTCGTCTCGTCTGCCTCGGGAGCGAGAGACGAGAAGGTATCGAGCACAACGAGCACCGCGTCTGTGGCCTCGATGGCCTTATCGAGCCGGTGCCAGAATGCCCCCTCGGCAGCCCCATTCTTGTTGTCGCGGCGCGGTGCGACACCATCCGGGTGCTTGAGGATTCGGAGGCGTTCCTCGGGGACGGTCACCCCGTTCTCCTTCTCCCACGCCTCGATCCGCTTCGACAGACCGTAGGCACCCTCGCCCAGCACAAACAGGACTGTGCCGGTCTTTCTGACCTTGTGGCCGAGCCAGTCGACCCCGGTTGCTACGGAGAGAGCCCAGCCGAGGACTGTGAAGGTCTTGTTGGTGCCAGTAGAGCCGGTGACTACCGCCGTCGTGCCCTGGTCTAGCCACCCCTCGATCAGCGGCCGGGGCGGCGGGAGCTTCCGCAGATCGCTAACCGTCAGCCAGTCCCCGAGCGGGTCGCTCTCCAGCCTTGCCTGCTCGGCCTCTTCCTTGGCCTTGGCCTCGGCCTCCAACTTGGAGATTCGGCGTAGCGCTTCCTGGGCCTTGTTTAGCTTCTTCTCCCGCACAGGGATACCGCCCTCAGCTCCAGGGTCGTCGTCGTCCAGATCGATGTCCTCAAAGGTGAGATCATCCGGTCCATAGTCCGGGAATCCCTCAGCATCAAGCACGGGGCTCCGCTCTGGGGTAAAGAAGAGGTCGATGTCATCAAAGGTGATGTCATCCGGTCCATAGTCCGGGTATCCATCTACGTCAAGCACGGGGCGAGCAGTAGCGGGAGAGAGCCGGGCCTTTCCTTTGTCAAGGGCCATTACGGCCTCCCCTCGGGGGCGTAGGGAGCCTGCCGCCCGTAACCGGCGCTACCGGGAGGGGTAGAGGGAGAAAGCCTGGCAAGGGCCCGATAGCGGGCAGAGGGGTGCAAGCGGTACATTAGAGCCTCCTAGAAGTTGAGCAGCGATGACCCCGGACGGCAGCCGGGGTCATTTGCTTGTTCGCCGACGCCACACCATCTGGCGGCGGCCACAGCAGCCCGGCCGCCGGCAGCGGTTCGGGCACCCCCGGGCGCGGCAGGACTCCCCGGGGCAATAGGTGTAGTAGCAGCGCGGCTTGCGTTCGGTGTTCACTCGATTCCTCCACAAAGCACAAAAGGGACCAGGCGCGCCGATATGGCGAGCTGGTCCCTTCTCGCCTGCACTGTAACACTCATTCCCCGTCCTCCGTCAACAACTTGATCGCGTAGCGGAGGGCTTCCCCTTCTCCGACCCCGTTCTCCTCGGCGTACTGCTTTAGGGCGGCGTGCTCCTCCGGCGTTGCCCAGAATTGAATCTTCTGTGTGAGCCCAACTCCCCGATACCTCTTCGGTCGGGGATTGCTGAGCCTTTCTGTGATGAGTTCTGCGGTTGATCTTGGCATAAACGATAGCTTATCGGATCCGATATAGTTTCGTTAATGCCAAGATCGGAGGTCGTGAATGAATGCGCGATATGAGCAGCAACCGCGGCACACGTGTACCGGGCCGCAATGCCGTTTCCTGAGCCACGAGAACGCCGAGGACCCGAGCCCTGAGCTGGCGGAACGGCTCGCCGAGAAGCGGGCGGTCCGGCGGGAGAAGGTCCGGAAGTACCGGAGGGGCACCAATGACTGAGAAGCCGTACAAGAGCGCTCCGGTAAGTGACGGGGCGTACGTCCGGACGGGGCAGATCACCGTCTCGCTTCCCGGGCGGCACGTACCTCCGGAGGTCGTGAGGGCTGCGGAGCGGTTCGCTCGGGCCTGTGAGGCGGTGCGGCGGGCTGAGGCCGAGATTGGCACCGCCAGTAAGGCGATGCGCGACACCGAGAACCGCGTCATGGGCGAGGCGTACCGGGCGGTTCACGATGACGCCGAGATCGACGAGAACGCGAAGCTGGCGCAGTCCGAGGAATGGGTACTGGCGAAGTCTGCCGAGGAAACCGCACTGGCCCGGTTCCACGGCGCGAAGCAGGCCCTTGCCTCCTGCCACGCGGAACTGGCTGCCGTAGCCGCCAACCCCGAGTGGGGTGCGTACCTCGCCGCCCAGCGCCAGGCACTCAGCGCCCGGGTGAAGGAAGACCTCAAGCGGGCCACCGAGACGCTGCGGGAGCTGGAGGAGATCGAGGGGTTGACCGCTCTCGTGGCGGCCGGCGGTGTGTGGCAGAAGCGCCGGCACGCCGCCGTCGCCCCGGTCGAGAACGAAGACACTCAGCCCTTCCGGGATGCCCAAGACCTCCTGTGCGCAGTCCTGAATAAGGAAGCCATGGTGATTCGGGCGATGCTCCAGAAGGCCCACATCCTCGACTCCCGCACCGGCGACAAGAACTACCACTTCAACATGGTCGGTGCGGAATGAGCTGGAGAGACGAGCAGGACGCGCTACGGGCCGCCGGAATGAAGGCCCGCCTGGAAGAGCAGCAGCGGCGAGATGAGCAGTTTCTCAAGGCGAGACAGCGGGGCCGGGAAGCCTCAACTGGCGCTACTCGTGCCGCTGCGCTTCTCGCTGGGCTTAAGGGCAAGACGCCTTCTCTCCGCTCGATCATGGAGAAGAGCCAGGCCAATGCAGACGAGTTCGGCCGGCTGGAGCGGGAGGTCGAGAGGGGCCGGCCGATGACCAGCCTCGGGCGTGCCCTCTTCGAGCGGGAGAAGGCCCGGAGGGAGGGCGAGAGCGGTGCAGCGGACGCGGGGTAGGGACGCCTTCGGAGCGAGCCTGGCAAGGGCTCTCGGGCCATGCAGGCGGGCCGTAGAGGTTCGCCGCGAGGCCGAGCGCCGGGAGCGGGAGGCGAACGAACAGCTGGAACTGGTCATCGCCTTCCGGGAGCAGTTGGAGGCGCTCGATGCCAATTACACAAGGAATGGTGAGAGCGAAGTGAGCAATCTTCTCCCGCTGACTGGGGAAATCTTCGTGGGGTTCGACGGCAGCAACCTCGACCTCTCCCGACTCCGTGGTGGGGGCGTGGATTGCAAGACCGACCTGGCTGCCATCTATATCGAGCTGTTCACCCGGTTGCGTAGCGCCGGCCTTCACTTCGACCCTCCCGCAAACAATACGGTTTCTTGGGCTCTGGAGGTGACTGGGCCGAATTCCACAGAAGCTCTCGGAGGCTGGAACCCGGATACCAGGCTCTTCGTGCTCCGCAGCGATCTGGCCCTGTCCCCCGAATTGACGCGGGATGTGGTGGCGCACGAGATGACCCATCAAGTCATCAGCCAGTGGCCACAGCCCAATGACTACGAAAACGGTGGGCATGGAGAGCGATTCTTCCTCGTGGCCCGTCTGGTAGCCCAGGCGCTCGATATGCCCGAGCCCAGGCGCGAAACCCTGCCTGCCTGGCCGACAATGGATCGGCCGGATGGCTTCTACGGGCCGTACGTCGAGCGGCGCATCGACGAGGATGCCTGATATGGCTCGCGTGGGCGTCGAGATTACCGGCAGCGGGGATGGTTCCGGAGTCCGGATCACTGGAAGCGGCGGATCGATCAACAGCTCAGGAGGAATCAGGGTCTACGGTGAGGGGGAGAATAGTTTCTTGGAGAGGCCAGACTCTCCGGGAGGTGGCTATTCCTACGGTCCGCTCCGTGTAGAAATGGGTTACCAGCTTGACGGGGCGGCGACACCGTTCCGCGCTGGTCTTCAGGTCTACTACCCGAACGGCCAAGTCATGGCCCGCCTGGGTGAGCTTCCCGGCTCGGGCCGCGTTGGGCTGGAGATCTGCGATGAGAACGGCGTCGTGAAGGCGCTCGCCGGAGAGCTGACAGACGGGGACTACGGCCTAGCCGTCACCGGCCCGAGCGGGGAGTTGACGAAGCTCAGCGACTTCGTGTTCGGGCCCCGGGTTGACCGCGTTCGCAACGTCGAGGCCCGTACCTCTACCTCCTGGGGAGATCTGGCGACGGTAGGCCCGGATGTGGAAGTCAAGATCGGCGAGTCCGGGATGGCCCTGGTCCTGCTCACGACTGCCTTCGACTACAACGGCAACAACAGCCAAGGGGGAGGGCTCATGGGCGTCGAGCTCAGCGGCGCCAACACCCAGACCCCCGAGGACTTCTACGCGGTTGTGTCGACCTTCAGCGGTGCCGGCTCCTGGATCGTGGGGGACCGGAAGACCGCACAGGTGCTCCTGACCGGCCTCAACCCCGGCAACACGACCTTCACGGCCAAGTACCGAAAGCACAGCGGAACCACCCTCCAGTTCTTCGACCGTGAGATCGCGGTCTTCCCCTACTAACCCCACCCCACCGGGGAGGTCCGGCCTAGTCACCCGGTACCGCCCCAACCCTCCCGGCCTGACTACCCGAGAGGGGAAGTGCCCCGGCTCCCGAGATGGGAGCCGGGGCACTTCGCAAGAGAGGAGAGATCGTGAAGAGAGTGGTTGACTACTCGATCCCCGCCGTAGAGCGGTTCTGGCAGGACGTAGACCGGCGAGGCCCGGAGGAGTGCTGGCCGTGGAACGGCGTCGGGAGCGATCAAGGCTACGGCTGGTTCCGGCCGGCGGCTAACGACCGGGAGAAGGCGCACCGCTGGCTTCTGGGGTACCTCCGGGGCGAACCGCTCCGCTGGGACAGCGACCAGAAGGAGTTGGCCTGTCACCGCTGTGACAACAAGACCTGCTGCAACCCGGGCCACCTCTACGTCGGCACCGCCAGCGATAACCAGAAGGACCGGAAGAACGGCGGGCCGGTGCACTTCAAGGAGATCCCCGCCCCCGTGTTGAGCGCGTTCACGATGCGCGCCGAGGTCGTGAAGCTGCGTGGCCTGCCCGAGGATGATTGCTGGGAGTGGCCGTACTCGAAGACCTCCCGCCCGAGGAACATCGCCCCGAACATGCAGCACAGAGGCGTCTTCTACAGCGTTCCCCGGATGGCACTGCTCGTCTATGGTGCGGGCGTTACCCCGGAGCGCCCCTACGCTCGGCATACCTGCGGCGAGCGTTGGTGCTGGAACCCGAGCCACCTTTACCCGTCTACTACGAGCCGTAGTAGGCGTCTCTCGCGGTAGCCGCCCCTCCGGAAACGGGTCGTGCAGCCCGTAGGCGTGCGTCTCCGGGGCTGCCTCGCCTCCGGGGTAGTCCCGGAGGGCTACCGCTTCTCGGCGACGTAGGTACCGCGCTGCGGCACGGTGAAGACCAAGCCCCGTTCCCGCAGCAGGGCGACGGCCTGCCTGACGGTGCCCCGGCCTACCCCGTGCTCCCCGCGTAGCTGCGTCTCGCTCGGGATGGGTCGCCGGGGGAGCAGCTTGCCTTCCTCGATCTCCTTGGCGATCAAGTCAGCGAGCTGCACGTACATCGGCACCGGAGACAGCGGATCGAGCATGTCACCAATCCTCACCTGACGTCCTGAGACGTTCGGCCCCGGAAACGTTCCAGAACGTCGCAGGACGTGGGGCGACAAGACAGAACGAGTTGGACTACCTTCTGTAGGCGTCGGTAAACCCGCAGCTAGGGAGTAGCTCTGTGCCTAGGTTCAAGTGGTTCCAACGCCCCGACCAACCCGTTGACAACGTGAACGGGGAGCCGGCCCCGCGACAGGGCGAGCCTGTGCCGCCGCCTGAGCCGCGTTCCCGCCAAGCCGCCAAGGGGCACAACCAGGCGAAGGGCCGTCATGCGCGTTGAGCGTCGGCCAGAGCCGCCCTTCTCCGTCGTCATGGCCGGCTACGTGATCGACTTTCACCACCGCAACGTGTGCTCGAAGTGCGGCGACGACGGGTGTCCACGGATCGTGGAGGCTCGCAAGACGCTTGAGGCATGGCGGGACCGGAAGGCGCGACGTGAGGGCCGGTGACGTCTTCCACGTCACCCGGGCGGCCAGCCCTCAGTTCATCGCTCCGATCTTCTTCCGCCTCATCCGCGTCATGGATGTGCCGACCTACCACGGGTGGGTTTGGCTGGAGGGCTACCAGCTCGACCAGAGGGGCGACGCCGTGGCGCGGCGGGAACTCTTCGTCCAGCCCGCCGGGCTCCGCAAGCTCTCCGCTCTCGCCCGCCCCGCCGTGCCGCAGAGGCGTAAGGGATCTCTGTAGCCCGAATCGTTACAGTCGGTGAACCTCGATGCCTGCGGTGGCGAGTTGACCGCCTTATCCCCAGAGTTCCGGAGGGGTTCGATCTTGTGTTTTCCCTGGTCAGGCCGTCTATCTACAGGGGGCGACTACGGATCAGAAGGTTAGGGGTTCGAGTCCCTTCGGGCGCACTTCACGATCAAGGCCGTGACCAGCGGAAACGCGAGTCACGGCCTTGATTGCTTTCGCGGGTTGGGACGGATCGTCCCAGGATTTGGAATCTGGGTGCTCCGATGGTGCTCCGTTGTCGGTGTGCTGTTCCGGCAGGGCTTCGTGCCGACCTGTGCTGACCAGTGCGTTTGCGTGTCGGCTCGTCTGGATCATGGTCGGGAGGCCGGTACGCCGGGGTGTGGCAGTGGTCCACTGTGGTCGGTGAAGTGGATCTTGTCTGCGTGGAATGGCTGGTCCTTGTGCCGATCCTTGCGGCCATGAGTAGATGAAGGTGCGGGTGTCCTACTTGGCGATCCACCCGCCAGCATCCGGGTCTGCCGCTGATCGTGCAGCTCGCGCCGGTTCGGCACGACCGTCCGCCTGGCCAACGGGCTGGCACTAGGTGCTCAGGCTTCGATTTGGATGCTCAGCTGTGCGCCGAGCTGGCGGAACCCCAGTGCCTGCGCCACTCGGCGCGATGGTTCCGGTCGAGCCCGCCACTGTGGCAGCAGATGGTTCGCCACGGCGTCGGCGACTGCTGCGGAGGCAGCGGCCCTCGCCAGCCCGCGCCCCCGTTGGCTCGGCTCGGTGAGTACGCACAGGTGGGTCAGCTCCTTCGACCAGCGTTGGTAGCCAGCCGCCGCGACAACATGGTTCCCATGGCGGACCACGAACGCGTCGGAGGTGATGGCGGCCAACCCGCATTCGTCGGCGTCGTGCATCGGGACAGAGGCCAGGAGCGTGGCGAGATCGGCATGTCCTCGGGGTATCGCATCGACCGTGTCGAGTTCGGCCGGTTGGAGGTCACACTCGTCGAGGTAGGCCAGGCTTGCCGGGCCCAGTGCCTCGGTGAACGGCAGGACAGCGCGCAGCTGGTCAGGGTCCGTCAGTACTTCGACCGGCAAACCGCGCAGGCGTTTGCGCAAGATTCCGGCCCGACTGCCTGTCGGCACGGTGACGATGGCGGCTGTCCAGCCGCGACCCCTGCGAACACCGAGGGGACCTGGGCGCTCTGGCTGGGTGTGTGGTGGGGGTCGTGGTGGACATAGGCACGGTAGGAGGTGCCAAGGACGTCGCGGAGAAGGAGTTCACCGAGTAGTACGAACCGTCGGGTCTGCCTGGTCGATGAAGAGGCAGTCGAGGTGGTACTGCAGCACCGCGGTGGCCTCTTCCGGCGTGCGTTGGCCGACTAGGAGGCTGGTGCCGAGTCCGTTGGTCAGGGCGATCAGCCGGGTGGCTTCGAGGGCGGGGTCCGCGTCGAGGGCCAGGGTGCCAGCGGCACGCGCGCGGGTCAGGGTGTCGGTGAGTTGCTGCTCTAGGCGGTCGACGCTACGGATGAAGGGTTGTTCGGCGACCTGGGGGTCGGTCATCGCCAGGACCGCGTAGGACGTGCCGACCAGGTGGAAGACGCGGCTGGGCTCGTCGGTGGGCATGGCTTCGAGCAGGAACGCTTCGATGACCGCTCGCGGTGGTGGCGGGTCGGGCAGTCCGGCCAGGCGCTGCGCCCAACGCTGGTGGCTCTGCTGTTCCAGGTGCCGCAGGGCACCGATCAGCAGGTGCTCCTTGTTCTGGAAGTAGTACTGCACCAGCCGGAGTGACACGCCTGCCTCGGCGGCCACCGAGCGCATGGTCACGGCGTGTAGACCCTCCCGGCCCGCCAGCCGAACGAGAGCGTCGGCGATCTGGGTACGCCGCGCGGTGTGGTCGGTGGCCTTGGGCACGGTGGGGCCCTCTCGCTGCATCCGCTGTTGACCAAGCGATGTTAACCTCTTGTTTGATACGGCTGTATCACTACGGGAGTGGGCGTGGCGCAGAACGGGGTCGCTGGTGATGTCGGTGCCGGTCGCGGCGGGGTAGCGGCGAAGATCGCACTGGCGGTGGCGTGTGCCGCGCAGTTCATGGTGGTGCTCGACATCTCGGTGGTGAACGTCGCGTTGCCGTCGATCCGCGACGCGCTGGGGTTCGACGAGACCAGTCAGCAGTGGGTGGTCAACGCCTACGCCTTGACATTCGCCGGATTCCTCCTGCTCGGTGGGCGGCTGGCCGACTGGTGCGGCCGCCGTCGGATCTTTCTGGCCGGGCTGGTGCTGTTTGCCGGTGCGAGCCTCATCGGAGGTCTGGCCGATTCGGCGACACTGCTGGTTGCCGCGCGTGCCGTTCAAGGGCTGGGGGCTGCGGTACTGGCGCCGGCGACGCTGACGATTCTGACCGCGACCTTCCCGGAAGGGCAGGTGCGGACGCGGGCGTTGGCGACGTGGACCGCGGTCGGTGTCGCCGGAGGCACGGCGGGCAATCTGGCAGGCGGCGTGCTGACGGAGTACCTGTCGTGGCGGTCGACGTTGTTGATCAACGTGCCGATCGGGGCGGTGGTGGCCGTCCTGACGGTGCGTCACGTGGTTGCCGACCGTGCCGGGGCTGTAGGTCCACGACTGGATGTGGCTGGGGCGGTGCTGGCCACGGCCGGGTTGGGAGGGTTGGCGTTCGGGATCGCCGAGGCGGCGGACGAGGAATGGTCTTCGCCGTCGGCGGTAGCCGGCCTCGTGATCGGCGCGGTGCTGTTGGCGGTGTTCGTGGCGATCGAGGAGCGGTGGGCGGTGTCGCCGCTGATTCCGTTGCGGTTACTCACGATTCGCTCGGTATCGGTGGGCAACCTGGCCATGCTGTTGGCGGGAGCGTGTCTGAACCCGATGTGGTTCTTTCTCACGCTGTCCATGCAGAACGTGCTCGCCTACAGCCCGGTGCAGACCGGGCTGGCGTTTCTACCGCACACGGTGGTGACGGTTGTGGTGGGTGCCTTTGCGACGCCGTGGCTGATGCGTCACGTCGACGGACGGATCCTCATCGCGGTGGGATCGTTGCTGGCTGCGGCGGGGTTCTGGTGGCAGTCCCAACTAACGATGCAGAGCACCTACCTCGCGGGGATCCTCGGCCCGGCCGTCGTCTTCAGCATCGGCGGTGGACTGCTGAACACCCCGATCACCACCGCAGTCACCTCCGGTGTGTCGACGCCGGACGCAGGTGCCGCGTCAGGGCTGATGAACACCACCAAACAGGTCGGCGGCGCGCTGGGACTGGCGGCACTGGTCACCGTCGCGACCGTGCACAGCACCGGCCCGGCCGCACAGATCGACGCCTACAACCGTGCGTTCACCGTGATCGCCGTGATCATGGTTGCCGTGGCGGTGATCGGGCTGGCGTTGCCCGCCAGTCGCGACCGGGAATGACCTCCGACTTCCACCAGGTGTCAAATAGATGACCATCGCGCTAATCCTGCGCCAGCGATAACGTGTTCGGACTGGGCTGGATGCGGCCGGACTGGGGCTGGGTCAATCACTTAGTGCATTGATTGATCTAACTATGGATCAGAAGGTTAGGGGTTCGAGTCCCTTCGGGCGCACTTCATGATCAAGGCCGTGACCAGCGGAAACGCCGGTCACGGCCTTGATCGCTTCTGCAGGCTGGGATGGATCTTCCAGGATTTGGAATCTGGTGCTCCGTCGTCGATGTGCCGTTCCGGCGGTGGTCCGTGCCCTCGGCGGCTGGACGTCTGGGTGGCCGGTCGTTGTTCTGCCCAGTTCGGCGGAATCCCGGGGCGTCCGGTATGACGGGCCACCTCATGCTTCCCGGGAGCCTCTTGATGGTGCGTGGAACGACCGGGCTGTGCCGTCGCCGGCCCGGTACGTCGATGGCGGTGGGAACTGGGTCGACTGGCGCGTCTGCCAATGCAGCCCCTACGTGGTGAGGGGACTGCTCTTCGGGGCGGTCAGCGGTGGGCCTCGATGCCGAACTTGGGTGTGGTCACTGTGTTCGGGTTTCCCAGGTCGGCTGCTGGGGGTGGTCGTTGTGCACGATGATGTCGACGTGGTCGGTCGGGCGGACGGTAGCCAGGTAGAGCTGCTGGGCGGGGATGTAGCGTTCGCGCCAGCGTCGTTCGACGTCGGCGCGGGATGACACCTGGCGTTGGCGTATCACGGCGCGATCCACGGTCTTGTCGAGCGCGGTGGACACGAAGATGCGCAGGTCCCATCGGTCTATCAGTTCCGGGCGCATGAGGAAGACGCCATCGAAGATCAGTACGGCGTCGGTGGGGGCGGTCCTGATCGGTGGAGACAGCGCGGTGTCGGTGGTGTGGTCGTAGACCGCGTGTTGGAAGCGTCGATCTCCGCCCGGACCGAGCGGGTCGAGCAGCATCCGGTTCAGCGCGTCGTGGTCGTGGGCGTCGAGGTAGCAGCCTTCGGCGGAGTACTCGCCGCGCGGGTAGCGCTGTGCCCGGGGGAAGAGGAAGTCGTCGATCGTCGCGCGGATGACGTCGCGGCCCTGTGTGCGCAGGACGACGGCCAGTTCGTCAGCGAGCGTGGTCTTGCCGGCGGCGGGCGGTCCGTCGATGGCAACCCGCGTCGGGTGTGCGACCGTGACGGACCCGACCGCCTCGGCCAGGCGGGCGAGCAGCTCGTCGCGGGTGCCTCGGCTCATGTCCTGCCTCATCCTGGTTGCGCGAAGGCCGCCGGTCCTTCTGGCGGCTTTGTAGGGGAAACCTCTCGCCATGCCGCGTAGGTGGCGAGCCCGTGATGCGGCGGAAGAACGTGTTCCAGCAGGTCGCCGCCATGGAGACGGGCAGGTTGCCGACACGTTCGGGAGTGTTTCCGAACGTCACTCGGGTCATCGGCACGAGTATTGTCGGCCAATCGACGATCAGCCGTGAATGGTGCTCCCGGAACCGCACAGGGGTGGGTCGACAACGTCGCGCCCACCCCTGGACATCACGTCAACCCAACAGGAGCCGGTTCTCGGTGATCCCCTTCGGGTCGCCGAGCGTGGGCGGCGTCTGCCAGACCCGGCAGTTGGCGTCGTACGGGTCGTCGGCGACGCAGTACCGGCCGTCGACCACCACCACCGCCAGCGTGGTGGTCCGCCCACCGGGCAGGGTCACCCGGGCCGCCGGTGCGCTGGTCGCCGGGCCGCAGGCCCCCGCCACCAGGCTGTTGGGCAGCGCGCCCTGCCGCACCCAGCGGCCGTTGGCGTCGGTCGACCACACGGTGCCGGCCCGGCCACGAGGGTCGCAGTTCCACAGGTTCATGGCCGCCACGCCCTGCAACGTGGTCGGGTCGGCAGCCGCCTTCGCGGTCCACTGGCAGAAGAAGTACGGGTTGCCCGCCCAGCCCGGCGAGCGGGCCCCGAGCAGGAAGCAGTACTGGGTGCCGGGCTGCAACCCGGTGACCAGGTGACTCATCCGTCCGGTGCCCGGGGTGCCGGCCAGCACCACGTCGGGCACCCCGGACCGGACCAGCCGCCACTCGGCCTCGCCCATGGCGACGTCGTCCCAGCTCAGCATCATCGAGGTGTCCGAGACTCCGGTCGCCCCCACCCGGGCCGGCTGGGGGTACGCCCCGGCCCAGGTGGTCGCGCAGACCGCCGGCGGGGTGTGCGAGCCGTACGCGTTGTACGCGGTGGCGAGGTAGCAGTAGGTGCGCCCCCAGTCCACGGTCAGGTCCATCTCCCAGTACCCGGCCGGGTTGCTCCAGGTGCTGTGCGGGGTGGGCCAGTCGGTCCACGGCCCGTTCGGTGTGGGGCCGCGCCACACGCTGACCTGGGTGGCGTCCCGGGTACCCACCCGTACGTCGACCTCCATCCGGGGGGTCGGGTAGTCGGGGGCCCGGACCAGGAAGTGGTCGATCACCGGTGCGCCGCCCTGGGTGACCGTCCGGCAGGGCAGCGCGGTGTCCACCCCCACGCCGACGTTGAGCGCGGTGACGCAGACCGTGTGGTCGCCCCGGGCCGCCGGCACCAGCAGGTCGAAGCCGTGGTCGCCGCCGTAGGCGGGGTAGCTGGCGGCCACGTCGGTCCGGGTCGTCGAGGCGACCAGCGCGGTGTGCAGCCGGCCGTCCACCCGGACCGACACGGTCAGCGGCGAGGCGGTGTCCGGGTCGATGACCCAGCCGCGTACCCGCAGGCCGGAAGGTCCGGGGGAGAGTTCGTCGAACGAGCCGAACGGGTCGAACCGGACGGCGAGCGTCCGACAGGCGGTCTCGCCGACCCCGGCTCCCTGGTTGACGGCCGTGAGGCAGACGGTGTCCCCGTACCGGGCGGGGAGGGTGCGGATGAAGGCCGAGCCGGAGGCGACACTGAACCGGCCCACCTCCACACCGGAAATCTTGGCGATGACCTGGACCGACGTGGTGGCGTCCGGGTCACCGGCGCTCCCCTTGACCTGCACGCCGGTCGGTACCCGGCTGGCCGAGGTGAGGTTGACCCAGGCGTTGTCCTCGTCGACGTCCCCGCCGCACACCGGAGGTGGCTCGGGGACGTCACACACGGGCGCCGCCACGGCGGGCTCCGTGAACACGGCGACTGGCCCCAGGGCCAGCGCGAACGCGGCGAGGCCGCGAATCAGTTTGGGTGACACGCGGTGAGGGTGACAGGGGTACGCAAACCACGCCCGCACACCGGTTCGCCGGTCGCGGACGGCCCGGGGCCGGGTCGTTCATGAGCCGCCGCAGGTGTAGAACAGTGACCGTTCGGACCGCGAGCCCGGCAGCGGCCAGCCGCTGCCGAAACGCGCCGACTGCGCTACCCGACCAGCAGCGGGAGCGCGGCGAAGGTGTGGTCCCGCCACAGCCGCCGTGAGGTTTCCTCCGGGTACGCGACGACCGCCGGCCGCTCGTCGAAGACCCGCGTGCTGCGACCGGCGTCGTACGACGGCCACCCGGGGTCGCCGTTCGCGGCGAACGCCGTCCACGCCCCGCGAATCTGCCCGGACAGCTCCTGCGCCGCCGGGGTGGGCGGATCACCGATCAGCATCGCGGGTTGCCCGCTGGTCAGGTTGCCGAAGACCAGCGGCACGTCCAGGCCGTGACAGGCACCCAGGCTGCCGCCCAGGCCCGGCGCCGGCCAGGTCAGCTCGTAGAGGTAGGCCCGGCCGCCACCGGCGAGTTGCGCATCGGCCAGGTGCAGGCTCGGCATCCGGAACAGCCAGTCCGCGTTGACCAGCTCGTACAGTTGCTCATCGGTCGCATCAGGGAACGCCTCCCGATATCGGCTGGAGCCGTCCGTGCCCGGGGCCAGCATCCGCAGCGCGGTCTCGGCCTGCTCCGGCGTGACCTGGCCGAGCACGCCGTCGAGCAGGCTGAACAGCCGGTGCTCGTCCCGGGTGTGTCCGACGAGCAGTTCGACGTCCCGCGCGACGCCATCGGCAAGCGCCCGCCAGGGGGTCGCCGGCAGCACGTCACCATCGACGACCGGCGCGAACGGGATCGGCCGGTGGGTGATCCGCCCCCAACGCTCCCGCCACTGGACGATCCTGGCCGAGATCGCCTGGCCCACGGCCGGCAGCCGGGCCGGAGCCACCGTCGACAGGTCGGCCAGGGTCGGTCGCACCCCCAACTCGGCGGCGCAGGCGGCGGCGATGTCGGCGGCCAGGTCGGGCGAGAAGAACGTACCCGGAATGCTCTGCGCGACCACGCGCCGGAACAGCCCGGCGGCGCGCGGCATGGCCAGCAGCGCGGCGACCGAGCCGCCGCCGGCCGACTGCCCGAAGACCGTCACCCGGTCCGGGTCGCCACCGAAGGCGCGGATGTTGTCCCGTACCCACTCCAGGGCCGCGACCTGGTCGAGTAGCCCCCGGTTGGCCGGGGCCCCGTCGATCTCCCCGAAGCCCTCGAAACCGAGGCGGTAGTTGAGCGTCACCACCACGGTTCCGCTGCGGGCGAGATGCCCGCCGTCGTACTCCGGAAGGCCGGAACAGCCGACGAGGTAACCACCACCGGGGATCCACACCATGACCGGCAACCGCGCCGCCGGGTCCGGGGCCGGCGTCCAGACGTTGAGCGTCAGCCAGTCGTCGCCGACGCTCTGCGGGGACATCCCGAACGCGCCGGGCTGCGGGGGCGGCGGACCGTAGGCGACCGCCGGACGCACGCCCTCCCATCGGCGCCCCGGCTGCGGCGCGGCGAACCGGAGGCCGCCAACCGGAGGCTCGGCGTACGGGATGCCGCGAAACACCGCCAGGCCCGCCTCCCGGCAGCCACGCAGAACACCGACCACGGTTCGCACTTCCGGCTCGGACTCCGGCTGCATGGTGGCCCCTCCCCGATCCCGGTCGGCCGCAGCATCCCAGCGCCTGCCGACCACCGGCAAACCATTTAGGTCTTTCGCAGACCGGCGCACATCGACTACTGTCGATGTTTATGGAGCAATTGGCGCAAGTCATGTTTTTCGACACCGCAACCGCGTGACCCGGCGCGCATTCCCACCCTCAGCAATCGTCAGTGGACGACTCGGCACCCGTCCGCGCCATCGCAACCGAAGGCGCGGCATCGAGACCAATCGGAGCAGAGAAAGGTGTTGGGATGATGATGCAACCCGTTCCACCGACCGTTCGGCGGCTGCCACGCGCCTTGGTGGCGGCCGGCCTCCTGGCAGCGCTTCTGGGTGCCGTCTCGGCCCCTGCCGCGGCGAGTCCGGGCCCCGTCGCACGTGGCACGGCGGCCGTTGGTGACTGCCCCTTCATCAACACGCTCTGCCTGTTCGAGGGCACCAACTTCACCGGGGAGCGGCTCACCCTGAGCTCCCTGGTATCGCCCGGTACGTGCGTGAGTCTGGTGGACGCCGGTTGGGGAGACCGTGCGCGTTCCGCGATCAACACCAACAATCGGAGTGCTGCGATGTTCATGAACGACGACTGCGCCGGAGGGGCCTTCGAGGTCCCTGGCAACAGCTCCCTGCCGGACTTCGGAGGCTTCACGCCCGAAAGTGCCTGGGTGCCTCGGTAAGGCCACCGCCGGGTGGCACGCGACCGCGTGCCACCCGGTTCCTCCGGCTCGGGAGTGTGTCGAGGTTCCGGCTCTGTCGCGATCCGGCTGGTCAGGTCTCGCCGACCGGCGGTGCTCCGGTGTCCGGGAACCAGCCGGACAGCCCGGCCTCTGTGCAGCCTGGTCGAGACAGGCGTGACTGCGGGGGGATCCCCGTTCGACCAGAGGAGAGCCATGCTTGGAAAGAGATGGGCGGTAGTAGCCCTGGCCGCCGTTGCCGCCGTAGCCCCTCCGGCCGGGCCAGCGGCTGCCGCCACGACTACCGACCGACCCGCCAGCGCCGATGCGGCCCAGTCCTCCGGTCACCGGCCCGTGAGCACGGCGGCACCGGTGGACGGCACGGCCGTCGGCGTGACTCCCGCCGTCGGGATCGAGGCGATCCTCGGCCCCGACACCCGGGTGCCGGTCGGCCCGACCACCACGTTTCCCGCCAGCGCCGTCGTTCGGCTGGTCTTCACCGGCGGCCAGTGCACCGGCTTCATGATCAGCGAACGTACCGTGGCGACTGCCGCCCACTGCCTGCACTCCGGCGGCTCCAACGGCACCTGGCGTACCAACGTTGTCGCGTACCCCGGGCACGACGGCACGACGGCACCCTTCGGCGGGTGCGCGGCACTCCGGCTCTTCGTCCCTTCGAACTGGACGGGCGCGAACAATGCCCCTGGCGGTGGCGACCCGGCCTTCGACTACGGAGCGGTGCAGCTCAACTGCGCGATCGGCACCAGGACCGGCTGGCTCAACCTCGGCTATCCGACCCAACCGGTGACCGGAGCCTGCACCAGGACCCAGGGATATCCGGCCGACCGGCCCGGACAGTGGGCGAGCGACGACGCCGTCCGGGCCGAGGACGCTGCCGCTCTCTACGTCCGGCATCCCTTGGTCAGCGGGCTGGACGGCAGCCCTGTCTTCTACACGCCCGCCCCGGATGACTGGTGCCCGGTGCGGCCGCCGCTGGTGGTCCCGTGTCCGTGCCCGCCGCCGCCCTGCGTGTGCCCGAGCCCGACGGTGCTGGGGATCCTCTCCCGGGGACCCTTCGGCAGCGGGCCCAGCGCCACCAACAACGTCGCCGTCCGGATGACGCTACCGATCATCAACAACTTCATGCAGTGGCGTTGACCCCTCCGACCGGCGCTGTCGGGGCGCGCGGCGAGATTCCGTCGCCCGCCCCGACAGCGCTTCGGCCCGCTGGTCACGAAACCGGGCGGGCTCCGCCGCGCAGCCGGTCCCGGAGTTGCTCGGCGTCCGGGTGGCCGAGCGGCTCCAGGATCTTCAGCGCTCGCCGCCAGGCCCGCCGAGCGGGGCCCGGCGCACCGGCGGCACGGTGGCTGTCGCCGAGATGGGTCAGCGTCGTCGCCTCGTAGTAGCGCTCGGCCGCTTCCCGCCACAGCGCGAGCGCGTTGCGGTAGCAGCGGATCGCCTCCGCCTGCTGCTCCAACCGGTGGTGCGCGTAACCGAGGCTGTCCCAGGTGTGCGCCTGCCAGTACCGGTTGCCGACCTGCCGTTGCAGCACCAGCGCCCGCGTGCAGTAGTCGATCGCCTGTCGGTGGTTGCCGAGCTGGCTGTGGTACCAGCCGATGTTGTTCAGCGCGTTCGCCCTCCCGTTGGGGTTCTCCGCCGCGGTGAACAGGTCGAGGGCCTGCTCCGCGTGCTGGAGCGCCTGCTCGTACCGGCCCAGCCGCTCGGCCAGGATGCCGAGGTTGAGATGAGCCCGAGCGCTGCCGATCGCATCGCCGAGGCCGGCGTAGAGCCGCAGTGACCGGCGCAGGTGCACCCGGGCCTGGTGGTGGTCCCCCAGCCGCAGGCAGGCTACGGCCCGGTTTCGGTGGGCGCGGGCCTGCCCGTCCCGGTCGGCCACCCTCGACGCGGCGAGCAACGCCCACTCCTGGACCATGAGCTGCTCCTGCCAGGCCCCGAGCCGATCGAGGTACGTGTTGACGACCCAGGCGAGCTGCCAGGCGGGTGTGTCGAACCTGGCGTCCGTGGCGAGGCCGATGACGGTCAGGAGGACTCGGTGCTCGCCGGTGAACCAGCGCCAGGCCGCCGCCCGGTCGATGAGCGCGGTGACCGCCGTGCCGGGCCGGGCCGGGGCGGGGCTGATCGGGTCCCGCTGGTCGTAGAGGAGCAGGTCTGCGGCGTACCCGGTGTGCAGGTAGGAGTCGATGAGCCGGCCGAGCGCCTGCCGTCGGGCCTGCTCGGGCTCGTGTTCGGCGACCAGCTCGGCCGCGTAGGCGCGCAGCAGGTCGTGCAGGACGTACCGCTGTGGGAGATGCTCGGAGAGCAGGTTCGCGCGGACGAGCGCCGCCAGGGTCCGACCCGCCTCCGCCACCGGTGCGCCGACCAGGCTCGCGAGCGCCGGCACCGAGACATCCGGCCCGGGGTGCAGTCCGAGCAGCCGGAACGCCCGCGCCGAGGTCGCGTCCAGATTGCGGTACGACCAGGAGAAGACCGTCCGGACGTCGGTGGCCGCATCTTCGTGGCTGAACCGGTCGAGGCCGTCCGACCCGGTCAGCTCGTCCGCGAGCCGACCGAGGCCGAGAGCCGGCTGGACGGCGGCACGCCCTGCCACGATGGCCAACGCGAGCGGCAGCCCCGCCGCCGCGTCGACGATCCGGTTCGTCGCCTCCGGCTCGTTCTCCAGCCGATCCGTGCCGAGTCGCCGGGACAACAACTCGTGCGCCTCCCGGCGCGGCAGCGGGTCGAGGAGGAGCGGAATCGCCCCCTCGATGGTCACCAGCCCCGCCAGGTGCCCACGGCTGGTGACCACCACCAGACATTCCGGCGAGCCGGGCAGCAGGGGGCGGACCTGGTCGACGTCACCGGCGTTGTCGAGCAGCACGAGCACCCGTCTGCCGGTCAGCACGCTGCGGTACAGCCCGGAGCGGGCATCCTGTCCCGCCGGGACGCGCTGCGCCGGCACTCCGAGAGCTTCGAGGAACTCGCGGAGCACCTCCGCGGGGCTCGCCGCCGGCCCGGTCGCGTCGAACCCACGGAGGTTGACGTAGAGCTGTCCGTCGGGGAAACGGTCGGCAACCTGGTGCGCCCAGCCGACCGCCAGGCTCGTCTTGCCGACCCCGGCCGTACCGCTGATCAGGCAGACCATCGTGGTGCCCGGGGCGCGGTGCCGCCGGTGTGCCAGCAGGGCGTCCAGTGCGGCGAGCGCCGCCCTGCGACCCACGAAATGGGGTACGGCCGCCGGCAGTTGCCGGGGCGTCACACTGTCGAGGGCGCCCGCCCCTTGTCCGGTCGGTGACGGTCCGGGAACCGGCGGCTCGGGTCGGCTGGCCGGCGCGGCATCGCCGGACCGGCGGCCGATCTGGGCGTGGGCGGCGGCCCGCAGCCGATCCTCGGTGTGGGCGGCGTCGGCGATCCGCAGCAGCCGCCAGTGTCTCGCATCCCAGTGCCTCATCTCGGTCAGCTCGGCGGGGAGGCGGACACCGGCCCGGCCGGCATGCGCCACACATGCCTTGACGAAGGCGACGACGAAAGGCCAGTCAGGCAACGACTTGGCGTTCAGCTTGTCGCTGATCGTCGAGCGGGCCAAGGGCTGCCCCTGCGCTGTCGAGATGGCGACCAGGGTGTTCAATGACGGGGACCCGGAGAGCTGCCGGAGGCGTCGGAGTTCGCCGGCGAACCAGGCCGACGCCTGTTGCGCATTTCCGCCCACTTCGCTCACCCGTCCGAGCCCTCCACGCCGGACGAGTCTATCAATGCATAGAGATTCTCCTATGTCGCATTGACGTCGGCAGTTGGCGTCCGTCCACACCGCCGTGTCATCTGCGACAAGGTCTGCTTGACCATGACCTGGCGGCGCTGAGCCTCCAGGATCTGCTGCGGACCGTCGACGTCGCCGTGGTCCTACCGTGTGTACTCGGCGTGTAGTTCGGCGTAGGGGCGGCGGCGGTCGGGGTGGCGTCGGATTCTGCCCATGCCGATCTCGGCGCAGCAGTGCGTCGTGGGGTTGTGGGCGCGGTGTGCCGGGCACTCCTCGGCCAGGGCGCGGACCTGGTCGGCTTGCAGCTCGAACGCCTCGCGGCTGCCGGTGAGCACCAGCGTCTCGGCGGCGATGTCCCACCGCAGATGGTCGCGGAACTCCTGGTGCCAGGCTTTCAGGTGGTCGGCGGCAGGCCGTGCCGGCCATGCTCGGCCGGGCAGTACGACGGTGTGCGGTCTGCCGGCCCCGAGTCGGGAGCGGACCTGTTTCCAGCGTGACGGCGGGAACGCGAGACGGTGGTGCAGCAGCACCAGGTCGAGCGGGCGGCCCCAGGCATGGTCGGTCGGCAGTTCCGCGCGACGCAGCGGGAGGTAGATGATCGTTCGTGGCGACCGGGCGGCCAGGCCCCACGCCTGGGCGAACATCACCGCGGTTTCCCTGTCGAGGCAGAACTGCGCGCCGAGACGGCCCTCGTAGAGACCGGCGAACCTCGGTGACCTCGCCGGCTGCAGGACCCGGTACTGGTGGTGTCCGAGCTGCACCGTGCTGATCGTCACCGGCCACCTGCGCCCGCCCAACCGTTGCGTCACTCCAGCCGTATCCTCTCGACCTGCCGTCGGTCCGCCTGTCTGCGCGGGCATTGTCGCCGTAGCCCGCGTGGCATGGCGAGGGACTTTCCGGATGGTGCCGGGCACGGTCGTCACGTTGACGCGCGACGGTCCGTGAGCGTCGCTATGCGGCGGCTCTCAGGGGCTCGAGGGCGGCCAGGACGAGGTCGAGCCCGAACATGAACTCCTCTGCCGGGTCGTAGCCGGCAGCGACGAGCGCCGCGGCGGACTCGTTGAGGTAGGGGAACTCGTCGGGAGGAAGCTGGGGCAGGAAGACGTCCTTGGCCATGTCCGTGAATTCATCGGCGGTGTCGAACGGCAGGCTGGCTTCCTGCAGGGCGAACCCGTAGACGTAGACGTCGAGCAACCAGTTGGCGTGCGTCGCCATCAGAACCGAGAAGCCGGCCCTCCGCAGGCAGGCGGTGACCGCTTCGCGGTGGCGGAGGTGCGCGGGCCCCGGCGATGTCCGGGACTCCATCAGGCCGATCGCCCACGGATGGCGTGCGAGGACCTGTCGGGCCGATAGCGTCCGCCGTCGCATCGCCGACTGCCAGTCGGTCCCCTCGGGCGGGAGCTCGATCTCCTCGAACACGACGTCGATCATCGCGTCCAGCAGCTCCTCCTTGTTCGCCACGTAGTGGTAGAGCGACATCGCTCCCGCGCCGAGCACGCCAGCCAGCCGGCGCATGCTCAGCCCGTTGACCCCCTCGCGGTCGGCGAGCCGGATCGCCTCGACCACCACCCGCTGCTTGCTGAGCCCCGCGTCTGACGCGACCTGGCGTTGCTTCCTGGCAGACACGGGTCTCCTCGCTCCCTCGAACGGCTTGACAATCGTACACCGTACGAGAATAGTACGGTGTACGACGTACGGTGTACGAGTCAGTGCGGGTCGCAGCTTGGACGCGAGGAGGCCCTGTGGGGAACGAACAGCGATCGAACGCATCAGCACGCCTGGTGCCAGGGGCCGGTCCGGCCGAGGCGGTGACGATGCGGGCCGCCGTCCAGCACCGCTACGGCCCGCCCTCGGTGCTCACGTCGTCCGAGGTCGGGCGTCCGCTGCCCGGTCGAAACGATGTGCTCGTCCAGGTGGGCGCGGCCTCGGTACATCCTGGCGACTACTTCGTCATGACCGGAAAGCCGTACGTGGTGCGCCTCGTGTTCGGCTTCCGCCGGCCGCGTCACGGGATCCCCGGCAGGGACCTCGCCGGCGTCGTGGCAGCGGTCGGAAAGGACGTCACCGCTCTCCGCCCCGGCGACGAGGTGTTCGGCTGGAGCACGGCCGGAGCGCTCGCGGAGTACGCCTGCGTCCCGGCGGACCACCTCGTGCCCGTGCCCGCCAACCTGACGGCCGTGGATGCGGCGGCGGTGCCCACGTCGGCCATGACGGCGTTGCAGGCGTTGCGCGACATCGCGAACGTTCGACCGGGCCAGACGGTGCTGGTCACGGGCGCGTCGGGCGGCGTGGGCTCCTTCGCCGTGCAGATCGCCAAGGCGTTCGGCGCCGAGGTGACGGGTGTGTGCAGCCCCCGCAACGTCGACCTGGTCCGGTCGCTCGGCGCCGACCACGTCGTCGACTACACGAGGATCGACTTCACCCGCACCGAGAAGCGCTACGACGTCATCCTCGACAACGTGGAGGCGCAGCCCCTGGCGGCTGTCCGCCGCGCGCTGACGCCCACCGGCACCCTCATCCCCAACAGCGGACACGGCGGCCGCTGGCTCGGCCCCCTCGGTCGGATCGCCAAGGCGCGCCTGCTGTCCGGGTTCACCCGTCAGCGGTTGAAGCCCTTCACGTCCGTCGGGAAGCGCAAGGACCTGCTCACCCTGGCCGACCTGCTCACGACCGGGCAGGTCACACCCGTCATCGACCGCACCTACCCCCTCGACGAAGCAGCCGATGCCCTCCGGCATGTCGCGGCCGGCCACACCCGAGGGAAGGTCGTCGTCACCATCTGACGACCGGACGGCGAGCACGACTCACCCCGCGCGTACGACCCAGACCTGCCGCCACTCGGGCGGACGGACCGCTCCTCTCGAAAGAAGAACCGATGACCATCCGAACGACGACCCCTGACCTGTTCGACAGCCCGCCGATCCCCGTGCAGGCCAAGCTTGCCGCCGCATGGACCAGCTTCATGTTCCTTTACGTCTACGTCGACTACTTCCACCTCTACAAGCCCGGGACCATTGACGGCATCCTGGTCGGCGTCGTCTTCGAGTTCGACATCAGCCCGGCGTTGATGACCGTGTTCCTCGCGCTCATCGCGATCCCGGCCCTGATGGTGATGCTCTCCATGACGCTGACCGCCCGGGCGAACCGCACCACGAACCTCGTCGTGGCATCGCTGTACGTCCCCGTCACGGTGTTCAACGCGGTGGGGGAGTCCTGGGACTGGGCCTCCTTCTACGGCCTCTCCATCGGAATCGAGGTGCTGCTCCTGGCCTTCATCCTGCGCTCCGCCTGGACCTGGCCCCGCCGCGTCGCATCGCCGGTGACCACGGCAGCCACCGTGTGAAGAGCATGGACAGAGCCGCGACGTCGATCTGTCTGACCGGGCGGGTTCGGAAGGCGGAGCGTGAACACGGCTCCCGCCCCGGCGGTGCCGGAGACCTCCGCGGTACCGCCGTGTGATTCGGCGATCTTACGGACGATGGCGAGCCCCAGACCGCTGCCGCCCATTTGCCGGTTGCGGGATTTCTCGGCCCGCCAGAACCGTTCGAAGACCAGGCCACGCTGTTCCTCCGGAATTCCCGGCCCGGTATCGGCCACGACGATCTCGGCGTGCACATCCCCGGTCTGCGAGGAGATGGTGACCCGGCCGTTGGCGGGCGTGTGCCGGATCGCGTTGGTGATCAGGTTGCCGATGGCCTGCCGGAGCCGGATCGGATCGGCGCTGAGAGTGCCGGGTGCGGCATCGACGACCAGCGCGACGCCGGCGGACTCGGCGGCGGGGGCGAAGGCGTCCGCCACCTCCTGCAGCAGTTCGGGCACCTCGACCTGCCGCCGGTGCAGCTTCAGCTCGCCCGCGTCGGCTGCGGCGAGGTCCTGGAGGTCCTCGATGACGTGCTGGAGCAGCAGCGCCTCGTCCAGCAGCGAGCTGACCAGGTCCACGTCCAGTTCGACCACGCCGTCCTCGGCCGCCTCCAACCAGCCACGGATGTTCGTCACCGGCGTACGCATCTCGTGCGCGATGTCGCCGACCATGTCGCGGCGTAACTGCTCGACTCGGCACCGCTGCTCGGCCATCTCGTTGAACGCGTTGCCGAGTCGGGCGATCTCATCGCGCCCGGAGACCCGGACCCGCGCCGCGGTGTCGCCGTTGCGCATCCGCCCGGCCGCAGCGGTCAACGCGTGTAGCGGCCGGACCAGGCGTACCCCCACCAGGACCGTGACACCGACCGCGACGAGCAGCACCAGCCCGGCGACCCCGAAGATCCGTAGCCGGTTGGCCGGGGTGAGGTCGAAGGCGCCGACCGGCGTCGGGGTGCCCGGTTCGGTGACGAACAGCAGTACGGGCGGCGCGACGTAGTCGGCCATCTGGGTGCGCCGTGCCTCGGAGACGCAACCGTTGACGTCGTCGCGCTGTTCGGCGGTGATCGGGCCGGCCCTGGTCGGGGTCCACTGTCCGTCGAGGTCGGCTCGCACCGCTGGCATCCGCTGGCGGCCCAGGCATGTGTTGACCAGGTCGTCGAGCTGACCCAGCGCTCTCCGCTCGGTGGGGGTCGGCTCAGCCAACGAGTCGAACTCCTTCGCACACCGGATGTCGCCGGTGACGGCGGTGCCTGGGGACTCGATGCGGGGCCGCCCGCCGGGGGCGACGACGATCTCCGCGTCGGTGTACGCCGGAAGTAGCCCTTCCGCCGCGATCATCGGGACTGCGGTGGCGACATCCACGGGGCTGCGCAGACAATCCCGCGCTCTTTCCGCCTTCTTGCGTAGCGCGGCGCGTTCGGCGTCCGGTAGCTGGTACGGGCCGGTCGCCCGCGCGTCGATGCCGCCGCGTCCCGCCGTCGCGGCCAGGCTGGTGTCGACGTCGAGCGGGTCGACGGTGGCGGAGGCGCGCTGCGGCAGGGCTCCCTCGCCGGACGCGGCGATTGGGGCACGGTTGCGGTCGGTCAGGACGACTCGTCGCTCGGTGGTCGCCGCGAGGGACCGCACCAGTGGCAGCACGCCCGTCCAGTCCCGGTGGGTCGCGGCGTGCCCGAGCAGGGCGTCGTAGATTCTCGCGTCGTCGGCGAGCGCCCGACCGCGCTCCTGCTGGAGCGCCCTGGTCGTGTCGCGTACGGCGAGCCAGGCGGTCGCCGAGATCGAGAGTACGGAGATCACCACGCTGAGGCCGAGCAGCCGGACCAGGAGGCTGCCGCGCCTGTGCCGCTTAGTCATCGGCGAGTTTGTATCCGATGCCGTACACGGTGAGCAGCCGTACCGGGCGGCGGGGATCCGCCTCGATCTTGCGGCGCAGGTTCATCACGTGCACGTCGACCGTGCGGCCGGTGATGTACGAATCGAGCCCGTGCAGCCGGCGGAGCAGCTGATCGCGGCTGAACACCCGCCCCGGCTCCGCCGCGAACGCGCTCAACAGGGCGAACTCCCCCGGGGTGCACACCACCGGGGCGCCCGCGACGGTGACCTCGTGGCGTACCGGATCAAGCAGAAGGTCGCCCACCCGCAGTGACGGCGCGACGGGCCGCGCAGCCGTGGACCGGGTCCGGCGGAGCAGGGTGCGGACCCGCGCCGCCAGTTCCCGCGGGCTGTAGGGCTTCGTCAGATAGTCGTCGGCGCCCAAGTCCAGGCCCAGCAGCAGGTCGTCCTCGGTGCTGCGGGCGGTGACCATCAGCACCGGCACCTCCGAGTCCCGACGCAGGATGCGGCACACGTCGAGTCCGTCGACGCGCGGCATCATGACGTCCAACACCAGCAGATCCGGCGGGCAGTGGCGGATCTCGTCCAGGGCGGCCCGGCCGTCGTGGACCACCGACACCCGGTGGCCCTCGTGCTCCAGGTATCGCCGGAGCAGCTCGGCCTGCTTGGGGTCGTCCTCGGCGACGAGCACGTGCGCGTTCACGGCGGCGAGTCTATGAGGCGTCAGGGCATCGAAACAGGTCGAAAACGGGACCACTACCGGATCACAACAGGTCTCTGACAAGTGGCCACCAGGATCTCCCTGCCGCCGGAAGGGGTGGCGCCCTCGCCCCCGGTGTGATCACAGACGGTCGTCCCGCCGTCCGGGCCGTCCGACTCGCTCCAACGGAGACCCTGTCCCTGCGAAGGAGAAGAAGTTGTCACTGTTGAAAGGCCTGGCCGCAATGGTCCTGGTCGCAGCCGGTCTGGTGCCCACGTCGCCCGCCCAGGCGAAGGGCCGCACCTATCCGGTCCGGTCGCTCGACTACACCCTCGGCGACAGCGCTTTCACGGTCGCCGGCTTCCATACCGACGGCCCGGACTCGCCGACCCTGGCACCGATCGAGCTGACCGGCAACGTGCATTACCCGGCCACCGGCAACGGGCCGTTTCCGCTGGTGGTGCTCTCGCACGGCTACTGGGGCACGTGCGCCGACCGCGCCGCCGACGCCGAGGCCGCTCGCATCGAGAAGGAGTCGCCGGACGACTACTACGACGATCCGCGCTGGTTGGAGGCCTTACACCGGCTCTGGCAGTGGCCCTGCGCGCCCGGTGTCGCGGCGCTGCCCAGCTATCGCGGCTACGACTACCTCGCGCAACAGCTCGCCGCCCAGGGCATGATCGTCATCTCGATCAGCGCGAACGGAATCAATGCCGGCCAGATCGGCACCGAGGCCGACAACGCCCGCTCGAAACTCATCAACAAGCACCTCGCGCTCTGGACCGAACTGGCCCGCACCGGCCGTGGCGCCCTGGCCGGCCACTTCAGCGGCCCGGAGCCGGACTTCAGGGGCAAGATCGATTTTTCCCGTACGGGAACACTCGGGCACTCACGTGGCGGCCGTGCGGTGGCCTGGCACGCCGCGGACGTCCACCGCGCCGATCTTCCGGCAGGCGTACGACTGGCCGGCGTCCTCGCCCTCGCCGCCGCTGGCTCGGGCACCGCCACCAACCCGGGTTCCCCGGACGCCAAGCTCTACCGGGTGACCTCGGCGCCGCTCGCGGTCTGGGTGGGCGGCTGCGACAGCGAGCAGGGCCTCGACTACGCGAGATTGGCAACCGGTCACACCCGAAAGCCGATCTACACCTGGCACGTGCGCGGCGCCAACCACAACTTCCTCAACACCCAGTGGTCTCCCGAGAGTGGGCAGGTCGGAGCAACCGACGACCAGGGCTTCAGCCCGGAGCCCGGCTGGTGCGGCACCCCGACGTTCCCGGACTGGGACCCGGACAGCGGCATGCCGGAGCCGCCGATCGAGTGGTCGCACGTGACCCGCAAACTGACCGAGACCGAACAACGCCAGGTCAGCGCCGGTTACGTCACCGCGTTCTTCCGTTCGGCGCTGCTCGGCGATCAGCAGGCCGAGGCGGTCATCAGCGGCTGCGTCGACCCGTACGCCTCCTTCACCGTGGTCGACGTAGAGAAGATCGATCCCCAGCTTCGCCGCAGATCGCGGTAGCGGCCGGTGTGGGCCGCGCCCCGAAGCGGGGTGCGGCCCACACCGGCGACCGGACGTTCCCGTCAGGAGACGGCGCAGCTGACGCCGTTGAGGGTGAAGGACCCGGGCTTGGCGGTGTTGCCGGTGTGGGTGGCCTGGAAGCCGATGTCGGTGGATCCGCCTGCTGCCAACGTGCCGTTGTACGAGACGTTGCGTGCGGAGATCTGACCGCTGGAGCCCGTGAAGGTGGCGTTCCAGCCGCCGGTCACGGTCTGCCCGCTGGGCAGGGTGAACGCCAGGGTCCAACCATCGATCGTCGTTGTGCCGCGATTGGTGATGTGGATGCTGGCGGTGAATCCGTCGTTCCAGGAGTTCATCGTGTAGCCCACCTCGCAGGCACCGGACTGGCCCGGCGGCGGGGTGGTGGGCGGAGGCGTGGTGGGCGGCGTGGTGGTCGGCGGCGGGGTGGTGGGCGGAGGCGTGGTGGGCGGCGCGGTGGAGAAGGTGATGTTCGAGACGTAGGCGTTGATGTTCCAGGTCGCGTCCGAGTCGGTCTGGCTGGTGACCGGCTTGCCCTGGACGGTGAAGTTGCTGAAGTGCACGCCGCTGATGTTGACGGTCGACGACTTTCCGTGCAGGTTGACGACCTTCTTCACGTCGGAGGAAACGTTCGTGAAGTAGGCGTTCCGGATGGTCGAGGTGTTCTTCACCGTCCGCCAGGACGGCGGGCGATCCTCCTGAAGGTCGATCAGGCTGTCGGTCTGTTCGACCCTGACGTCCTCCCACCGGGTGTTCGAGACGACGGCGGTGTCGACTGCGTCGATCACCATCGAACGCCCGGCCTTCACCACGTCGATGTCGCGGAAGACGATCCCGTCCATGGAGGTGCCTTCGGTCTTGGTGCCGATCTTCGCGCAGGCGGAGTTGCTGTAGCAGACGATGTGCTCGTGGATGACGTTCCTGGTGTTGATCGTGCCGCTGTTGGCGAACTCGTTCTTGGTCGCCATGTTGTCGTCGCCCGTGTAGAGAAACGCGTTCGACAGCAGGCTGTTGGTCGACTCGTCGAAGTCCACGCCGTCGGTGTTGTTGTATCCCGTCGTAGGCCGGCAGTTGATCAGTTTGTAGTTCTTGATGGTGACCCTGTCGCTGCGGTAGACGAGCGTGTTCCAGTAGCTGGAGTCGCGGACGGTGACACCGTCGACCAGGATGTCGGAACTCTCCTCGATCTTCAGCAGGGCCAGATTGATGCCCTGGGCCCGCAGGTACTTCCCGTTGCCGTCGATGACGCCGCGACCCAGCAGCTTGGCGTTTCTCACCTGGTATATCCGGAGGGAGGCGTGCTGCATGCCCTCGATGTTCACCCCACCGCTGCCGGTGTTGAAGTCCGCCTTCTGGTTCGAGCCGTAGAGGACCGCACCGGTCGCCAGGTAGAGGGTCATGTTGCTCTTCATCCACAGCTCACCGACCTGGTACCGGCCCGGCGGCACGTACAGGATGTTGCGGGTCGCCCCGGACGCGGCGTCGATGGCGCTCTGGATCTTGGCCGTGACGAGCGTCGCCCCGGTGTTGTCGACGCCGTAGTCGGCGAGGTTCTTGACGTTGGCGTCCCCCAACTGGGGCGCGTTCGTCTCGGGCGCGTCGATCAGGATGAACAGCAGTTCCTTGGAGTCGAACTGGACGATCAGGTAGTTCGGGCCGCTGTTGAAGGTGATGGTGTTGCCGCTGCGGGCGACGGCGAGTTTCCGGCTCTTGGGGCTGACGGTGTAGGAGCTGAAGCCCTCGGCGACAGTGACCGAGAACTCGGCCGTGCCCGCTCCCGCCATGGAGCAGTGCGCGTAGTGCACCTGCATCTCAGGCGCGTACTTGGTCATCTTCTCGACGAACAGCGGCGCGGTGTCCGCCGTGACGGTGTAGAGCGGACTCTTCGTTGCGCCGCGCAGGGCGGGATCCGCGACGCAGCCGCCGGCGGCCAAGCCGGGTGAGCTGTTCCCGGCTGCGGTGGTCGCACCGTAGACCGGGGCCACCAGGGCACCGGTCCCGACGCCACCGATGGCGAGGAGAGCGATCGTTGCCCAGATCGCGAGGCGTTTGTTCTTCATGGGGACCTTTCTCGGGATTGACGGAGATTTCCGTACGGCCGCACAGCCGATTGCTTGTCACGACGGCGGAACAGGCCAGCCCGGGATGCCCGTCACCGGGGCGCCGCTTCTCGTGGTGGTGAAGAGCTCCGGTCGCCGAGAACCGTCACGCTGCCAGCTGCGGCGGAGTCGCCCGACCACCGCCCGCGACGGCGACGGCGGCGGGCCGGAGGTGACCTTTCCGTATCGCTCTGTTCATCGCTCGGTTTTCCTTGCCAGGGGGATCGGGAGCGGAGGAGCGGCGTCATCCAGAAACTTTCTACGCCGACGCTACGCCCTGACGTCGACGTTCGTCAATGAGTGGGTCGCTGCGGGCCGGAAACTATCGGAGCAGAACCGGGAAAGTTTCCGTCTCGCCGGTGGTGGGGCCCGAGTGGCGTGCCCGGACGGCGATCCTGCGGCTCCGCACCGTGTTCGCGTTGGCGGCGGCGCGCTGCGTGCGTCGCGCTCGGTGGCGGTCCATCCCGTGGCCCGACGCTGGGCGGGGGGTGGCACGCGGGTGGTCCTCGACCGGACGCGCCGGCCGCAACCTTGCCCCATTCATGCATGTGCATCTATTCTTTGGCGGCCATCGACTGCCAACGCAGGCAGTCGAAATATCGTCGAATCGCTTCGACAACCCAGCGTGACGGTTGGTTCGAAGACGGGAGATGCTTGTGAAACCCACACTCAGGAAGGTTCAGTTCGCCTTACTGTCCGGCGTACTGGCGCTGGCCGGAACCACAGCCGTGCTGCCGAGTGCCGCGTCGGCCGACAGCATGGCCCAGCTGAACGCCACCCAGCTCGTCGCGAACATGGGGGCGGGCTGGAATCTGGGGAACGCCCTGGAGGCCAACGTCAACGGGATCCCCAGCGAGACGGCATGGGGCAACCCGGTAGTGACGCAGGCCTTCATCGACCGGGTGAAGGCGGCGGGATTCAAGACGATCCGCATCCCGGTCTCCTATCTGGGAAACATCGGGTCCGCCCCGAACTACACGATCAACGCCGCCTGGCTGAATCGGATCCAGGAAATCGTCGACTACGCCTACGGTCGCGGTCTGTACGTGCTGATCAACATGCACGGCGACGGCTACAAGACCGTCACCGGCTCCTGGTTGATCTGCGACTCGTCGAACCAGACGACGATCAGGGACAAGTACCAGAAGGTCTGGCAGCAGGTCGCGACCAGGTTCCAGAGCTACAGCGAACGCCTCATCCTCGAATCCATGAACGAGGAGTTCGACGGACAGTACGGCAATCCCACCCAGCCGTGCTACTCGAACATCAACGCCTACAACCAGATCTTCGTGGACACGGTCCGGCGGACCGGCGGGAACAACACCTCGCGCTGGCTGCTCGTCCCCGGCTGGAACACCAACATCGACTACACCGTGGGCAACTACGGCTTCGTGCTGCCGACGGACCAGAACCGCTCGTCGTCCATCCCGGCCAACGAACAGCGGCTCATGATCTCCGTGCACTACTACGACCCCTGGGACTTCGCCGGTGAGGAGAACGGCACCATCACGCAGTGGGGGCCGGCCGCCACCAACCCGGCACGGAAGTCGACCTGGGGACAGCAGGACTTCATGGACGGGCAACTGAAGAAGGTGCGTGACACCTTCGTCTCGCGTGGCTACCCCGTGTTCGTCGGTGAGTACGGTTCGGTCGACAAGACGTCGGCCGACTCGACGAACAACAGGTACCGCGCGGACTACGCGCGCACCCTGGTGTCCAGCGCCAAGAAGTACGGTGCGGCCACCGCCTACTGGGACAACGGTTACAACGGGGCGTACGGGTTCGGGCTGTTCAACCGCAGCAGCGCCACGGTCACCCAGCAGGGCATCATCGACGCCATCATGAGCGCCGTCGGCAGCACCACCCCGACCACGCCGCCGACCACCGCCCCGCCGACCACCCCGCCGCCGACCACCGCGCCCCCGACGACCCCGCCGCCGTCGGGCGGGCGGTCCTGCTCGGCGTCGTACACCCTGACCGGTGAGTGGCAGGGTGGCTTCCAGGCCGAGGTCCGGGTGACCGCGGGCAGTTCGGCGATCAGCGGTTGGACGGTGACCTGGACGTTCGCGAACGGGCAGCAGGTGTCGCAGGCGTGGAGCGCGATGCTGACCACCAGCGGCTCGACGGTCACCGCCCGCAACGTCAGCTACAACGGTTCGCTCAGTGCCGGCGGCAGCACGACCTTCGGCTTCCTGGGGTCGTCGAGCGGCACCAACGGCGTACCGTCCTTGTCCTGCGCGGCGAGCTGAGCAGGCCGTGAGCCGACGGGCCGGGCGTCAACGACGCCCGGCCCGCGCGGTCGCGGCGCTGAGGCCCGGAGCGGTCGCTCGCGTGCCCCTGCCACCCGCCATCGACCTGGTCGGCGCGGCAGCCGTGCGGGTCAGAGCGCCGGGGACAGGTACAGGAGGCGGTTGGGTGAGCCGGCCCCCGGGTTGATCACGACCGGGCTGGCGACGCCGAACAGGTAGCTGGCCACCTGGGCCGGCGTCCAGGTCGGGTTGTTGCTGAGCACCCGGGCGGCAACGCCGGCAACGAGCGGCGCCGCGTGCGAGGTGCCGCTGATCGTCTGGGTCGCGGTCGTCGAGCTCCACCAGGCCGACGTGATGCGCTCGCCGGGAGCGAAGATGTCCAGGCAGGGGCCGAAGTTCGACCAGCTTGCCCGGTTGTCGTTCATCAGCGTCGCGCCCACGGTCAGCGCGGTCGGCACCGACGCGGGTGAGACGGTGCAGGCGCTCACGTTCGAGTTGCCGGCGGGGACCGTCACCGTGATGCCGTCGGCGACCGCGTTCGTCACGGCGGCGTCGAGCGCGACGGTGGGGCTGGTCAACACGCCGATGTTCGCCACAGCCGGCTGCCCGGCGGGGTGGTTGGCGATCATCCAGTTGATCCCGTTGATAAGCATCGACAGCGTGCTCGGCAGGGCGCAGTCGAACACCTTGACCGCGACCAGCACGACGTTCTTGGCCGCCCCGAAGGTCGTCCCGCCGACGGTGCCGGCGGCGTGGGTGCCGTGCCCGCTGCAGTCGTTCGCCGGAAGCGTGCCGTCGACGGCGTCGTAGCCGTATACCGCCTGGCCGCCGAAGTCGGCATGGCTGATCTGGATCCCGCTGTCCACGATGTACGCCCGGACGCCGGTCCCGACGCTGGTGAAGTTGTAGGTGCCGCTGAGCCCCAGCGATGCGTCGACCCGGTCGAGGTTCCACGGCGCGTTCGTCTGGGTGGTGGCCAGGCTGGTCAACCGGTCCTGCTCCACGGCCGCCACCGCCGGGTCGGCGGCCAGCCGGCGGGCCACCAGCTCCGAGGTCCGCACGGAGAAGCCGTTCAGCGCGTCGCGCCAGACCTGGTCCGGGCGGAAGCCGTACCGGTCGGCGAGGCGGGCCACGCCCGCGTGTCGATCGTCGACGGAGCCCCCACCTTCCTTCAGGGAGACCACGTAGCTGCCGGGCACGCGGGCGGCGGCGCCGACGCCGAGGATCTCGCCGGCCGTCCCGGACGGCGCTTCGGCGATGGGTGCCGCGGTGGCCGGTCCGGCGGCCATGGTGAGGAGCATGGTCGCGGTGGCGAGCGTGGCCGTGACGGCGGTTCCGGCGCGACGCCCTCGGGCGAAGATCGCGTGACGGTGGATTCCCATCTCCCAGCCTCCTTTGTTCCGGCCATTCCGGCAGCCGCGCGACGTGCCGATCGAATGGCCCGGAAGATTTTGGGGGAGCGTACAACGGATATTCGATCTGATTCCACGGACGAATTCGCCGATCCCATCGAGATCAGTCTTTTTGAGCGTGGGGTGAGAAGAGTGCTGGTCTGATGTATCAGGGTTCTTCCGGGCCCTCGACCGAGGCTGTTGCCGGCGCGAGGTCGCGGGTGCCTCGCCAGGGGTGTGGTCGGACGTCGTCGGCCCGGGCTGGCGCAGGGTGGCCGGAGGGCGCCTTCCAGATCTGCCGCGCGCCATACAGTAAGCGGACCGTCTGGCTGTCCCTTCGATCGATGGTCGCCGCGCCGCAGGCGTGTAGCGTTCGGTGTCGAAGCGGTGACCTCGGTTCATGCGGCGTCGGGAGGAACACCATGATCTCGGAAACGGTGGAATGCGCCTACTGCGGGCAGCCCAAGTCGGATCGAGTGCGCAAGTGCCCGCATTGCGGCAACGGCTGACAGGCCGTTACCGCACCTGCATCTGCATGACCTGCCCCTCGGGGTCGGTGCGAACCGCGAACGGCCGCTGATCGGCAGTTCCCTCCGCGGACCACGACCTGTCCACCAGTTGTACGACCTGCAGGATCTCGATCGTCCGATATCCGACCGAGGTGAGGTGGGCCGTTATCGCCGAGGCGATGCTGGCAGCGCTCACCGGGGGTTGCTTCACCAGGATTCCGCGTGCGCGCAGCTCAAGCGCCACGGCCTTCAGCACGTCGTAGGTGAAGTTCCCGGCCACACCGGCCAGAACGGCGTCGCGGAGAAAGTCGGCGACGCCGAGGGTGTGGGCCGCGTCCGACAGTTCGTCTCCGGCAACTCCATTCAGCACCAGGGAGGAACCGTCGTCCAGCGGAACGATCAGTTGCGTCATGCGGACATGCTGGCAGACCCGCGCACCGTGATCGTAGGAGGACCGTGTGGAGGGTTACCCCGGATCCGGACGCGTGTGGTGGCTCGGTTTCTGGCAGACCGCCAAGCACGCCCACTGGTGGCTCAGCGCGGACGTGCGCCCGTCCGGCAGTGCCGATCCCCTGGCCGTGGGCTCGATCGACCTCGTCCGGCTGACCGAGCCCCTGGCCGCCCTGGCGGCTTCGCTTCCGGACCTCGTCGCAACGGAACGGGCGACGCTCGCCGACCTCGACCGCCGCATCAGGGACGCGGTTCCCCGGGGCGACGACGACGCATCGGTGGCGTCCGCCATCGCGAGCCGTATCGAACTCTCCCGTGAAAAGGTCGCCCTCTTCAACGCCGCCGCCCGACGCGCCTGGACCGGTGCGATGGTCGATCCGGCCGGCAACCTCACGTTGTGCCGCGAGCTGGGCGGCATCCTGCTGCCACAGGAGCTGCGAGATCGGCTCAGGACGTCGCACGCGGACGACACGACGCTCGTCGTAGCTCCTGGTCCCGGCCTGTCGAGCGTGCCGTGGGAGCTTCTCGTCATCGACGACGACCACGACGTCCGGCTCGTCGAGCGCGCCAGCGTCCTCGGTGGAGTGAGCCCGGCCCTGCTGGTCGACCTGGCCAGGCCGGCACCGCCCTGGGCCGGCGGCGGCCGGGCCGTGCGAGTCGTCGATCCCACGGCGGCCGGGAGCCGAGCCGGGGGCGGACGCATCTACCCCGACGGGGTGCCCGAGGCGTGGCGCAGCCGCAGTGGCGACGACGACGCGCTGCTCGGCGCGGGTGCGACCATGGGCTGCTCGCCCACGGAACTGGCCGCGACCCTCCAAGCGGAGGAGTGGGCCCGCCTGGTGTTCGTCGGCCACGCCTCCGCCACGGACCCGGCGATGCCGACCTCGGCGGGCCTGGAGCTGGCCGTCGACGTGGAGATTGGGGACTCGCGGCTCACCGCCGGGCGGTGGCTCAGGGAACCCACTCGGTGGCCTGCCCCTCGCCGGGTGGGCTTCGTCGCCTGCCAGTCCGACGACGCCGGTTACGCCGAGCAGATCGGCCTCACCCTCGCGGCGTTGAACGCGGGCGCGCGTACCGTGATCGCCACGCGGTGGAGCCTGCCGAGCGACGGTTCGGAGCGCGTGGTGGCCGGCGGGGCGCCGATCGGCTCGGCCACGACCGCGCTCGCGCTGGCCGTCGACGCGGCACTGGGCGCGACCGATCCCGTCGGGGCCGTCGGCGCGTGGCAACGTGACCGGCTCGACTGCTGGCGCTCCGCGAGCAGCGACGCCGCCCGCCGCCTGCACGCACCGTTGGTGTGGTCGGCCCTGGTGGCCTACGACGTTCCTGACGCCGCGGTCAGCACGATCCCAGGACTCGACCAGCCCGTCGTGCGGCGGCCGGTGCCCGAGGCGCCACGTCGCGACGTCCCCCCGGAGCCGCCGGCCGGCGACCCCGCCGAGGTGGCGAAGAGCAGCCTGGCGGCGGGCGTGGCGGCGTTCGGCCGCGCCGACTGGCAGGAGGCGCGCGAGCACTATCTTGTCGCCCTCGCCGCCTTCACCGCCTGCGGCGACCCGAAGGGCGTCGCCGACGCCACGACCAACGTCGGGAACACCGCCTACTTCCTGGGAGACCTGGAGGAGGCCGCCGACCGGTACCGGACGGCACTGCCTCTGTACCGGGACCTCGGCCTCGATCGGCAGACGGCCGTCGTCGGGCAGAACCTGGGCAACGTGTCCTTCCAGCGCGGTGAGCTCGACGTAGCCGCGGAGCAGTACCGGGCGGCCGCCGAAGCCCTGCTCAGGGGTGGCTTCCGCCGCCACGCGGCGGACACGCTGGTGAACCTGGGTGCCGTTCTGATCGAACTCGGCCGCCCGCACCTCGCCCTCGAACACCTGGACCAGGCAGGTGCCCTGTACCAGGAGACGTGCGACGAGAGCGAACTGGGCGGCAAGCTCGCCGAACTCGACCAGAACACCGGGCTGGCGCTGGCCGGGGTCAAGTCCTTCGAACGTGCCCGCGCCCACCTGCTCTCCGCACTGCGGCACTGGCAGACCGGCGAACCGTCGGCGGAGCGGGCCGCCCGCGCCAACCACAACCTGGGTCTCGTCGCGTTCCGCGCGGGCGACCTGCCGGAGGCGCAGCTCAGGTACGGCCTCGCGCTGGAGCACTTCCACACGGTGGGCAACGAGCACGAGGCGGCCGACGCCAGGCTCGGCCTGGGGACCGTCGCCCGGCACCGGGGCGACGTGAGCGGAGCCCGGTCGAACTTTCGGCAGGCACAGGAGCACTACCGCAGGACGGGGCAGTGGCTGGCCTACGCCCAGGCCGTGTTCAACGAGGGGCTGACCCATCCGGGTGACAGCGGCCAGAGGTTCGATCTGCTGGCCGGCGCGTGGGCGGCGATGCAGTCGATGTCGTGGCGGCTCGCGCACGTCAGCGAGCGGGCGGCCTGGCGCGCCGCCCTCGACCACGCCAACGACGAGGTCCTGGAGTCCGCTCGCCTCAGTGGCCGCGACCGCCAGTTCGCCGAGTTGCTCGAGTCGCTGCGCATAGCCGGCACGCTGCGCCGCGTCGGGCCGACCCCACTGTCTCCGGCGCTTCCGGCAGAGGCCGACCGGGACGCCCCGTTCGTGGAGCCGCTGCCGTCGATGACCCTCTCCGCCGGACCGGTCATGCCCTGGGCGCCGTCGTCGGCCGCCGACGAGGCTCCCTGCGACGCGCCGCCGTGGATCGACTGCGGCTGGCCCCCCACTCTGGCCGACGCCGTCGCGCGCGCCGAGGAGATCATCGCCGTCGCCGGGTCGGCGACGCTGCCCCTGCGCAGGGGGGCGGTGTCGCTGGTTGCGCTGCTGAACCGCCGCCCGCAACAGGAATGACCCACGACCGAGACAGCACGGGTACGCAATCCGACCAGACCACGGAGGTGGCTCACCCCATGTTCCCACTCGAGCTGGCGCACCAGGCCAAAGGCACGCCCGTGGAGACCCTGTACAGGATCGTCGAGGCGGTGGGCCTCGTGATCACCGTGCAGGGCTCCGGCGATCTCGACCGGATCGTCGGCGACGTGGTGACGGTGGCCCCCCGCCTCGCCGAGGACCACGAGGTCAGAACCGATGGCCTGATCATGAGCCGCGTGGGTCTCTACCGCGTCCTCTGGGGCGCCCTCAGGTGGCCCGGCGGAAGCCTGGCCATCCTGGCCCCACTCTCCCTGCACGACAGGCAGGACGTCAGCGAGTGGACCCGGCACTTCATCAGAGAGGTGCTCGATCCGATCCAGACCCTGTCGCGGCAGGGCTATTCCGTCGGCGGAGGCGGCAAGGGAATGGTGACCGAGGAGGACTTCTGCCGCGCGTTCCAGCAGGCGTACGTCTAGCACTCCGTCCTTTCCGAGGCCCACCGCCCGGCTCCGCGGTCGACCGACGGGGGCCGGCACCCGCCACGGCCCTGCCGCTGCGGGTGGGTGGGCCGTGAACCTGATCGGCCGTTCGCCCGACTGTTCCTGGTGACAGGAGGACGAGATGACCGATGAGCTGCTGGTGGTGCGCGCCCAGCTTGGCGAGCGGGCGGCGTTGGCCGAGGTGGTGGCCCGATGGCGCTTGCCGGTGTGGCGATACGTCCAGCGCATGCTGGGCGCCGACCGGGCCGACGACGTCAGCCAGGAGATCTGGCTGGCCGTCGTCCGTGGTTTGCCACGACTGCGGGAACCCGCCCGGTTCACACCCTGGCTGTTCGCCATCGCCCGACGCTCGGTGGTCGACCGCCTGCGCACGGAGTACGCCAGAGAGCAGGCGACGCTGCTTCACCACGACAGCGTCGCCGAGGATCCGGGCGAGGCTGTGGCGGCCCGCGCGGAACTCGTCGACGCGCTCACGGGCCTGCCGGTGGTGGAGCGGGAGATCCTCGTCCTGCACTACCTGGAGGACCTGTCGGTGCAGGACTGCGCGCAGATCTGCCAGGTTCCGGTCGGCACGGTCAAGTCGAGGCTGAACCGGGCGCGTCGCCTGTTGCGGGAACACCTGGACGGGAAGGGGTACCGGTCATGACCGACGAGCCACGCCTGTCGGCGCGGGAGATGCTCGACCATCTCGACACGACGCTGGCACGGAGAACGCGCGTCCGCGCGGTGACGGCGTTGCTGGCCGGACTGGCCGGCGCGGTGTTCGTGACCTCGCTGTGGGGGAGCGAGCCGGGTCCGCTACCGGGCCGCACCCACCTGTCGTTCGCGCTGTTCACCGTGTTCTGCCTGGCCTGGGCCTGCTACGGGGGCTGGCTGCTGACCCGCAGGGTGCCGCTGTTCGCCACCGAACAGGTGGTCGCCGCCTGGATAGCCCTGGCCGCCTCCGTCGTCACCACCGCGATCGCGGCCGTCGCGGCGGCCCGCAGCGGTGCCGGCCTGGGGTTTGCGCTGGCGTCCGGGGGCCTGTTCGTCGCGGTGGCGCTGGTGCTGGCCGTGCGGGCGCACCGCCGACGTGCCGCGCTGCTGCGTCGCAGGCGGGAGCTGACGCAGCGGGAGCGGTCGTGACGTCGTCGTCCGGAGCCGCCGGCTGACTCCTGCGCCGTCACGCTGAGGGAGGGCCGAAGTGCCGGGTGAGCGAGGCGCGCAGCGTGTCGGCGTCGCCGGCGGACCAGGCGACGAAGCAGTCGGGGCGTACGAGCAGGGCGGTGGCGGTCGTGCCCTCCAGCGGGCCGGTGACCACGTCGACCCGGTCGCGCCACCCGGCGGCGGTCTCCGCGTAGGTCCCCGTGGAGTCCAGCAGCAGCGGCCGAGCGGTGCGGGTCAGCTCGGCGAGCCGCGTCGGCCCGTGGTCGCCGTGCACGACCACGTCGGGGGCGCTGCGGCCGGCCAACGGGTCGGCGGGGTCGGCGGGGTAGCGGACGTCCGCGCCGGACATCAACCCCGCGATGTGCCCAGTCACCTCCGGCAGGCGGAGCAGTTCGGCGAAGAGCTGCCGCAGGCCGGTGATCTCGTCGCCGGGGCCGATGAGCGCCGACTGCGCCTGGGTGGACATGACGACCCGTTCGGCGACGGGTCGGCGCTCGGTCTCGTAGGTGTCGAGCAGGCCCGGCGGTGCCCAGCCGCGCACCGTGGCGGCGAGCTTCCAACCCAGGTTGACGGCATCCTGCAGGCCCAGGTTGAGGCCGGGACCGCCGATGGCGGGGTGCACGTGCGCGGCGTCGCCGACCAGGAGCACCCGACCGGCGCGGTAGCTGGCGGCGATCCGGGTGTTGCGGCCGGTCAGCCGCCGGAGCAGACCGGGGCCGTCGGGAGCGCCGACGGGGAGGTCCGCGCCGAGCACCCGGGCGACGCTGGCGCGTAGCTCCGCCAGCTCCATCGGAGCGTCGTCGCTCGTCGGCGCGTCGGGCCACTCCGTCGTGGTCAGGAGCGCCGGGCGGCCGGGGAACGGGGCCCAGGCGACCAGGCCGCGCGGGGTACGGGTGTGCTGGAACGGCGGCACGACGCCGTACCCGGGGACCTGCAGGCCGCCGGTCGCGGGGTCGAGGAAGGACGCGGGGACGGTCACGGTGGCGGTACGGGAGACCGACCGGTCGTCGGTGACGCCGGGAAAGTCGATGCCGACGAGGCGGCGCACCGTGCTGCGGCCACCGTCGGCGCCCACGAGGAACCGGGCGGTGAGCTGCGTACCGTCGGCAAGGCAGACCTCGACCGCGTCGGGCCGTTGGTGGAGGTCGACGACCTCGTGGCCGCGGCGCAGGTCGACATCGAGCTCGGCGGCCCGGGCGACGAGGGCGGCCTCGAGCTGGGCCTGCGGTACGCCGAGCACGTAGTGCGGGTTGTCCGCGAGGACCGTGAGATCCAACGGGAACGCACCGAAGGTGAAGGCCGGCTGCGGGGACGGCGGGCTGCTCTCGCCGCTGAGCCGCGCGTAGAGGCCACGCCGGTCGAGCAGGCGGACGACCTGGCCGACGAGGCCGTTGGCGCGGGGCTCACCCCCGGGCGTGGGACGGCGCTCGAGGACGACGGGACGGACGCCGGCGAGGGCCAGTTCGCAGGCGAGCATGAGGCCGTTGGGGCCGGCCCCGGCGATGAGGACGTCGATCATGATCGTGGTCCCTTCAGGGTGTGCGTCATCGCCACGACGGGTGCGGCGCGCTGCCGGCCCGCCGCGCAGGTGTGACGCGACTGAGGCGTGGGTGGGACGGTGGCCCGGGCGGGGGCCGGGCTTCAGTGGGGCGGCGCCGGGAGGCCGGCGGCGACCTGGGCGAAGGCGTCGGTGATGAGGCGCTCGATCGGGGTGGGCGGGTCGCCGCCGTCGAGGTAGTGCTGCATGGCGACGCCGACGGCGGCGCTGGCGGCGGCCGCGACGAGCCTCGGATACATGTCGGTGGCGAGGTCGGTGCCGGTGCGCTCGGCGACCGCGGCGGCCAGCCCGGCCTCGGCGATCGCGGCGGCGCGCAGCCGCTCGCCCTGCAGCGCGGGCTCGGCGAGCATGGTCCGCACGCCGGCCACCCACTGGGCATGGGCGGGGGACGGCATCGCCTCGACCTCGGGGCCGGGCGTGAACTGTTCCAGTGCGGCCGCGGTGAGCGCCACCCAGAGCGGCTCGTCGGCGGGGCGTTCGCGCAGCGCCGCCGCGGTGCGCAGGCTGCGGTCGAGGTGGCGGCAGGCGATCGCCTCCGCCTTGCTGGAGAAGTAGTTGTTGAAGGTGCGCGGGGAAACGCCGGCAGCCTCGGCGATGTCCTCGACGCGGACGTTGTCGTAGCCGCGTTCGGCGGTGAGGTGGATCGCCGCCCAGCTGAGCGCCGCCCGCGTCTCGGCCTTCTTGCGCTCCCGCAGCCCCGTCATGCCGCCACACTAGCACTAGTTGCGTGAGACGCAAATATGCGTGCTCCGCAGGAATTCGTCGTCGGGGCGCTGGCCGCCAGCCAGGACTGGGGCCCAGACCAGGGAGAACCCCGGTCCGTACGCCGCGCCGGCGGCACACACTGCTAACCGTCCGGCTGAGCAGCCGGACGCTCCATCAGGGTGAAGAGGGGTACGACATGAGGCGCAAGACCGTGCGGATCGACACCATCCCGGCCGACGGCGTGGAACTGGCCGACGAGCAGCTCGCCCGGATGCTGGGTGGCCTGCCGAGGAGGGACGCCGGGGGTTCGTCGAAGACCATCGACGACATCCCCAGCGGGGGCCGGAACGACACCGACAGCGACTTCTGATCAGCCGCCGGCGCCGACCCGCCCTCCCCGGGCAGGCCGGCGCCGGCCGCTCCGGGCGGCGGGGAGGCGTCAGTCCGCGAAGAGGTCGCTGGCGGGGGCGTGGTGCGCGATCTCCCCGTCGAACACGTACCGGACGCTGATCTGCCAGCCGTCCGGGTGGTCCGGGGCCGACTGGTGCCCACCCGGGTGCACCCGGACGTCCTGCCCCGCCACCGAGACCTCGAAGGCCAGGTGATCGGCGCGGAGCCGGACCGCCTGGTAGCCGTACCGGCGGCGGATCGCGACCGCCGCCGCGGCAGCGGTCCAGACGGTCGCCGGCACGGTGACCCCGTCGCCGCCCAGGCAGCTGAGGTCGAACCGGCCCTGACCGGTGTGGACCATGCCGACCAGGACGTCCGCCCCGGCACCCCGGGTGGGCTGGCACAGGTTGCGGGCCAGGCCGGCCCAGTGCCGGGCCGGTACGTCTACCGCGTTGACGACGAGGTGGTCGGAGGTGCCGCTCTGGAGCTTCACGAAGCGGATGTTCATCGCGTTCTACCTGTCCGGGAGAGGCGGGCGTCTTCAGGAGGGGCGGGCGCCCTGCGGGATGGCCGGCGGCGCGACCACCGCCGCCTGGTCTGCGGCGCGACGGGCCCGGCGTTCGGTCCCGACCACGGTGGCCAGCGCGGCCACCGCCACCGCCAGGAGCACGGCGGGGAGCCCGTACCGGTCGGTGAGCGCCCCCACGGCGATCACGGTGACGGTCATCCCCGAGAACGCGACCCCGTAGAAGAGGACCATCACGGCGGGCAGGTCGCCCTGGTCGGTGCGGGCCAGCACGACGCCGAAGGAGACCAGGTACACGATCTCGAAGACCATCGTGTAGACGAAGTAGCTGGCGAAGGCCGGCGCCGTCCGGTGCGTGGCGAACGGCACCAGCATCAGTCCGGCGGTCAGCGCGAAGAGCAGTCGGACCGGCAGCCGCCAGCGCGCCGGCAGGCCGACCATCACCAGGACCATCCCGGCGACGATCCCGGAGACGCTCACCGCCTCCAGCCAGGCCGCGCCACTGGCCGGCGTGCCGAGCCAGGTCAGGGGGAGCCAGACCCGGGCGATCTGGTTGACCCCCTGGAAGAGCACCACGGTCGCGACCAGGTAGCTGAACGCCCGGGTCAGCTCCGTGTCCCGCCGCAGCACCCCCAGCGAGCGACGCCACACCCCGGACGCCACGCCGGCTCCGCTGCCCGGGGCGGGCGCGGGCGGCAGGGCCCGGCAGCAGGCCGCCGAGACCGCGAAGCCCACCGAGGCGAGCGCGGCCACGACGACGACCGGCACCCGGCCGATCACCATCCCGCCGACCAGGCCCCCGGCCGTCGACCCCAGGAAGTACGCGCTGTTCAGCAGGGTGTTGCCCCGCTCCACCAGTTCGTCCGGGAGGTATGTCTTGATGGCCACCCCCCGGGCGGACTTCGTCGTCATCTCCAGGAAGCCCCGGGCGACGAGGAGCAGGAAGACCGGGAGGAAGGCGGCCCCGAAGACGACCCCGATGCCGAGCGACACCACCACCGAGACCAGGTCGAGCCGCACCATGAGGGTCCGGGTCGGCAGCCGGTCACAGAGGCGGGTGGCGATCGGCATCAGCACGATCAGCGGCAGGAACTGCGCGGCGAAGACCAGCCCGGCGGCGAGGGCCTCCCCGCTGCGCTGGTAGTACGCCACCGAGAGCGCGACGAGCAGCAGGCCGGTCCCGATCGTGCTGACGAACATGCTGCTCCACAGCGCGACGAACGGCCGGGACCGGGCCAGCGTGCGGAGGCTGTCGCGGGTTTCCATCGTGCCGCCTTCCCTCACTCGGGCGTGCCCGGTCACCGGATCAGCGGTACGCCGACGCTCTTCTCGAAGAGGCCCAGCAGGTTGTCCGCCTCCCGGCTCGCCTCGGCCAGGTCCGCGCCCCGCACCTGGTAGCGCGCCAGGATCTCCAGCTCGGCGACCTGCGCCCCGGGCGTCAACCGGTACGGGTCGAAGGCGATGACCCGGTCGTCGTACTGGTCGAGCCACTCCAGCGGGATCTCGTCGGCGAGCCGGCCCGCCCGCAACGGCATCAGCTTCCGGGTCGTCACGCACGAGGTCGCCACCGGCAGCGGCTCCTCGACCGGCTGGCCCAGGTGGATCCGGAGCAGGCTGTCGTGGATGTTCACCCCGGTCACGTGCTGGTAGAGGCTGGGCATCACCCCGCCCATCAGCCGGGGGTTCGCCTCGACCAGGACCGGCCCGTCGGCGGTGACCATCAGCTCGATGTGGAAGATCCCCAGGTCAAGGCCGAGGGCCCGGCAGACCTCCTCGGCGTACGCGAAACACCGGTCGGCGGTCGCGGGCGTGACGTCCGCGGGCATGAACGCGCCCATCTCCACGCACTCATTGGTGATCGCCCGGGGGCGGCCGGAGAGCATGAACCGGTAGAAGCGCCCGTTCCCGGCCCCCAGCTCGGCGGAGACGAGGTCCCCGATCAGGTACTGCTCGACCAGCACGCCCCGGGTGAACTGGTCGTGCATCAGCCGGGGGAGCCGCTCGACCTCGTCGAGCACCCGGCGGGCCGCGTCCGCCACCTCGGCGGGCGTGTCGGCGCGGAACGCGAGGATGCTGTCGGCGCCGCTCGGCGGCTTCACGATGACCGGCAGGCCGATCGCCTCGGCCGCCTCGACGGCCTCGGAGACGGTGGACGAGACCGCGTAGCGGGCGGAGGCGAGCCCGGCGGCCGCGAGCCGCTCCCGGGTGCGTCCCTTGTGCCGCGCGGTGACCACGGCGTCGGTGTCGGTGAACGGCAGGCCGAGTTCCCGGGCCATCAGCGCGGTGGCCTCCACGCAGAACTCGTTCTGCGTGATGACCGCGTCGACCGGCTCCTCGGCCAGCACGGCACGGACCGTCGCGGTGAGCGCCGCGACGTCGCTCGCCATCTCGATCCGGCGGCTGCGGTGCACGGCCGCCAGGACGGCTGCGGTCTCGGCGTTGTCCGGGTACATCCGGTAGTCGGTCGAGGTGATCAACGTGACCCGGTGCCCGGCGGACAGGGCCCGCCGCATGGCGTCGATGCCCGGCACGTTCGAGTCGACGAAGAGAATGTGTGCCATCGGTCCACTCTCCGGTGGGTCAGTGCTGGTGGATGGGGAACCGGCCGGCCAACTCCTCGACCTGGGCCCGGACCTCGGTCTCGATCTTGGCGATGTGCTCGGGCTGGTTGACCAGGCCGTCGAGGACGTCGGCGACGAGCCCGGCGAGGACGCGCAGCTCCGCGTCGCGCAGCCCCCGGGTGGTCACCGCCGAGGTGCCGAAGCGCAGCCCGGAGGTGACCGACGGCTTGTGCGGGTCACCGGGGACGAGGTTCTTGTTGCAGGGGATGCCGGCGTTCTCCAGGCTGCGTTCGGCGACGTTGCCGGTGAGGCCGTGCCGGCGCAGGTCCACCATGACGATCGGCGTGTCCGTGCCGCCGGTGACGATGTCGTAGCCACGGTCGGCGAGGACCGCGCCGAGCCGGCGGGCGTTGGCGAGCACCGCCTCGGCGTACTCCCGGAAGTCCGGTCGGAGGGCCTCGCCGAAGGCGACCGCCTTCGCGGCGATGAACTCGGGCAGCGGGCCGCCCTGCACGCCCGGGAAGATCGCCGAGTCCAGTCGCCGGCCCAGGTCGGGGTCGTCGGTGAGGATCAGGCCGCCCCGGGGCCCGCGCAGGTTCTTGTTGGTCGTGCTGGTCACCACGTGCGTGTGGGGGAAGGGGGAGGGGTGCACCCCCGCCGCCACCAGGCCCGCGAAGTGGGCGATGTCCGCCAGCAGGTACGCCCCGATCTCGTCGCAGACGGCCCGGATCCGGGCGAAGTCGACGGCCCTCGGGTACGACGAGCCGCCGACGACCACCAGCTTCGGGCGGTGCTCCCGGGCGAGTGCGGTGAGCTGGTCGTAGTCGATCAGGCCGCTCTGCGGGTCGATGCCGTAGCTGACCACGTGGAAATACCGGCCGGAGAAGTTCGAGCGCAGGCCGTGGCTGAGGTGGCCGCCCGCATCCAGCGACATGCTGAGGACGGTGTCGCCCGGCTGGAGCAGGGCGAAGAAAACCGCCTGGTTGGCCTGGGTGCCGGAATGTGGCTGGACATTCGCGTACCGGCATTTGAACAGTTCTTTCGCCCGGTCCCGGGCGAGGTTCTCGATGACGTCGAGATTGTCCATTCCGGCATGGAACCGCTTGCCCGGGTAGCCCTCGATGGTGGTGAAGGAAACGATCGATCGAAATGCTTCCCGAGTGGCCATGCTGGCGTAGTTCTTGGGGGCGAGCAGCTCCAGTTGGCGCTGCTGGCGGCCCTCCTCCCGGCTGATCGCCTCCTGCACGCCGGGGTCGGACCCGCCGAGCCCGGCATTGAAGAATGCGTCGACCGGCTCGGTGAACGCGCGCATGGGCATCGCCCCTCCAGCGAGGATGAGAATGCGTTGAAGCGGATCGGTTGACCGGGTTCCGCGAGAATTCAGGGGCGTCTCTCCCTGTGACGGGGGTAATTCAAACAGTAGCGATGGTCGATGTCAACACTGCTCATACTCTTCTCTTCCTGTTCACGGAAAGGCCACATGGGTCGATGTCTAACGATTGTTAAGTCGCGCCCGGTCGGCCGGCGTCCAGGATGGACGGTGGTGAGCTGCCGCTTCCTCCGCGGTGGTGCTCGTCGAACCGGGACGGCTGACGGCAGTTACCGGATTAATGTGAATCCGTGATTGCGGGACGGCGCACTGCCGGTTCCGGGGTGGCCGTGGTCGGCTGAGCAGGATCTGAGCCCCGCCCCGCACCGGTTGCGCGGTCGTGCCCGGCCGGAGCTGGCAGGATGGTGCGCAGGAGACCGGGGCGGGCGGGGCGAGGAGTGGTCATGAGCGACTGGAACGAGAAGGTCATCGCCGAGTTCCGCGCCAACGGTGGACGGGTGGGCGGCCAGTTCGCCGGTGCGCCGCTGCTGCTGTTGCACACCGTCGGCGCCAGGAGCGGCCAGGCCCGCGTGAATCCGATGATGTACCAGGAGGTGGACGGCGGCTACGCCGTGTTCGCGTCCAAGGCCGGCGCGCCCACGAATCCCGACTGGTACCACAACGTGCTCGCCCATCCCCGGGTGCGGGCCGAGATCGGCACGGAGACGGTCGAGCTGGTCGCCAGGGTCGCCGCCGGGGAGGAGCGGGAGCGGATCTGGAGCGCGCAGAAGGCCGCGTATCCGGGCTTCGCCGACTACGAGCGGAAGACCGACCGCCGGATCCCGGTCGTCGTCCTGGAGCCCGCGCCGTAGCCGGTGGCGGTGTGCTGACATGCCGGGTCAGCCCTTCACCGCGCCCGCCGTGAGCCCCTCGGTGAGGAAGCGCTGCCCGAAGGCGTACATGATCACCACGGGGATGCTGACGAGCAGCGACGCCGCCGCGAGCTGCCCCTGCGGGACCACGTCCCCGGTGATCATCGACTGCATGCCGACGGGGAGGGTCTTGTACTCGTCCTTCGTGATGAACACGAAGGCGAAGAGGAACTCGTTCCACGCGTTGGTCAGGGTGAACAGCGCGACCGCCAGCAGCCCTGGTTTAGCCAGGGGCAGCACCACCCGGCCGAACGCCTGGAGGCGGGTGCAGCCGTCGACCAGCGCGGCCTCCTCCAACTCGACGGGGATCGACGCGAAGTATCCGGTCAGCAGCCAGGTGGCGAACGGAAGCGTGAACGTCGGGTACGTCACCACCAGGGACCACAACGAGTCGGTGAGCCGCGCCCCGATGAGCAGCTGGTAGAGCGGGATGAACAGCAGCGCGCCCGGCATGACGTAGGTGATCAGCACCGTGACGGTGAAGCCCTGCGCCCCGCGGAACCGCAGCCGGGCCAGCGCGTAGCCGGCGAGGGCGGCGCAGACCAGCGCCACCACGGTGGACGCCACGGACACCAGAACCGTGTTGAGATACCAGCGGCCGAAGGGCTTGGTGGCGAAGAGGTCGGTGAACTGCTGCAGTGTCCACGGGGTCGGCCACAGGTCGTGGACGCGCATGACGATCTGCCCCTCGGACTTGAAGGCCGTGACGGCGATCCAGTACAGCGGGGCCAGGACGAAGACCAGCAACAGGGCCAGGGCGGCACCGGACGCCAGCCCCGACACCAGCGACGACGACCGGCGGCTTCCCCGTGCGCCGAGCGCCGAGACCACCCGGCCGACCGCCGCCGCGACCAGTAGGAGCACGCCGAGGAGCAGCGCCGCCTTCCAGGCGATGTGTGGCGACGCCCAGACCAGCAGGCCGGCGACCACCGCGGTGACCGCCCACGGCAGGGCCTTCCGCGCGGTACGGGCCGTCGACGCGCTACGGGCCTTCCGCGCCGCGCGGGCCCGGCGGGGCGGCTCCGTGCCGGCGTCCCGGCGCAACAGCCGGACCAGCACGTACACCAGGCCGCCGATGACCGGCAGCATCACGAGCGTGACCGCCGCCCCCGCGCCGTACTGCAGTTGCAGGATCGCCTTCGAGTACGCGACCAGCACGTACGGTGCCGTCGCGTTTCCGGGGCCGCCCTGCGTCAGCAACCAGATGAGGTCGAAGTTGTTGAACGTCCAGATCGACGACAGGGTCACCGTCACGGTGATCACGTGGCGCAGCCCGGGCAGCGTCACGTGGGCGAACCGCTGCCACGGCGAGGCACCGTCGACGGTCGCCGCCTCGTAGAGGTCCGCCGGGATGGCCTTCAACCCCGCGAGGAACGCGACGGTGAAGAACGGCACGCCCTTCCACACGTTGACTCCGATCACCGACGGCATGGCCAGCGACGCCTCGGACAGCCAGCCCGCCGGCCAGGCTTCGACCAGGTGCGCCCTGGCCAGCAGCGGCCCGATCCCCGAGTCGGTGAGCAGGATGTTGACGCTGCCGAAGATCGGGTCGAGCAGCGCGCGCCAACTGAACGCGGTGACCACCGTCGGCACCACCCACGGCAGCAGGAGCAGCCCGGCCAGCACGGCCCGACCACGGCGCAGCTGGTGCAGCAGCAGGGCGGCCGACAGCCCCAGCACCACCTTGAACACCTCGGCGTAGGCGGTGAAGACGAACGAGTTCACCACGCCCGTGCGGAACTGCTCGTCGTCGGCCAGGGCGGCGTAATTGGCCAGGCCGACGAACACGCTGTGCTGCCCATGCCGTTCCGTGGTGCTGGTGACGATGGACCAGGCGATCGGCACGAGCACGAGGCCGCCGACCAGCACGGCCGTGGGCGCCAGGAACAGCGCCGCGAGCCGCCAGTCGCGGCCCAGCCGTCGCTGGGTGGCGGTGAGGGAGCCGGACCCCGGCGGCGGGGGCGCTGCCGCCGCCGGGGCCGATGCCGACCGGGTGGACGTCACTGCGGCAGCCCCTGCTGGGTGAAGATCTGCACCATCTTGGCGTGGGCGGCCTGCACGGCCTGCGCCGGCGGCGTGCCCTGGATGACCTGCTGCATCATGTCGGTGAGGACGTAGGCCCCGACGGCGGCCTGCTGGCCCGCGCTGGCCTTCTGCGGGAAGTCCAGACCGTTTTTCGTGGACAGCGGCAGCGCCTGCTGGGTGATCTTGCGCATGACAGGGAACGCCGGGTCGCCGCTAGTGAAGAACGGGTCGGCGTCCCAGACCTTGTCCCAGGCGGGCAGCGCCAGGCCGGGTGCCTCCTTCGCCACCCCGAGCAGCGCGGGCGCGGTGATCAGGTACTGCGCCAGGAGCTTGGCGAGTGCGGCGTTCTTGGCGCCCTTGAAGACGACGAAGCTCTGGGACTGGCCGAGCAGCAGGGACGTGTCGGTGGCCGGCCCGGTGCAGTCGGCGAAGACGTGGGTGTTGGCGTAGACGGGGTTCTTCTTCGTCTTCGAGTCCGCGTAGACGCTGAACTGGTTGCGGGTGTAGCCGAGGATCCCGGCGAGCCAGTTCTCGTTGTTGCTGGAGTCGGTCCAGGCGGCCACGCCCGGCGGCAGCATCGGCTTGAACCGGGGGTTGGTGTAGATGTCGGCGAGGAAGGTCACCGCCTGCACCGTCTCGGGCGAGTCGAACGTGACCTTCCTGCCGTCGTTGGAGGCGATCGCCCCGCCGTACGAGTTGATCAACGCCTCGATCATGCCGTTGGCGTCGCCGGACCGGTTCACGGTCATGCCCCAGCCGAACCTGCGCTTGCCCGGATCGGAGATCGCCAGGCACACGTCCCGCAGCTCCTCCCAGGTGTAGACGTCCTTGGGGGAGATGCCCTTGTCCTGCATCCAGTCCTTGCGCAGGAACGACCCGATCCCGATGAAGTGGTAGGGGATGGCGAACCATCTGCCGTCGAAGACGCAGTAGTTCTTGGACTCGGCGGTGGGTTCGCCGTACTTCGCCGTCAGCGCCTGGACGACGTCCGTCACGTCCTCCAGGTCGCCCAGCGCCTGGAACTGTGCGACGAACCGCGAGTCGGTCATGAACGCGAGGTCACGTGCCACGCCGCCCTCGACCTCGGCGTGGATCTTGGCGACCGCGTCACCGGCGTCGGCCTGCACCAGGCTGTTGCCGATCTTCGTGCCGGTGGCGTCGGCGAAGTTCTTGATCGAGCTGTCGAGCGCCGCGTTCGCCGCCTCCGAGTACAGCTTCTGCGACAGCATCCCCATCGAGGAGCCCCGCAGCGCTGCCGCAGCGTCGATCAGTTCCTTCGGGACCTCGGCCTGCACGCGGGGCGCCGACGAGGTGTCCCCGCACGCGGCCAGGCCGGCCGCGCCGAGCAGTCCCACCCCCATGCCCAGAAAGCCGCGTCGGGTGCGTAACGGGTAGTCCTCCATGGCCTGTCGCCTCCTCTGCCTCGCCGCTGCACGCCGGAGGCGGCCGAGAGGCGTGCTGCCCTCTCTGGGCGCAGGCGACCCGCACCCGAGGGTGCTTGCCCGGTCGGGTGGTCGCAGCCGGTCTCTGGCGCGCAGTCATCGGAAAAGTTGCCCCGGTGCGCGGTGGCCCTCCCCCGACCTGTTCCGGGACACGCGCCGCTGGCCCGACACGTCGGCTGGCCGGCGGTGCGCTCACTTTACACATTTCGGAAAGTCGCGCCTAGGGGTCAAGCGATTTCCGGAAACCCGGAATTGCATCTTTGAAGATCAATGTCAAGGGTCGCCGACGCGGTCGCGGTCGGCGGGTGAAGCAATTGAGAATGATCACTTTTTGTGTCGGCGGCAGCGGGGCCTGCGCTGCGGCGGCGCGGGCCGGTCGCCCCGCGCGAGGCGGGCCTTCGTGCTCGTCGGTGGCGGTGGCGGGAGCCGGGTCGAGCGAGGAGTCTCGATGCCTTGACACCCCGGATGAGATCGCTAACACTGGGCTGCAACGTGGAGTTAACAGCCAGAAAACATGCTGCCTGCAGCGTTCCGGGAGGCGTCGTGACCGTGGTTCCACGGCGAGTGGCACGCGTGGCCGGCCCATTCTCGACCAGGATCACGCCGCCCGGTGGATATGCATCGGCTCCATCGCGGAGCGGCCGGTCGGCACGTCGGTTGCTGATCGCGCTGGTGACCGCGCTGGCAGCGATGGTCGGCGGCGTCGCCGTCATGTCGACACCGGCCGTTGCCGCCACCAGTCAGTTCCGGGGCATGAACTGGGCCGTGCTGGGTGACAACTTCAGCACCGGCCCCCTCGTCGTTCAGGGCCTGAGTTCGTCCGACAGCAATGCGACGGTACGGGCCAAGGCGAACGCCCTCTACGACGACATGGCCGCCACCATGGGGGTCAACACCATCCGGCTGCCCATCAACACCCACACGGTGGGAACGGCGTGGTGGGAGGCCTACCGAGGCGCCATCGACGCCGCCGCCGCCCGCGGCTTCAAAGTCATCCTTGCCTACTGGGAGGACGGCGCCGCCTCCGGCGGCAGGATCACGAACCTCACCGCGTGGAACGCGATGTGGTCCACCGTGACCAACGCGGCTCGAACCCCAACGTCTACTTCGAGCCGATGAACGAGCCGCACGGCTACAGTTCGACGGAGTGGCGCAACGTCGCCGCCAACTGGCTCAGCTACCACTACTCGGCGGTGCCCGGCCGCGTGCTCATCGGCGGCACCGGCTTCAGCCAGGACCTGCGGGACATCTGCAACGACAGCCGCTTCAACGCGACGCTGCTGTCGTTCCACTACTACGCCTTCTTCTACGGCGAGATGACCTACGACGCCTTCCGGAGCCACATCCAGGCGCGGCTCGGCAACTGCGCCTCCCGGGCGGTCGCCACCGAGTTCGGCGCGCCCATGAACGACGGCCGCAACTACGCCGACGCCAACAGCACCGACAACTTCGTCCGCTACATCCGCGCCATGGCGCAGGTCATGCGCGACAACCAGATGGGCGGCACCTACTGGCCCGCCCTCGGCGGCAAGCCCGGCAGCATCGGCTACGACTGGTACTCGATGTACTCGCTCGGCGGCAGCGGCACCGACCTCAACCTCACCGTCCGCAACCCCTCCGGCGCCGACCGGGTCCGCTACGGGTGGGGCGACACCATCGGCAGCGAACCCACGACGCCTCCGCCGGCCACGGGGACGTACTACCGGGTCACCGTGCGCCACAGCGGCAAGGCCATGGACGTCCAGCAGCCGAACACCGACAACGGCGCGCGCGTCGGCCAGTACACGTACGGCGGCAACGCGTGGCAGCAGTGGCAGTTCCAGGACGCCGGTGGCGGCTACTGGCGCATCGTCAGCCGGCACAGCGGGAAGTGCCTCGACGTGGTGGGCGCATCCACCGCCGACGGTGCCGAGCTGATCCAGTACACCTGCGGCAGCGGCACGAACCAGCAGTTCCAGATGGTCGCCAACGGCAGCTACTTCCAGCTCCGGGCGCGGCACAGCGGCAGGTGCGTGGACGTGCCCGCCGCGTCGACCGCGGACGGCGTGATCCTCAAGCAGTACGCGTGCAACACCGGCACCAACCAGCAGTGGTCGCGTACGGCCGTCTGACGACCGACCGGCCGGTCGTGTCCGTCGGCGGCGCGGAAGTGATGGCTCGGCGCACCTTCCGGCCCCGACCTGACCTTGGAATACTCCCGGCATGGCCAAGTTCGGACGCCGGTGGGCGTGGGTAGCCGTCCTCGTGCTCGGCGTAGCCCTGTACATGCTGGTGCTGGCGACGCTCGTCGACACCCGGAACATCAACTTCGTTCCGGCGCTCATCATGCTCGGCTCCTCCATCGCCCCCGCGACGTTCCTGACGTTCGCGCAGGGTCGCTCGGGCCACTGGCAGGTGCCCGGGTCCGTGATCGCGGCGGCGGCGTTCTTCGGCGGCATCATCGGCGTGGTCGCCGCCGGCTGGCTGGAGTACGACACCCTGCGCAGCCTCGGCGCCCTGCCGATGCTGTTCGTGGGGCTGATCGAGGAGACCGCCAAGCTGGTCGCCCCCGTGCTGATCCTGCTGTTCTGGTGGCGACACCGCTCGGCCAGCAACGGCCTGGTCATCGGCGTCGCCAGCGGCGCCGGGTTCGCCGCCCTGGAGACCATGGGGTACGCGTTCACCGCCCTCGTCCAGTCCCAGGGCAACCTCGGCGACGTCGAGCAGACGCTGCTCGTGCGCGGGCTGACCGCCCCCGCCGCCCACCTGTCCTGGACCGGGCTGACCGCAGGCGCGCTGTTCGCGCTCGCCGCCGCGCCCAGCGCGCGCCGGGTGATCGTGTTCGGGGCGACGTTCGTCGCCGCCGTGGCGTTGCACGCCTGCTGGGACACCTTCGCCAGCCAGATCGCGTACGTGGTCGTCGGTCTCGTCTCGCTGGGCTGGGTGCTGCTGCAGATGCACCTGTACCGGCGGGCCGATTCCCGGGCCCGGATCGCGGTCGCCTCCGCCCAGCCGGCGCACGGCTGACCGCCGGGTGAGCCCGGTGGGGCCGGCCGACAGCCTCGCCGGCCCCACCGCCTCCGGGGGCGCGCGGTCGTCGTGCCCGCCGAAACGGCGCTCACGGTCGTCGATATTGCCGGAACGGGTGCGGCGTGCTGGAATGGATCACATCGCCGCAGCACGGGGGCAACCGCGCTGGGAACGGTGAGCACGGGAGCATCGCAGCGCCGGCACCGCGCCGCTTCGGCGGGCGCGTGCCGCATCGCCGGGCAGTTCCGCGACGACGGGCAGGTGCCCCGTCGTCCATTTCCCGTCCCGCCACAACCGAGACGTGCGACCTCCGACCCGCCGTGAACGGCCGAGGCTCCGGACGTCATGGAGGATGACCATGCGCAGTTTCCTCGCGGTGCTCACCGCCGCCCTGATCATCGGCAGCGCGGCCGGCAGCGTCCCGGCCGGCGCGTCGGGCGGCTCCCCGCGGTCCTGCGACCGTGACCTGCTCTTCTGCGAAGACTTCGAGCGGCTGCCGATCGGTGGCCCCAGCACGTTGAAGTGGGGCGTCGACACGCGCAACGGCACGCTCGCCGTCGAGCGGGCCCGCCACGGCAACCAGGTGTTGCACGTCCACACCGTCGACAACGGACGCGCCTTCCTGCGCGTCGATGACTTCGCCGCACCGGGTAACCGCTTCTTCGGCCGGATGCGCCTGCGCGTCGACGCGTTCCCCACCGCCCCCGACTGGGCGCACTTCACCCTCGTGGAGGCGACCGGCACGGGCAGTTCGGAGGTCGTGCGCCCGGTCGGCGGCCAGTACGCGCCGACGGTCCCCGGCACCTTCTGGGGCGTGGGCGCCGACGGCGGCCCGACCGGCGACTGGACCAACTGGCGGGAGTCCGCCCCGGTCACCGAGGACACCTGGCAGTGCTTCGAGTGGGAACTCGACCCGGCGGACAACCGTGTCGCGGTGTGGATCGACGGCGTGGCGAACCCGGAGCTGACCGCCTCCACGACCGAACACGGCGGCAACGACGTTCCCTTCGTCCTGCCGGCGGTCGACACGGTCAAGATCGGCTGGCAGCTCTACCAGGGCGGCACCACGCCGGGCGAGTTCGACCTCTGGATCGACGACATCGCGCTCTCCACCAAGCGGCTCGGCTGCTGAGGCCGGGCGGGAGCACTATCGTTCTGGCGTGCACATTCGCTTCGATGTACCCGCCGACCCTGCCTACCCGGGCCGCGTGGCTGCGGCGCTCAGCAGCGTCCGGCTGCGGAGGTACGGCCTGGTCGGCGCGGTGCTGACCGTGGTCGGGGCGATCGGGTTCGTCGTCTCGCGGGGGTCCGCGCGGGGCGAGCAGTTCTCGTCGCTGTGGCTGTCGCTGCTCGTGGGCGGCCTGCTGTCGATGCTGTACGCGCCGTGGGTGCGGTGGCGGGCCCGGCGGCGGTCCGGCAGCTATGCCGTCGAGGGTGGCTACGACATCACCGACGACAACATCATGATGCGCAGCGGCTCGGAGTCCGGCGGCATCGCGTGGGACGGGGTCGACCAGGTGCGGGTCACCCCGGAGTTCTGGATCGTGTACGTCGGCCGGACGCCGGCGACCGTGATCCCACGCGGCCTGATGTCCGCCGAGGACGCCGAGACGCTGCGCACCTTCATGACCGCGCGCGGGCTGCTCCAGGACCGGTGACCCGTCCTGCACCGACGGGCCCGTCGGTGCAGGACGGTCCGGATCCCGGGGCAGCGGGGAGGGACCCGCGGCCGGCAGAATAGGCCCGGTGAGGGCGGTCTCCCGGTGGTTGGTGTACGGCTCGGTGGCGCTGTGCGCCGTGGTGGCCCTGCTGGCGGCCGGCGCGTACTGGTTCTTCCTCCGCCCCTCGGATCCGCTGCACGACAGCGCGGTCGCCGACGCCGCCACGAAGGTGGACGCCGTGGAGCAGCGCTTCGACTACGACCACATCTACAAGGCCGACGACTTCGTGCACTCCGCCGGCCAGCACCCCGACGTCACGGTGCTCTCGGTGCGGGGCGAGACCCACTGGCAGACCGGCGTGACCCTGGTGCTGCGGGTCGTCGGGCACGGCGTCGAACTCGGCGCGGACCGGTCGGTGATCGACGAGCGGGACGTGCCGATCTGCTTCCGCCTCGAACTGGGTCCCGACGAGGACAGCCGCGACGACGACATCGACTGCCCGGCCGTCGAGCCCGTGCCGGTCAGCAGGGACCCGTCGCTGCGGGGCGTCGACGACCGGCTGGCGAAGGCGCTGGAGAAGGCCGAGCCCACGGAGGCGTCCGTCCGGGCCGCGCTCGCCGGGCTCGGGATCGATCCCGCCGTACGCCAGGAGGTCCTCAGCCAGGGCGGCCAGGTCGGCGTGGCCCTGCGGGCGGCGCAGTACGACTGCCTCATGGCCCGCGTCACCGCCGACGGTGCCCGGCTCTGGCGGCCGTCGCACACCCAGCTCGCGCCGGGCGAGCTGAGCTGTTCGGCGCAGGTGGCCCTGAGCGGCGTCTTCGGCCGGAACTGACGGACCGTCCCGCCGCCGGGGCCCAGGACGGGAGGCGTCAGCGGCGGAACAACGACGGCTGACGGGCCCGGGTGGTGCCCATCATCATCGCCTCGGACACCATGTCGTACGCGCCCCGCCAGGCGCTCGCGCGCGCCTCGGTCCACGCCTCGCCCAGCTCGGCCGCGAACGACTCCAGCAGCAGGTCGCGGAAGAGCCGGTAGTGGGCGGCACGGACCCCGTACCCGCCGTGCCGGGCCCCGAGTAGCCGGGCCCGGGCCAGGAACCCGTCGAGGTCCGGGATCGCCGCCACGATGGTCTGCAGCTCCTCGGCGAACTTCTCCCGCTGGCCGGCCAGCTCCGCGGGGAACATCGCCCGCAGTTCCGGGTGGTGGGCGAACACCCGCCCGTAGAAGTCGTCGGCCACCGCGTCCAACCGGGGGCCCATCGCCCGCAGGCTGTCCCGCACCAGCTCCACCTGCTCCGGGCTCACGCCCCACCGTCCTCTCCGGCGCGGGCCCGACCCACCGGGCCGATCATCTCGGCCAGCCCGCTCCGGCTGTTCACCCCGCACTTGGCGTAGATGCTCTGCAGGTGGTTGTCCACGGTGCGCACCGAGATGACCAGGGTCTCGGCGATGCTGCGGCTGCTCTGGCCCCCGGCGACCAGCAGCGCGATCTCGCGTTCCCGGGCGGTCAGCGGCTGCTGCGCCGACGAGGTGAGCAGGCCCGGAGTGCGCGCCCCCTCGCAGCGCGCGGCGAGCGCCGCCGCCTGGTTGGCGCACAGCGCCGCCTGCCGGGGGCGGCCCGCCGACCGGTGCAGGTCGGCGGCGGTGACCAGCGCCTCCGCCGCGAACAGGTCCGCACCGCACGCCTCGAACGCGCGGGCCTCCGCCGCGAGCGCCTCCGGGTCACGGTCGAGCACCGCCCGAGCGTGCCCGACCCGCGCGGCGGCGAGCTGGCCCTGCACGCCCGACACCGTGAGCAACTGCCGGGCGGCGTCCTGGTCGCCGAGCCGCACCGCGTCGTGCAGCAGCTCCACGGCCAGCCCCCGCCGGCCCCGGCCCAGCGCGGTCGCGGCCCCGGCCAGCAGCTCCTGGCGGGCCTCCCGCTGCTGCCCCGCGCCGGCCAGCGCCCAGGCCCGGGCGGCCGGCGTGACGAGGTCGCGCTCCGAATCGTCGAGCGGGTCGTCCGGGGCCGGCGCGCCCTGCCAGGCCAGCGAGACGACCAGCCCGGACAGCGCCCCGCCGAGGGCCGCCGGGCGGCCGGTCCCGCGCAGTTGGGCGAGCGCCTCCCGGAAGTGCCGTTCGGCGGTGGCGACCCGGCCGCGCAGCAGCGCGAGCGCGCCGAGCTGGGCCGAGAAGACCCCGATCAGCGAATCGACGCCGTCGCCGACCGCCAGGCGCAGGCCCCGCCGGACGGCCTGCGTCGCCTCGTCGAGGCGGCCCTGCCGCAGCAGCGCCTCGCCGAGCACGGTGAGCTGGGTGGCCGGGTGCGACACCACCATCCGGTGGTCGAGCCGCTGGTGCAGGTCGACGCCCCGTTCCGCGCCGGCCACCGCGTCGACCATCCGCCCGGCGTCGACCAGCAGGGTGGCCTGCGTCCGCAGCCACAGCACCCGGCTGAGGTCGTGGTGCTCGTCGGCGGGCTCGTCGCCCAGCCGCCGCAGCGCCGAGTCGGTGTCCGTCTCGTTGAGCAGCAGCGCCTCCACCGCGGCGAGCGCCGGATGGTCGGGCGGCACCTGGGCGCGTACGTCCGCCAGGCAGGCGTCCGCCCCGGCCACGTCGCGCAGGCCGTGCAGCAGGTTGAGTGCCCGGGTCACCGCGAGCCGCAGCAACGGGGGCCCGCCGGCCACCCCCGCCGCCGCGGCGAACGCCCGCTCCGCCTCGACGTAGCGGGCCTGCTCGTGCAGGGCCGCGCCGAGCAGCAGGCCGACCGCCGGATCGGGGCCGTGCCGCAGCGCGGCCTCCGCCAGGCGCGCGGTGCGGGGCAGGTCGTGTGCGAACCGGGCCAGGTGGGCGGCCCGGGCCAGCAGGTCCGGGTCGGCGGTGCCGGTCGCGTCGAGCCGCCACGAGGCCAGCCGCAGCGGGTCCCCACTGCGCCGGGCCCCGTAGGCCTCGATCCGGTCGGCCTGGGTGAGCAACAGCGACCGGGCGCGCAGCCGGGGCATGGCCCGTTGCAGCGCCTGGGCGTGCAGCGGATGGACCAGGGTGAGGTCCTGTCGGCGGCCGTCCTCCCGGACCTGGACCAGGCCCTGCTCCTCCAGATCGGCCAGGACGTCCATCGGTGAGTGCGCCAGCAGGTCGTCCACGCCCAGCGGCTCGCACAGGGCCAGCAGTTCGAGCACGGCGCGGTGCCCGGGGGTCAGGGCGTGCAGCCGTCGGCTGACCATCTCCACCACGCCGGCGCTGCCGGTCAACGGGCCGGTCAGCCGCCACGTCCCGTCGGTGCAGACGAGGGTGCCGTCCCGCTGCCCGCAGCTCACGAGTTCCCGCAGGTAGAGCACGTTGCCCTGGCTCGCCTGCCAGAGCGCCTCGCTGGCCGCGGCGCTGACCGGGCCGCCGAGGGCGAAGTGGAGCAGGGTCTCGACGCTGCGCCGTTCCAGCGAGTCGAGCCGCAGCCGCAGCGCCCGCCCGTCCCGCCACCGGCTGTCCAGCGCGTCCGGCACCTGGCTCTCGGTGCGTTGGGTGGCGATCACGAAGAGGCTTCCGTCGGCCAGCAGGAACTGCAACAACGCCAGGGAGACCGTGTCGAGCAGGTCGACGTCGTCCACCGCGAGGACGAAACGCCGGCCGCCGGTCTGCTCGCGCAGCCGGTGGCGCACCGCCTCGAAGAGTTGGTGCGGATCGGCCAGTTGGACCTGGGCCGGCAGCAGCGGGGCCAGCGCGGACAGCGGTACGGCGGAGGCGCTGGCGGTGGCGGCCACGTGCGCGACCGGGTGGCCCCGGGACTCCGCCTCGGCCAGGCACTCCCGCGCCAGCCGGCTCTTGCCGACCCCGGACGCGCCGGTCAGCAGCACCGCGTCGAGGTGCCCGGCGACGAGCGCGTCGGTCACCTGTTCCACCTCGGCGTGCCGGCCGACGAACGGCCAACCGATCGCGGTCGCAGTCGCCACCGTCGCCCCCTGTCCTGCCCGGTCTCCCCGGTTGCCGGCAGCACGGCCCGCCAGCCGGCCCGGCGGGGCCAATCCTCGCACCCGTGGCGACGGCCGGTGATCGTCCGAAGGCACAGCACGGCTCGGGCGGCCGGTGGTTCCGGACGCCCGTTGTTCCGTACGGATCACCAGGTCAACGGGGCGGAGCGGACCTGCGGGCGGAGCATCACCACGAGGGCGTCCGGCACGGGCAGGTTCGGCCGGCGGCGGGCGGGGCGGCGGCGACGGGGGAGACGGTCGCGGCCGTGACGGCGGCGAGGGCAGCCGCGGCGAGGCGTCGGCGACGGCGTCGGCGGTGTCTCTCGGCACGGGCAAAGGTGGTGTACGGCATGGCTTCGTCGCTCCTGGACCGGTGAACCGGGAGCCCGGCTCGCTGGAACCAGTCTCGGGGCGACGCCCGGCCGCATCCTGAGCAACGACTACTCAACCCGGCCCTGACCCGGCTACCTACCTGGGGCGAGGGCCCGGATCGAAAGCGCGGGAAGCACGCCGAATGTCCTGCTCGGCCAGGTATCTATAGATGATCATTGATATAGTGACCTATTGGTGCGATGCTGGTGGAAAGCGCTCTTAACCCTATATTGAGCGCCGGAGAAGGAGGATGTGCTGTGCTTCCACCCCAGTCCGATCAATCCGGTCGTCGGTCCCCCTCGGCCGTCCGCCGGTCCGTGCAGGCGCTCGTCGTGGTGTTCGCCATGCTGGCCGGCACGCTGACCTGGGCCGGCGCGGCTCAGGCCCACGGCACCATCGTCAGTCCGGCAACCCGCGCCTACCAGTGCTGGCAGGCATGGGGCAGCCATCACACGGATCCGGCCATGCAGCAGCAGGACCCCATGTGCTACCAGGCATTCCAGGCCAACCCGGACACCATGTGGAACTGGATGAGCGCGCTCCGGGACGGCCTCGGCGGCCAGTTCCAGGCCAAGACCCCCGACGGGCAGCTGTGCAGCAACGCCCTCAGCCGGAACGACAGCCTGAACAGGCCCGGCGCGTGGAAGAAGACCAATATCGGTAGCAACTTCTCGATCCAGCTCTACGACCAGGCCAGCCACGGCGCTGACTACTTCAAGGTCTACGTCAGCAAGCAGGGGTTCAATCCCGCCACCCAGAGTCTCGGCTGGGGGAACCTCGACTTCATCACGCAGACCGGGCGCTACGCGCCGGCGCAGAACATCACGTTCAACGTCTCGACCTCCGGATACACCGGCCACCACATCGTCTTCGTCATCTGGCAGGCGTCGCACCTCGACCAGGCCTACATGTGGTGCAGCGACGTGAACTTCTCCTGATCGGCAAGACCGACCGCACTGGCACTGCTCCGGGCCGGAACGCCGTTCCGGCCCGGAGCAGTGCCCGCTGCTGCGTGGCCGGGCCCCCGCGCGGACGCGGCCCGCGCGGTCCTGAGCCAAGGCTCAGCTTCATTGCGCCGTAAGAGTTGGCCGGTCATCAATGTCTTGAGGCGATGGGAGCGCTCCCGTAACATACCTGACGCGGCTGTTAACGGTCACATGTAGAGGCCACCACCAATTGCAGGCCGCCGTCCCATCAGGAGGATGCCTTATGGCAAGATCCAAAGCGACCAATGTTGGTGTGGTGTCCGCCGGCGTCGCGTTGCTGGCTTCGGCGACGGTCGCCGTGGCATTGCCGGCCAACGCCGCAGCCGCCGGCTGCTCGGTGAACTATGCCGTGTCGTCGCAGTGGCAGGACGGATTCGGCGCCAACGTGTCGATCACCAACCTGGGCGACCCGTTGAGCAGTTGGACGCTGACGTGGTCCTACGGCGCGGGCCAGAAGGTCACGCAGGCGTGGAACGCGACGGTCACCCAGAGCGGGACTGCGGTCACCGCGAAGAACGTGAGCTACAACGGGGCGATCGCGACCAACGGCTCGGTGTCGTTCGGCTTCAACGGGTCGTGGTCGGGCAGCAACCCGGTGCCGACGAGTTTCGCCGTGAACGGCGTGACGTGCAACGGCGGCACGACGCCGACGACCCCGCCGACGGGGTCCCCGACCACCCCGCCGACGACGCCGCCCCCCACGACGCCCCCGCCGACGACGCCCCCGCCCACCGGCACCTGCAACCTGCCGTCGACGTACCGGTGGTCGTCGACGGGCGCGCTGGCGCAGCCGAAGTCCGGCTGGGTCTCGCTGAAGGACTTCACCGTCGCCCCCTACAACGGCAAGCAGCTCGTCTACGCGACGACCCACGACTTCGGCACCAGGTGGGGCTCGATGAACTTCGGGCTGTTCACCAACTGGTCGGAGATGGCCACCGCGAGCCAGAACACCATGTCCTCGGGGACGGTCGCGCCGACCCTGTTCTACTTCGCGCCGAAGAACATCTGGGTGCTGGCCTACCAGTGGGGCGGGGCGGCGTTCAACTACCGCACGTCGACCGACCCGACCAACGCCAACGGGTGGTCCGCGCCGCAGACGCTGTTCACGGGCAGCATCACCGGCTCCGGCACCGGGCCGATCGACCAGACCCTGATCGCCGACGACCGGAACATGTACCTGTTCTTCGCCGGGGACAACGGCAAGATCTACCGGTCGAGCATGCCGCTCGGGAACTTCCCGGGCAGCTTCGGCTCGTCGTACACGACGATCATGAGCGACACCCAGGCGAACCTGTTCGAGGCGGTGCAGGTCTACAAGCTCCAGGGCCAGACCCGGTACCTGATGATCGTCGAGGCGATGGGCGCGCAGGGCCGCTACTTCCGCTCGTTCACGGCCACCAGCCTGGACGGCAACTGGACGCCGCAGGCGGCGACGGAGAGCAACCCGTTCGCCGGCAAGGCCAACAGCGGTGCGACCTGGACCAACGACATCAGCCACGGTGAGCTGATCCGCACCAGCGCCGACCAGACGTTCACCGTCGACCCCTGCAACCTGCAGCTGCTCTACCAGGGTCGTTCCCCCAGCTCCAACGGCGTCGACTACGGCCTCCTGCCGTACCGGCCGGGTCTGCTGACCCTGCAGCGCTGACAGCGCGAGCCGACGCTGACGGCGTGAGTCAGCGGCCGGCGTGAGTTCGATCGAGCGGCGGGTCCGGCGCAGGCCGGGCCCGCCGCATCGTGTCCGGCCTGCGCCGGGCACCACGAGCGCTCGCTGCGCTGCAATAATGTATACTTTGTGCAGCTATTGCTGATGACGGCGCCGTGACTCCGACCGCTGTCGACACCGCGAGGATGGAGCCCGTAGGCGTGGCCGAGCCGATCGGAACGGCGGACCGCTCGCTGTCCGCCCAGATCTACGAGCACCTGCGCACGGCGATCATCGAGGGCGAGATCGCACCCGGCACCAAGATGCGCGAGCAGTGGCTCGCCGACCAGCTCAGCGTCTCCCGGGTGCCACTGCGGGAGGCCATCCCGCTGCTGGAGGCCGAGGGGCTGGTCTACACCGCGCCCCGGCGCGGCACCTTCGTCACCCAGTTGACCCTGCGGGACGTGGACGACCTCTTCGACGTGCGGGAGAGCCTGGAGACCCTCGCCGCCCGGCTCGCCGCCCAGCGCAGCGGCCAGCCCGAGGCGAAGGAGACCGTCGCCGCGTTGCAGGACAACCTCCAGCGCGCCAAGCGTGCCGTGCAGGACGGCGACGATCCCGCCATCGCCGCGACCAGCGCCGAGTTCCACCGGCTCGTCGTCGAGCTCTCCGGCAACGCCCTGCTGCGCACCATGATGCGGCCGATCAGCGGCCGGGTGCAGTGGCTGTTCCGGCTGACAGCCGCCCGGGACCCCAGGGCGGCCTGCCGCGCCCACGAGAAGCTGCTGCGGGCGATCCTGCGCGGCGAGGTCGAGCGGGCCGGCGAGCTGGCCTTCGAACACATCGCCAGCGGGCGCAAGCCGTCGCTGGTCCTGCTCGCCGACGTGCTGCCGCTGGACGGCCGGGCCGCTACTTCAGCCCGGCCGTCAGCATCCCGCGCACGTAGTGGCGTTGCAGGCTGATCGAGAGCAGCACCAGCGGGATCGTGATCACCGTGGCCGCCGCGAACATCTCGCCGTACATCGGCTGGTTGTTGGCGTTGGTCTGGAGCGCGGCCATCGCGACCTGGGCGACCTGGCGTTTCGGGTCCTGCATCGCCACCAGCGGCCAGAAGTAGTTGCTCCACGACCAGATGAACTGGATCAGGGCCAGCGAGGCCAGCGTCGGCCGCACGTTGGGCAGCGCGATGCGCCAGAACAGCGTCCCGACGCCGGCCCCGTCGACGGCGGCGGCCTCGAACAGCTCCTCCGGGATGTCCCGGAACCCCTGCCGCATGAGGAAGACCCCGAACGGGTTGCAGACGAACGGCAGGAACAGCACGGGGTACGTCGACAGCAGCCCCAGGCCCTTGACCACGTCGTACAACGGGACGACGGTCGCCTCGATCGGGATGAACGCGCCCACCATGCAGAGCGCGAACAGCGGCTCCCGGAACCGGAACCGGATGCGGGCGAAGGCGTAGCCGGCCAGGGTGCAGACGACCAGCGACCCGAGGACCTGCCCCGCCGAGGCGACGAGCGTGTTCCACATCGTCCGGCCGAAGCCGAGCTCACCGAAGAGCCGGCCGAGGTTGCCCAGCGTCGGGTCGCTCGGCAGCACACTGCGCCAGGTCAGCGGGTACGCGTCCGCGACGACGCTCGCGGTGGTCTTGAACGCCGACAGCGCCATCCACAGCAACGGGAAGCCGAACAGGACCGCCACCAGCACCATGCCGAGCGCGGCGGGCAGCCGGCGTACCCCGCGCCACAGCGGCGCGGAAGCGGAGCGACGCCGCGCGGTGGCCGGCGGCGTCTCGGGGCGGGACAGCGCGACGGCCGGGGCGGCCGCCGTCCCGGCGGTGCGAACGGTCATGTCTTCTCCCGCAGGGCGACGCCCTGGATGAGGGCGACGACGCAGACCAGCACGAGCATGCAGACCGTGGTGGCCGCCGCGACGCCGTGGGACGAGTACTGGAACGCCTGTTGGTAGGCGTAGTAGGTGAGGTTGGTGGTGGCGTCGTCCGGGCCGCCCTGGGTCATCAGGTTGACCGGGGTGAAGATCCGGGTCCCCGAGATCGTGGAGACGAAGAGCGCGACCAGCACGTAGCGGCGCAGCAGCGGCAGGGTGATGGCGCGGAACCGGCGCACCGGGCCGGCCCCGTCCAGGCTGGCCGCCTCGTGCAGCTCCGGCGGCACGTTCTGCAGCCCGGCCAGGAAGATCAGCACGGCCAGCCCGACGTTCTTCCACGCCGACATCACCACGATCGCCAGCAGCGCCTGCGACGGCGAGGTGAGGAACGGCTGCGCGTCCAGGCTCACCATCCGCAGCGCGGAGTTGAACAGGCCGTGCGTCGGGTCGTACAGCTGGTTCCACACCAGCACGGCGACCGTCTCCGAGGCCGCCAGACCGGCGATCACCATGATCCGCAGCAGCCCACGGGCCGGCAGCCGCGAGTTGATCAGCTGGGCCAGGCCGAGCGCCAGCGGGATCTCCACCACCAGCGTCAGGACGATGTAGAGAACCGTGTTGCGCAGCGCCGCGACGAACTGCGGGTCGTCGAGGAGCGCCGAGTAGTTGGCCAGGCCCACGTAGCCCCGGCTGGCCCCGGTGAAGGGATTGAACGACTGGAGGCTCTGCCAGCCGGCCACCACGATCGGATAGAACTGGAACAGCCCCAGGCCGACCAGCAGTGGCGTGACCAGCAGCCACCCGGCCCGGGAGGAACCCTCCCAGGCCGGGCGGCGAGCCACGGGTCGCACGCGGTGCCGGACCCCGATCGTCATGGGTCTACCGGTACTTCGCGAGCAGGTCGTCGATCTGCTTGGCCGTGGTGTGCAGCGTCGCCGCGGGGTCGGCGCCGAGCGCGATGTTCTTCACCGCCGGGTTCATCGCGTTGAAGTAGTCGAAGTAGCCGACCGTGCGGGGCACGCCCGAGCTGGCCTTGGCCAGGGCCACCGCGAGCTGCTGCTTCTCGCCCTGGTATTCCTGCATTTGGGTGATCAGCGAGGTGCGCGCCGGCACCGACCCCCACATCCGGGCGAAGCCGATCCGGTTGGCGTCGTTGCACAGGTACGCGACCAGGGCGACGGCCTCGTTCGGGTTCTTCGACCCGGCCCAGACGATCGGGGAGTCGGAGGCGTTGCAGCCGAACAGGGTCCGGCCCTTCGGCATCGGCGACACGCCCCAGCCGAACTTCGGCTTGCCGCCGGCCGACTCGTAGAGGTTCGCCATGCTGAACGAGTCCATCGACAGCGCGGCGGTGCCGGCGGTCAGCTGGTCGGGCACCGCGCCCTTGGGGGTCAGGTCCTCGCTGAAGAAGGTCTGGTAGTTCTTCATGCCCTGGATCGCGCCCGCGCTGTCGACGTACCCGGTGACGCTGAACCCGTCGTCGCTCACCCCGGCCCAGGTCTTGTACTCGTCGGAGTCCCTGGCCGCCGCCGGGTCGCCCATCATCCGGATCCAGAAGCTCTCGTGCTGGGTGTAGTTGGAGCCGGGGCCGCCGTTGCCGGCCGTCGACGCCGCCATCGCCCACAGCGAGCTGTCCGTGGCCTTCAGGTTCTTGGTGAGGGCCCGCATCGCGTCGATCATCTGCTCGATCGTCCAGCCACCGTCGATGCTGGTGGTCTCCGGCGGCGGGGCCACCTTCGCCTTGGCGAACAGGTCCCGGTTGAACAGCAGGACCTCGACGTTGTTGTCCCAGGGCAGGCAGTAGAGGTTGCCGTCGGCGGAGGCAGCCTCGCGCAGCGGGGCGTAGATGTCGGTGAGGTAGGTGTCGGTGAAGTAGCCGGTCAGGGGCAGCGCGATCTTGCCGGCGGCGTAGGCGGGGGTGAAGTCGTTGCGGCCCATCATGACGTCCGGCGCGTCGCCCGAGGCCACGTAGACCTTGAGCTTGGTGGGCAGGTCACCGTAGGGGACCAGCTCCTCCTTGATCGTGATGTTCGGGTACGCCGCGGTGAACTTCGCGTACAGGCCGGTGAAGAAGTCGTTGACCTCGGGGGAGTAGCTCTGCCGCATGAAGCGCAGGGTCACCGGCTTGGCGGTCAGCTCGGGGCCCTGGTAGCCGCCGAGGTCGATCTTGTAGCCGCCGGGGCCGGGGCCCGTCGCGACGGGGGCGGCGCTCGCCCCGGTCGCGGCGGAGCCGGTGTCGGAGCCGCAGGCCGTCAGCGAGGCACCGAGGGCGGTGAGGCCGGCGACACCGGCCACGCCCCGCAGGAGGTGGCGACGATCGACGCCCGAACGACGAGCGTGGAGGGGGGAGGTGCTCATCTGTGGTGGATCCTTCCTGAACCGGGGGTCAGCAGCGAGCGGGCGGCGGTGGTGGTGGCCGCCAGCCGGTGGGTGGGCCGGGCCTGCTGTGCGCGCAGGCCGGCGAGGCGGGCCGGGTCGAGGGCGGCGGTGCACCGCACCGCCTGCCGCAGGACCTCGGCGTAGTCGGACAGGGGCAGGTCGGGGTGGTCGGCGTGCCAGCCCGGGTCGAACGGGGCGGCGGTGAACTGGCCGCGGTGCAGTTCGACCCAGCGGGTCGGGGAGTGCGGGCGGAGGGTGTCGATCAGGGCCGGCCAGTCGACCTGGCCCTCCCCCACCGGGCAGAGCAGCCGGGTGGCCGTGTCACCGTCGAGGACGAGCACGGCGTCGTCGAGGATCAGCTGGGCGACCGCCGCGCCGAGGCGGCCGGCGGCGACGACCGGATCCTCCAGGTTGACCAGCAGGTTCACCGGGTCCAGCGACGCGCAGGCGACGTCCGCGCCGACAGCGTCGACCAGCCGGGCGACCTCGCCGCCGGTGATCTCCTCGTGGGTCTTGAGGGCCAGGCGCAGCCCGTGGTCGCGCAGGACCGGCGCGAGCCGGCGCAGCAGTCGCGCGGTCAGGTCGAGCTGATCGGGCCAGGGGGTCAGCCGGTCGTAGCGGTCCTCGATCCGGCCGACGATGACCAGCAGCTCCCGCCCGGGCAGCAGGGCCGACGTCTCGACCATCCGGGCCAGGCCGGCCCGGACGTCGCCGTCGCCGGCGGCGAGCAGCCGGGCGTCCTGCCCGACGCGGAACGGGTGCAGGTTGACCGAGCCGACCGCCACCTCGACGCCCCGTTCCGCGGCGGCGTCGCGCCGGGCGGCGATCTCGCCCGGGTCCAGCGTCGGGCTGACCTCGAAGACCGAGCCGAAGAGGCAGGCGGCGAAGCCGTGCCCGGCGGCGCGGGCGATCGCGGTGTCCGCGTCGAGCCGCTCGTCGGCGAGGCTCCCGGCGAACACGCCCAGGCGGTCGGCGTCGGTCATCCGGCCAGCCCCGCCTCGGCGACGATCGTCCGCAGCACGTCGGCGCTGGCCCGCGCGGCCTGGACGGCCTCGTCGAACCCGAAGGTGTCCGGCGCGCACTCGTCGAACGTCGGCAGCGTGCCGGCGGCGATCAACGCGTCGCTGTGCCGGGCCAGTTGGAGGTAGGCGCCGAGTTCGGCGACCGACATGTCGGGGTGGCCGGCCTGCCACGCGGGGTCGAAGACCTCGACCAGGGTGCGGCCGCGCAGCGGTATCTGCTCGGTGGTGAAGGTGGGGTAGGTGACGGCCACCTCGTCCCAGGGCTGCGCGTTCTCGATGGTGATGGTGAGGTCGGGGTTGGCCGCGTGCAGGATCGGCAGGATCGCCCGGAGGTCGACGACGCCGAGGCCGACGGTCCGCTCCTGGTAGAGCACGCCGTCGGGGGTCAAGCTCAGCGCGGCGTCCTTGATGTGGGTCTGCCGGACGTACGGGGCCACCCGCTGGGCGGTGCGCAGCGGGTGCTCGCCACGCTGGAGCAGGTTGGAGGTGTCGAAGACGATGCCGAACGTGTCCGGGCCGGCCGCCTCGACGAGGCGGACCACCTCGAAGCTGGTGATCTCCTCGTGCGTCTCCAGGTTGACGTGCACCCCGTGGTCGCGGGCGATCGGGGCGAGCCGGCCCAGGAACTTGGCGGTGGCCGCCAGCTGGTCGGACCAGTCGACGTCGGTGCGGAACCGGTCGTAGGCGTAGCGGCCGCCGTAGGGCTTGTAGTTTGCGGTGCCGGCCCACAGCTCGGTGATGCCGACCCGGGCGCAGGCGGCGATCATGCGGGTGAAGCCGAGCAGCGTGTCGCCGTCGCCGGCAGCCCGCAGCTCGGGGGCCTCCGCCATCGCGTACGGGTTGACCTTGCCGAGGCCGGCTTCGAGGTAGAGGCCCAGCTCGTCGGCGCAGTCCCGCACGTCGCGGAGCACGCCCGCGTCGAGGGTCGGGGTCATGTCGAGGACGGTGCGGAAGAAGATGCCGTCCATGCCGAGTTCGTGCGCGTACCGGACGTTGTCGACCGGGCCGCGCCCCACGCTCCCCGGTATCTTGCGACCGTCGATGCCGATCCGCATGGCTGTCGGTGCCTCCTGTGGTCGTCCTGGCGGTGGCGACCGCAACCGCTGCGAGTTGTATACAGAACACAAGTCACAGAACAATTTCCGCGTGTTGCAGTCGTGTTTCCGGGGTCGGCAGGTGTTGGACCGTGTGCCACCATCGGCGCCATGACCAGAATCGACACCGCCGTCTCGCCCGGCGACCTCGACCGCGCCCCGGCCGGGGCGCTGGCCCGGCTCGCCACCGAGATCCGGGCGCTGCACCGTCGGATGCACCCCGCTGACGTGGTCGTCGTCGATGTGCCGTGCGGCGTCCTGGCGATGGGGCGGCACGAGGTGCCGGCGCTGGCGATGCTCTTCGAGCACCACGACGCCGACCCGTCCACCGCTGCGGTCGCCTGGGAGCGCGCGGTCGGGTATCTCGCCACCGGGCGGCTGGAGCGGGGCTGACCCGGCCCCCCGAAGCATCGCCGAAACAATCGGCTTCTAGTGTTCTGTATACCAAGAAGCCGAGGATTCCGGAGGTGTGCCGTGCAGGCAGTCGACCAGGACCAACTGATGAGCGAGGCGCTGGACATGGCCCGCGAGGCGCTCGCCGCCGGCGACCATCCGTTCGGGTCGGTGGTGGTCACCGCCTCGGGAACGGTCGCCGAGCGCAACCGGGTCGTCTCGACCAGCGACCCGACCGCGCACAGCGAGGTGATGGCCCTGCGGACCGCGGCGGCCCGGTGGGGCATCGACAGCCTCCGGGGCGCGCTGCTGCTCACCACCTTCGAGCCGTGCCCGATGTGCTTCGGCGCGATCCTGGAGGCGGGCGTCGGCGCGCTGGTGATCGGGGCCCGCCGCACCGTCGGGGAGGCCCCGCTCGGCGACTACACCGTCGAGGCGCTGCTGGGCCTGCTCGGGCGTGCCGGTGACATCGCCGTCGCCCAGGACGTGCTCGCCGCGCCGATCGCCGAGTTCTACGCCACGGCGGGCTGAGTGGGCACCGCTCCCCGCCCGCTGGCACTGCGCGCCGCGCGGATCCTCACCGGCGACGGCGAGCCGGCCCGACCCGACGCCGTGGTGCTGGTGCGCGGCGGCGCGATCGAGGCGGTGTGCGCCGCCACCGACCCGTTGCCCGACGACACCGTCGTGCTCGACCTCGGCGACGCCACGCTGCTGCCCGGCTTCGTCGACGCGCACGCCCACCTCACCCTGCCGGCCGACCGGCGCGGCTACGAGGCGGTGCACGAGCTGCCCGACCCCGACCTGCTCGCCTTCGGCCGCGCGAACGCCGAACGTCACCTGCGCTGCGGCGTGACGACGGTCCGCGACAACGGGGCGCGCGGCACGCTCGGCGTCCGGCTGCGGGACCTCCTCGCCGGCGCCCCGGCCGCGCCCCGGGTGCTGGCGGCCGGGCGTCCGCTCACCCCGCCCGGCGGTCACTTCCACTTCTGCGGCGGCACCGCCGGCACCCCCGCCGAGATCCGGGACGCCGTGCACCGGCTGGCCGACGAGGGCGTCGACCACATCAAGATCATCGCTTCGGGCGGCGGCACCGCCGGCAGCCGGCCCGAGGAGTGCACCTACTCCGGGGAGCACCTGCGCGCGGCGGTCGGCGCGGCCCGGGCCCGGGGACTGCGTACCGCCGCGCACTGCCGGGCCGCCGAGTCGGCACGCCAGGCCGTGGCCGCCGGCGTCGACTGCCTGGAACACCTGGACTTCCTGCGCCCGGTGGCCGGCGGCGACCCGACCGTCGAGTACGACGCCGAGACGGTGCGGATGATCCGCGACGCCGGGACGTACCTGAGCATGACCATGCAGGCCGGCGGCTACGACACGCTGCTCGACCAGCGGGGCCGACCCGACCCCGACGAGCGGGTCGTGGCCCGGCTGGAGCGGTACTTCCGCGACAAGCTCGGCGTGCTGCGCCGGCTGCTCGACGACGGACTGGGGGAGCGGATCGTGATCAGCACGGACGCCGGGCCGGCGGACACCCGGTTCGGCCGGTTCCACCTCGGTCTCGCCCTGGCCGCCGAGGCGGGCTACCCCGCCGCCGACGTGCTCCGCGCCGCGACTACCCGGGCCGCCGAGGTCTGCGGGCTCGGCGCGAGCACCGGCCGGATCACCCCCGGCCACGCCGCCGACCTCGTGGCGGTCGGCGGCGACGTGCTGGCCGACGTCGCCCGCGCGGCGGACGTCCGGCTGGTGCTGGCCCGGGGAACCGTCGTCGGCACCGGGATCCCCGCGTGAACGCCCACCCGGTGGACCTCGCGTCCCGCGCCCTCGGCGGTTCGGTGCCGTGGGCCACCGACGAGTTCTTCGCCGAGAAGGAACGCCTCGTCCAGCCCGGCCCCGCCGCCGCCCACCCCGAGTTCGGCCCGCGCGGCAAGGTGTACGACGGCTGGGAGACCCGCCGCCGCCGGCCCCGGGCCACCGCCGACGACGCCGACCGGGTGATCGTCCGGCTCGGGGCGAGCGGCGTGGTCGAGCGCCTCGTCGTCGACACCGCGCACTTCACCGGCAACTACCCGCCGCTGGTCTCCGTCGACGCCACCACGGTCGACGGCCACCCCGCGCTCGCCGACGTGCTCGCCGCGCCGTGGCAGCCGCTGCTGCCCCCGTCACCGGCGGCCGGCGACCGGGAGAACAGCTACCCGCTGGCCGACCCCCGGCGCTGGACCCACCTGCGGCTGGCCATCCACCCCGACGGCGGGGTCGCCCGGCTGCGGGCGTACGGCCGGGTGCTGCCCGACCCGCGGCTGCTGACCACGACCGTCGACCTCGCCGCCGTCAGCAACGGCGCGGTGGTCGAGGACTGCTCGGACCGGTTCTACTCCGACCCGACGCACCTGCTGCTCCCCGGCCGCGCCCGGTCGATGGGCGAGGGCTGGGAGACCGCCCGCCGCCGCGACGACGGGCACGACTGGGTGCTGGTCCGGCTCGGCCTGCCCGGGACCTGCGAACAGGTGGTGGTCGACACCACCCACTTCCTCGGCAACGCGCCCGACGCCGTGGAAGTGACCGGCCGGGTCGCCGGCACCGACGACTGGGTGCCGGTGCTGCCGCCCACCCCCGTGCAGCCCGACCAGCGCCACCGGCTCCCGGTCGCCGCCGGCCCCGAACTGTCGCACGTGCGGGTGGCGATCCACCCCGACGGCGGCTTCGCCCGGCTGCGGGTGCTCGGCACGGTGTCGGCCGCCCGCCGCCGCGCGGCCCTGGCCGAGTGGCAGACGACCGGCGGCACCGGAGGACCAGCGTGATCGTCCTGCGGGCCGACCGGGTGGTGACCCCCGACGGGATCCGCCCCGCCGCCGTGGTGGTCGGTGACGGCCGCGTCGTCGCCGTCACCGACCGGCACGCGCCCGTCGACGGCGACCAGGTCCGCCTGGCCGACGACGAGGTGCTGCTCCCCGGGCTGGTGGACAGCCATGTGCACGTCAACGAGCCGGGGCGCACCGAGTGGGAGGGGTTCGCCAGCGCGACCGCCGCCGCCGCGGCCGGCGGCATCACCACCCTCGTCGACATGCCGCTCAACAGCGTCCCGCCCACCGTCGACGCCGCCGCCCTCGCCGCCAAGCGGGCCGCCGCCCGGGGTCAACTCGCCGTCGACGTCGCGTTCTGGGGCGGCGCGGTGCCCGGCAACGCCGAGCGGCTGCGGGCGCTGCACGACGCCGGGGTCGTCGGGTTCAAGTGCTTCCTGGCCCCGTCCGGGGTCGACGAGTTCCCGCCGCTGGACGCCGTCGCACTGCACACCGCCATGACGACGGTCGCCGGCTTCGACGGGCTGCTCGTCGCGCACGCCGAGGACCCGGACGTCCTCGCCGCGGCACCGCCGCCGGTCGGCCGCCGCCACCTCGACTTCGTCGCGTCCCGGCCGCCCGAGGCGGAGTCGCGCGCCGTCGCGCGGCTGGTCGACACGGCCCGCCGCACCGGCTGCCGCGCCCACGTCGTGCACGTGTCCAGCGCGGCGGTGCTGCCGCTGCTGCGGGCGGCGAAGGACGAGGGGCTGCCCGTCACCGCCGAGACCTGCCCGCACTACCTCGTGCTGCGCGCCGACGAGGTCCCCGACGGAGCCACCGAGTTCAAGTGCTGCCCGCCGATCCGGGACGACGCCAACCGCGCCGCGCTGTGGGCCGGACTGCGCGACGGCACGATCGACTGCGTCGTCTCCGACCACTCGCCGTGCACCGCCGGGCTCAAGGCGCTCGACACCGGTGACTTCGCCGCCGCGTGGGGCGGCATCGCCTCCGTACAGCTGAGCCTGCCGCTGGTGTGGACCGAGGCCCGGCGGCGGGGAATCGGCCTCGACCGGGTGGTCGGCTGGATGGCCGCCGCGCCGGCCGCCCTCACCCGGCTGTCCGGACGCGGGGCGATCACCGCCGGCAACCGGGCCGACCTGGTGGTGTTCGCCCCGGACGAGACGTTCGTGGTCGACCCAGCGCGGCTCGCGCACCGCCACCCGGTGACCCCGTACGCCGGTCGCCGGCTGCGCGGCGTCGTCCGGCAGACCTGGCTCGCCGGCCGACCGGTGCGACCCGGCGAGCGCCGGGGCAGACTGGTGGCCCGGACATCGACGGAAGTCTTCGGGTAGGAAGGACGACAATGACCGTCATCGTCAGCGGGCCGGAGGTCGACCGGGCCGGGGAGATCCTCACCCCCGACGCGCTCGACTTCGTCGCCGGCCTGCACCGCCGGTTCGCCGCCACCCGGGCGGAGCTGCTGCGCAGCCGCGCCGAACGCCGCGCCGAGGTCGCCCGCACCGGGCGGCTCGACTTCCTCCCGGAGACGGCCGACGTCCGCTCCGGCGACTGGCGGGTGCCCCCGCCCCCGGCCGGCCTGACCGACCGGCGGGTCGAGATCACCGGTCCCACCGAACGCAAGATGATGATCAACGCGCTGAACTCCGGCGCGAAGGTGTGGCTGGCCGACCTGGAGGACGCCAACACGCCGCACTGGCACAACGTGGTGTCCGGCCAGGTCAACCTGCGCGACGCGATCGCCGGCACAGCCTCGTTCACCGCCGCCGACGGCCGGGAGTACGCGCTGCGCACCGACGCGCCGCGCGCCACGATCGTCGTCCGGCCCCGAGGCTGGCACCTCGACGAGCGGCACCTGCGCATCGACGGGACACCCGCGGTGGGGGCGCTTGTCGACTTCGGCCTCTACTTCTTCCACAACGCGCGGGCGCTGCTGGCCGCCGGCTCCGGCCCGTACTTCTACCTGCCGAAGATGGAGAGCCACCGCGAGGCGCGGCTGTGGCACGAGGTCTTCGCCGCCGCCGAGGAGCACCTGGGGCTGCCGGCCGGGACCATCCGGGCCACCGCGCTCATCGAGACCATCCCGGCGGCGTTCGAGATGGCCGAGATCCTCTACGAGCTGCGCGAACACGCGGCGGGGCTCAACGCGGGGCGCTGGGACTACCTGTTCAGCATCATCAAGTACTTCCGCGACGCCGGCCCGGCGTACGTCCTGCCCGACCGCGCATCGCTGACCATGACCGCGCCGTTCATGCGCGCGTACACGGAGCAGTTGGTGCGGACCTGTCACGCCCACGGCGCGATGGCGATCGGCGGCATGGCGGCCTTCATCCCGTCGCGCCGCGACCCGGAGGTCAACGCGCGGGCGCTGGCCAGGGTCCGGGCCGACAAGCAGCGCGAGGCCGCCGACGGCTTCGACGGCTCCTGGGTCGCCCACCCGGATCTCGTCCCGGTCTGCCGCGAGGAGTTCGACGCGGTGCTGGGCGGGCGCCCTCACCAGCTCGACCGGCGCCGCGACGAGGTGGCGGCCGACGGCGCCGCCCTGATCGACCTGTCCGCGTCGGTCGCGCCCCCGACGGCCGCCGGGCTGCGCGCCAACGTCTCGGTGGCGCTGCGCTACCTGGCCGCCTGGCTGGCCGGCAGCGGCGCGGTCGCCATCGACAACCTGATGGAGGACGCGGCGACCGCCGAGATCTCCCGCTCCCAGGTCTGGCAGTGGGTGCACGGCGCGGTCACCCTCGACACCGGCGAGCCGGTCACCGCGGAACTGGTGCGGCGGCTCGTCGACGCCGAACCGCTCGGCGGGCCGCACGCCGACGCGGCCCGGGAACTCTTCGTCGAGGTGGCGCTGGCCGACGAGTTCGTCGACTTCCTCACCCTGCCCGCCTACCGGATGATCGACTGATGGTGGACCCCGCAGTCCTGCGCCGGCTCGACGCCCTCCTCGCCGACGACGACCGGCAGCGGGCCGCGCGCTACCCGGGCCTGGCGCCGACGGGCCAGCCCGTGCACACCGTCTACGTGCCGGCCGACCGGTACGGCCCGGACACCGTCGACGAGTGGCGGGCCGCCGCGCTCGCGGCGCTCGACCGGCACGGCCCGCTGCCCGGCGTGGCCGACGCGCTGGCCGCCCGGGTCCGCGCCAAGCTCGCCGCCGAGCCCATCGAGGACCTGCGGATCGACTTCGAGGACGGGTACGGCGTCCGGGACGACGCCGAGGAGGACGCCGCCGTCCGGGCCGCCGCCACCGCGCTCGCCCGGGGGCCGGTGCCCCGCCACGTCGGGCTGCGGATCAAGTCGCTGGAGCCGGCGACGCGCCGCCGGGCGGTACGCACGCTCGACCTCTTCCTCGACGCGCTGCTGCGGCACCGGACCCTGCCCGACGGGTTCCGGGTGACCCTGCCGAAGGTGACGTCGCTGCCCCAGGTCGAGGCGATGGTGCAGCTCTGCGCCGAGTTGGAGGCCGCCCACCGGCTGCCGTCCCTGCGCTTCGAGATCCAGGTGGAGACCCCGCAGGCCGTGCTCGGGGCCGACGGCACCGCGACCGTCGCCCGGATGGTGCACGCCGCCGCCGGGCGCTGCGTCGGGCTGCACTACGGCACCTACGACTACTCCGCCGCGCTGGGGGTCGCCGCCGGCTGGCAGAGCCTGGAGCATCCGGTGGCCGACCACGCCAAGGCGGTGCTCCAGGTGGCGGCGGCCGGCACCGGGGTCGCGGTCAGCGACGGGTCGACCAACGTGCTGCCGGTCGGCGACCGCGCGGCGGTGCACGCCGGCTGGGAGCTGCACCTGCGGCTGGTCCGCCGGTCCCTGGAACGCGGCCTCTACCAGGGCTGGGACCTGCACCCCGGGCAGCTGCCCACCCGCTTCGCGGCGACGTTCGCCTTCTATCGGGACGGGCTGCCGGCGGCTGCCGGGCGGCTGCGGGCGTACCTCGACCGGGCCGACAGCGGCATCCTCGACGAGCCGGCCACCGCCCGGGCGCTCGCCGGGTTCCTGCTGCGCGGGCTGGACTGCGGGGCGCTGGACGACGCCGAGGTGGTCGGCCTGGCTGGCGTCGACCGATCCCACCTGCGCGAGACGGCGGGTGGCCGGCCGATGAGTTTGGGATGATGCGCCGGTCTGCCTACCGAATCACCTGATCCCAAGGGGGCATCCGATGGCGAAGGTCATCTCCACGCTCTTCATCTCGGCCGACGGGGTGGCCGAGATCGATCCCGACTGGCACATGCCGTACTTCGACGAGAACATGGGCCGCGCCGTCGGCGAGGACTACGACGCCGCCGACGTGCTGCTCATCGGCCGCGAGACCTACGACAGCTTCGCCGGGGCCTGGCCCGACCGCGAGGCCGCCGGTGGGGACGACGCGCCGTTCGCCAAGCAGCTCGGGGACATGCGCAAGGTGGTCGTCTCGCGCCAGCCGTTGGAGTTCTCGTGGCGCAACTCCGAGCTGGTCGACGGCGATCTCCTGGAGGCTGCCGCCTCGCTCAGGGCCGACGCCGGCATCCGGGGCGTTCTCATCCCCGGCTCGATCTCCGTGGTGCAGCAACTGCTCGCCGCAGGGCTGGTCGACGAGCTGCGCCTGCTGGTGCATCCGGTGGCGGCGCGCAAGGGGCGCAGGCTGTTCGACGAGGGGGACGCGCCGTACCACCTGAGGGTGACGGCGACGGAGGCGTATCCGACGGGTGTGCTCCGCGTGATCTACGCCCCCACCGCGGCGCCCGGGAAGGTCGGCTACGACGAGATCAAGGACCAGGTGCCGGGCGGGAGGTAGCGCGCGGGTCGGGTCAGCGGCTCCGGCGGCCCGGGTAGGCCGGTCGCGTGGGACGCCCGGAGCCGCGCCCCGCAGCCGGCCGCTCGGCCCGGGGCGGCTGCGGCGCGCGCCGCCGGTCGGCGAGGTTCCAGTGGGACCGCTCGTAGAGCGCGATCCCGGCGCAGACGGAGACGTTCAGCGACTCCGCGGCCGGGTTGATGGGGATCGACACCGAGTGGCTGGCGATGCTCTCGAAGGAGCTCGACGTGCCGGTCTTCTCGCTGCCGAGCAGGAGCGCGAGCTGCTCGTCGGCGTCGCGCAGGTCGCCGACCGCGAGGTCGCCCTCGGTGTCGAAGGCGACCAGGGGGACGCCGGTGCGCCGGAAGTGGGCGATGGCGTCGGCGCGCGACGCGAGCACGATCGGGAGCGAGAAGACGTAGCCCCGGCTGGCCCGGACCAGGCGTCGGTCCGCGATGGTGGTGAGGTCGCTGTCCACGAGCACGATGCCGCCGGCGCCGAGCGCGAAGGACGTGCGCACGATGGCGCCGATGTTGCCGACGATCTTCACGCCGTCCAGGACGATGATGTCGCCGGTCGTGCGGGCCAACTCGTCGAAGCTCCACGGCCTCGGGACCCGGGCGATCCCGAACGCCTTGGGCTTCTTGTCCGTCTTGAACAGGTCGTTCATGATCGGTGCCCCGACCAGGCGGACCGGGATCTCCCGCTGCCGGCAGGCCGCGAGCACCTCGCCGGGCAGTGGGGTGGTCTCCACCCCGTAGACCTCGATGAACTCAAGCCCGGCGCGGATGCACTCGACCAGCGGCTCGGCGTCCTCGATGAGCACGGTGCGGACGACGGACCGCGAGGGTTTGGTGACGTCGGCGATCCGCTGCACGGCCGGATCCGACCGGTCGGTGATGACGTCGAGGTTTACCACGAAATCGACCCTAACAGAGGCGTGATCGGCCCCGTCCGTGGTGGACCGGCCGTTCGTGGTGGGCCGGCCCGGCGCCACCGAGTCGCTTGCGCCGCCCGCCGGCCGCCGCTAACGTACAACCATATGGTTGTAGAAATGGTGAGCGGGGAGCATGCCGACCGCGTCTTCCACGCCCTCGCGGACGCCACCCGGCGCGACATCGTCGCCCGGGTGATCCGCCACGCGGAGTCCGTCTCGGCGCTCGCCCGGCACTACCCGATGAGCTTCGCGGCCGTGCAGAAGCACGTCGCGGTGCTCGAAAGAGCCTCGCTCGTGACGAAGGAGCGGCGGGGGAGGGAGCAGCTCGTGCACGCGGACATGACCGTGCTCCGCCGGGCCGCCAGGCTCCTCGACGCGTACGAGGAGATCTGGCGGGAACGTGTGGCCCGCATCGACCAGCTGATCGCCGAAGACTGAGAGGGAACCGAACCATGCCCGTGACGAGCATCCAGAAGGACGCCGAGGCGTTGACGCTGACCTTCGTCGCCGAGTTCGACGCCGGGATCGAGCGTGTGTGGCAGGTGTGGGCGGACGCCCGCCAGCTGGAGCGGTGGTGGGGGCCGCCGACCTGGCCGGCCACGTTCGAGCAGCACGACTTCGTGGTGGGGGGCTGGTCCCACTACTACATGACCGGCCCGGAGGGCGAGAAGGCGCGCGGCTGGTGGCGGATCACCGCCCTCGACGCGCCGCACCGGCTGGAGTTCGACGACGGCTTCTCGGACGAGCACGGCACTCCGACCGACACCGACCGGCCGACCCACGCCGTCGCGACGCTGACGGCCGACGGTACGCGCACCCGACTGACGCTGGTCAGCAGCTTCGTCGACGCCGAGCAGCTCGAGCGGATGGTGAACATGGGCATGGAGGAGGGCCTCCGCGAGGCCCTGGGCCAGATCGACGGCCTGCTCGCCGGGTAGGGCCAGCCCCACCCGAAGACTCGGTCCAGCGTCCTGGTTCGCACCGGTCCCCTTGGCTAGCTTGGGCGCATGACGTCGACGACCACGCTGCTCAGGGCGGTGATGCGGCCTGGTTTCCTCCTGTCGACGTGGCCGTGGCGCGGGATCGCCTACACCCTGACCACGGCCGTGGCCTCGGGTCTGCTCTGGCTCGTGCTCTCCGTCCCGCTGGCTCCGCTGGCCCTGGCCATCGGGGTGCTGAGGACGGAAGGGGCGCGGGCGGTCGAGGCGGCGCCACACTGGTGGGCCGGCACCTACGTGTCGGTCGCGGTGGTGCTCAGCCTGGTCGGGGTGGGCCTGCTCGCGCTGACGGTGCCGAGGCTGGCCACCGCCGTGGCCGGCATCGAGCGGTGGCGGTTGCGGCTGGCCGACGACGCCCCGGCGGTGGCGCGTCGAAGCGGCAACCTCTACACCGACCCGGCCACCTGGCGTTCCGTGGCCTATCTGCTGCTCCTCGGCATCGTCGCGCCGGTGTGGCTCGGCGTGCTGGGCCTCGCCGGCCTGCTCGTCGTCTCCACCCCGATCGCGGTGCACTACCGGCTGGTCACCATGGAGTCGACGGGCAGCGCGGTCAGCCGCGCCGTCCTGGGGCTGGTGCTGATCCCGGCGGTGCTCTATCTGACCTCGGCGTTCGGCGGCGGGCACGCCGCGCTCGCCCGGCTGCTGCTGTGCTGCGAGCCCGACCCGGCCGCAGCCGAACTGGTCGAGGTGACCCGGTCCCGGGCGCGGCTGGCCGACGCGTTCGACGCCGAGCGGCACCGCATCGAGCGTGACCTGCACGACGTCGCCCAGCAGCGGCTGGTGAGCCTGACCATGCAGCTCGGCCTCGCCAGGCTCGACCTGCCGAGCGGCTCGCCCGCGGCGGTCGCGGTGGCCTCGGCGCACGACCACGCAAAGACCCTGATGGCGGAACTCCGCGACCTGATCCGGGGCATCAGCCCACAGACGCTGCGCGAGCTCGGGCTGCGGGCTGCGATCGAGGAGCTCGCCGCCGGCAGCCCCCTCCGGGTCCACGTCGACGTCGACCCGGGTCGGTTCCCGCCGGCGGTGGAGACGGTGGCCTACGCCGCCGTGTCGGAGGCGCTCGCCAACGCCGTGAAGCACGCCGCCGCCACCGAGGCCACCGTCGCCGCCCGACGATCCGGCGTCATGCTGACGGTCCAGGTGCGCGACGACGGGCACGGCGGCGCCGACCCGTCGCGCGGGTCGGGCATCACGGGCCTCGCCGACCGGGCGGCCGCAGCCGGCGGTCGGCTGCTCATCTCCAGCCCGCCCGGCGGGCCGACGACCCTGCGGGTGGAGTTGCCGTGCGCGTCGTGATCGCCGAGGACTCGGTCCTGCTGCGCGAGGGGCTGGTCGGGCTGCTCTCCCGGTTCGGCTTCGACGTCGTCGCCGCCGTCGGTGACGCCGCCGCCCTGGTGACGGCGGTGGAACAGACCGCCCCCGACCTCGTCGTCACCGATGTCCGCATGCCGCCGGGCTTCACCGACGAGGGGCTGCGGGCCGCCGTGGCCCTCCGCGCAGCGCGCCCCGACCTCGCCGTGGTGGCGCTCAGCCAGTACGTGCAGCACAGCTACGCCGGCGAGCTGCTCGGCTCGGGCCAGGGCCGGGCCATCGGCTATCTGCTCAAGGATCGGGTGGCCGACGTCGCCGAGTTCGCCGACATGCTTCGGCGGGTGGCCGAGGGCGGCACGGTCGTCGATCCCGAGGTGGTGCGTCAGCTGATGCTGCGGGGCCGAGACCCGATCGAGCACCTCTCGCCCCGGGAGCGCGAGGTGCTGGCGTTGGTCGCCGAGGGCCACTCCAACGCCGCGATCGCCCGCATGCTCACCCTGACCGAGGCCGGCGTGGGCAAGCACATCGGCAACGTCCTCGCCAAGTTGCGCCTGCCGGTCAGCGACGACACGAACCGGCGGGTCCTCGCCGTCCTCACGTACCTGCGGGGTCGACCGTGACCCACGACCGGGACGGCGGGCCCCGCTCACCCACTCGATCGATCCAGGGAGCCCTCGTGATCAGTTCCGCTGCCCCGCCGCGCCCGGCGGGCGCCTCCGGCCGGGTCATCGCCGCGCTCGGCGTACTCGCCGCGGCCCTGGTCGTCGCCTTCGTCGTCGCCCCGCCCGCGCTGACGGCGGACCGGGCGGGTGGCATCGTCGACAGGCGCGACCTCAGCGAGGCCCTGCGGGCGGCGTTCGTCGCATACTGGCGCTCCGGCGACCGGGACCTTCCCCCGGACCTGGCGCGGGTGGTCGACTACTGGTCCCGCTACCACCTGGTCAAGGCCGTGCTCGCCGCGCTGTTGCTGACCGTGCTGGTCGCCCTCGGCTTTCGTCTCGCCAGGGCGTTCGTGACGACCGGCGGTCTCGGGGCGGGGAAGCGGGCCGCCCTCGCGGCGGCCGGCGTCCTCGTCGCGGTGCTCGCGCCGTTCTCGTTGGCGATGGTGATGGCCAACGTCCAGGGTGCCGTCGCGCCCTTCGCCTCGTTGCTGCCGATGCTGACCGAAGGCGTGACCGACGCGGACCTCGCCGACACCCTGACCCAGGTCGAGCAGGGACTGGCCGAGTCGGGCGGCACCGGCGGCAGCAGCTCGCCCGCCCTCGACCTCATGATCGACGACTTCTCCTGGTATCACGAGGCGATGGCCGGGACGGCCGCCGTCGTGGCGGTCGTCCTCGTCGCCACGAGCGTGCTGGCCTGGCGGAGATTCGCGGCGACCCGCCCCGCTCGGAAGCGGCAGGTGCTCGCGGCGTACGGCCTTCTCTCGGCGCTGTTGCTGCTGCCGGCGGTCGCACTGGCGGTGGCGAACGCGACCACTGCGGCGGACCCGGCGCCGGCGCTCCTGGCCTTCTTCCAGGGCGGCTGGTGATCGGGTTCCCCCTGGTCAGGTCGCCTGGTGCCGGGGAGCGTCCCGGACGGGCCTGGTCACCTGCTTCGACACGCAGGCCGGCAGCCCCACGGTGCTGAGCGCCGCGCGCTGCCGGTAGGTGCTGGGCGGCATCCCCACCAGCTCGGTGAAGCGGGTGCTGAAGGTGCCCAACGACGCGCAGCCGACCGCGAAACAGACCTCGGTGACGCTGAGGTCGCCGCGGCGCAACAGCGCCATCGCGCGCTCGATGCGTCGCGTCATCAGGTAGGAGTACGGCGACTCGCCGTAGGCGAGGCGGAACTGGCGGCTGAGGTGGCCGGCCGACATGTTCGCCCCCCGGGCGAGCGCCTCCACGTCCAGCGGCTGGGCGTAGTCCCGGTCGATCCGGTCGCGGACCCGCCGCAGCCGCGCGAGGTCACGCAGGCGCTGGGCTTCGGCGGCACCGCTGGTCACTCCCGGGATCATGCCACCCCGTCCGCGCCGCGACGAAGGACCGTGCCGCGGGCATCGCCATCTCCTGCGGTCGCTCCCTCCCGAGCGCCGATCGGTGACGTAGAGTCGCCGTCTCGCTCGACGGCCCACCCCACCGGGCTCCCTTTGCTCTGCACCCACCTGCGCAACAGCCACGTAGAGTCATCGGCCGTCGCGGCCTTGATCGTCGGTGCTCTGGTGCGAGCGCTGGTCGGGCGAGGTGCTGCGCCGATGGGTGCAGAGCAAAGCGGTCGAGGGCATCGGTGGGGGCCGGAGGAGAATCACGAAGAGTCAGGTCGACTGGCCGCAGGGTGCGCGGCCCCGCGCTCATCACGGGGAGTGCCCAAGGCATGCCGGGTTCCGCGGCCCACCGGAGGCTGCCCAGCCGGGAGGGCCCGGCCGAACGGCCGGGCCCCGGTGACCGACGGACGCCCGGGTCAGGGCGTGGCCACCTGGATCCGCACCGGCACGGAGTCCACGCCGACCAGCCCGGCCGAGTCGAAGACCTCCAGCCACACCGACCAGGTGGTGACATTGCCCGCGCCCAGGCCCAGCTCCGCGCTGAAGCCGGCGCAGCTCTTCGGCAGGACGATGTCGTCGACCGGGCCGCCGGTGGGCACCGCGCTGCCCTGGCAGAGCACCTTCTTGACGCCGCCGTCGCCGTAGGCGGTCCACCGGTAGCGGGTCCCGGCGACCGCGCCGTCCTCCACGTCGGTGGCCGTGCCGGCGAACGCGACGACCTTCGGCTTGCCGTCGATCACCGACAGGTCCAGCGCCGCCGCCGGCTTGGTGATCGTGGCGGTCGGCCGGTTCTGCCCGGCCAGCAGCGCGGTGACCGTAAAGCTGCGCTGCGCGCTCGCGCCGCCGGCCGTGAACGTCGCCGTGTACGACCCCGCCGTGACCTTGCTGGCCGGCAGGAGGGCCAGGTGCCCGGTCTGCTGGTGGACCACCGTCCCGCCCCGCCGGACCGTCCAGGACGCCTCGGCGTCGGGCACCGGCCCGAACGCGTCCGGGTCGTTGGAGGTGCCCACCAGGCTGACCGACTGTCCCGGGGCGATCGTCAACCCGACCGGCGGCGAGACGATGGCCGCGGTCGTCGGGCTGTCCACCACCGTGACGGAGACGGTCGCCGAGCCGGTGCGCCCGAGGCCGTCGGTGGCCTTGGCGGTGATGACGTGGGTGCCGGGCGACAACGACGGCACGAACGTCTGCGACTCGTGGCCCAGCACGCCGTCGAGGCTGCTGATCCAGGTGATCGGGAGCTGCTTGCCGAGGAAGTCGGTCGCCTTGCCCCACAGGTCGACCGACTGGCCCACCCCGACGTGCTGACCGGTCGTCGGCGCGCTGATGCTCACCGCGGGCTTGTCGACCTTGACCCCCAGTGCCTTGGCGACGGCGGCCAGGGCGTCGATGCGGCGCTGGCTGCCCGTCACGTGGGCACCGAGCCCGCCGACGTGCGCGGTGTCGTTGAGGATGTCCCGGACCTGCGCGGCGGTCAGGCTCGGGTCGGCGGCCATCACCAGCGCGGCGACGCCACCCACGAACGGCGCGGCGACGCTCGTGCCGCAGGCGTCGGACCGGGTCTCGTTGACGGCCGGCTTACCGGGGTCCTTGAGTCCCATGACGCAGTAGGGGCCGTAGATCTCCACCGAGGTGGTCAGGTCGCTGGTGCCGTAGTTCGACTTGTTCGCCAGCGTCGCGTCCGTCCTCATGCCGCCCACGCACATGACGTGGGTGCTCTCGCACGGCACGTAGAGGGTGTCGCCGTCGATGTTCACGGCGTCGTTGCCGGCGGACGAGACGATCAGTGCGCCCGTGTCGCGGACGTGCTTCATCCGCCGGTCGGTCCACTTGCTGGCGTGGGACTTGCCGAGGTTCACGTCCCGGGTGAAGCTGAGGTTGACCACGTCCGGGTGGCTCGCCTCGGCGGCCTTCTCCAGCCGGCGCAGCACCGTCCAGTAGTCGATGCCGTTGCGCACGGCGACCAGCTCGTCGACCACCGGCCCGGCCGGCCCGGCGGTGCCGTAGCCGTTGTCGACCCGGCCCATCGCGGCGAGCACCACGTCCGTGGCGTGCCACGGGCAGGGATTGCCGCCCGTGCAGTCGTTGGTGTTGGTCTTGCCCCACTCGACCGAGTGCAGGGACACCTTGGTCGGGAAGTCGGGGTTGGACTGGAACCCGCCGTCCTGCACCAGGTACTTCACCTGCTTGGTCAGCTTGCCCTTGGCCTCCAGCAGCTGCCAGGCCGGCGCGACCCCGATGTCCATCGCGCCGCCGTACTCCATGAACATCCAGTCGAAGACGTTGTTGGTGATGTCGGGGGCCTCGTAGACCTCGCCGTCGACGATGCCGGTCGGCTCCACCAGCCAGTCGAGGACCAGCTCGGTCCCCGCCCGCCACTCGGCGGCGGCGAGCGCGAGCAGCCGCAGCGCCCGCTCGTCGCCGACCCGGTAGGCCCCGGACTGGCCCGGCTCGGCGGCCCGCAGGTCCTCGACCAGCTTGGTGGGGTCTGCGCGGTCGGCGTCCACCCGGACCAGGTGGTCCTGCCCCTGCTCGTCCGGCGCGAACGAGTCGAGCACCTGACCGCCCCAGCGGGTCAGGAAGGCGTCCAACTCGGCCTGGTCGGCGACCCGCACCATCACCTCGTCGAGCACCAGGCCGGCGGGCGAACCGTCCGGCCCGGCCACCACGCCGAGCTGCCGGTCGGTGCCGAGCCGGCCGACGGGGTCGATCGGCAGCCGGGGAGCGGGCAGCCCCGGGTCGATCCGGAAGGCCAGCGGTTCGCTGCCGGTGCCGCCGGGCGTCGCGGCCGAGCCGGCGGGTGCCGGCGCGGCGGTGGTGGTGGTTGGCGCCGGCGCCGCGACGGCGGCCGCCCCGGTGTTCGTGACCATGCCTGCGGCGAGCGCCGCCGCCACCGCGGCGGCCAGGAACCGGCGCGGTACGGCGGCGGTAGGGCGGCTGGCGGGTGTCGGTGTCATGAGCGTCTCCTCGGTGTCGGCGGTGCGCTGACACCGGTGGGAGCGTGGACGGGTCGGCATGCCAACAGAAACGCACCGGGATTTATCTTTTCCGTTCTACTGGACCGGTCGGAGAGCGGTGGGGGCACGGATGGACACGGCGGCACAGGACGACAGGGCGCTCGTCGAGGCGGTGCGCCGGGGCGACCGGGCCGGTCTGGAGGGCATGTACCGGCGGTACGCCGACCGGCTCTACACGTACGCGCGGGTGCTGGTGCGCGAGCCGGAGGCCGCCGCGGACGTCGTCCACGACGCGTTCCTGATCGCCAGCGGGCGCATCGACCAGCTCCGTGACCCCGACCGGCTGCGGCCCTGGCTGTACGCGATCGTGCGCAACGAATGCCTCCGGCAGTTGCGGGAGCGGTCCCGCTCCTCCGCGCTGGAGGAGGCGGGCGACCCGGTCGCCGACACCGTCGACCCGGCCGCCGGGGTCAACGCCGACCAGGTGCGTGAGCTCGTGCACAGCGCGGCGGCGGCGCTCAACCCGGGCGACCGCGAGGTGGTGCACCTGGCGATCCGTCACGATCTGTCCTCCGTCGACATCGGCGCGGCTCTCGGGGTGCCCACCAACCACGCCCACGCCCGGCTGTCCCGGGCCCGTTCGCAGCTCGAACGGGCGCTCGGCGCGCTGCTCGTCGCCCGCAGCGGGTCCCGGGACTGCCCGGCCCTCGCCGGTGTGCTCGACGGCTGGCAGGGGCGGCTGACCCCGACCCTGCGCAAGCGGGTCGCCCGGCACATCGACGGCTGCGCCACCTGCGGGCTGCTCCGGCGCGAGCAGCTCAACCCGGCGGCGCTGCTCTCCGCGTACACGGCTCCGGGGTTCCTGGTCGTCGCGGACACGGTGTGGCCGAGACTGGCCGACTCGGTGTGGCCGGGGTCGCCCGACGGCGGGCCGGCGGAGGGCGCGGCGTCGGAGGGGGGCGGGCACACCGCGAGGTCGGCGGAGCGGCCCGCCGCCGGGCCCGCCACCGCGTTGGTCGGGGGCGGCGCGGCGGCTCCGCGGGCCGGGGCGGAGGCTCCGCGTACGGCGTCGCGGTCCCGGCGGCGGCGTCGGTTGGCGGCGAGCGCCGGGCTGCTGGTGTTGCTCGTCGCGGCCGGCACCTGGGCGCTCGGGCCCGGTCGTCCGGCTGCGGACCGGGTGGCGGCGACCTCCGGCGCGGCGGCCGACGGAACGGCGACGCCCCCGGTGGGGTCGGCGGGCTCGGCGGGCCCGACCGACGCCGCCGCGCCCGGTGGCTCCGGGGCTCCGGCGGGGCGGGGACCCGAGCCGGACGGCACCGGCGGTACGTCAACCGGTGCGGTCCCGCCCGGTGCGCCGCCGCCCGGCGCTGCCGGTCCGGTCGCCGGACCGGGCTCCGGGCCCGGACCGACGGCTTCGCCGACCGGGTCGCCGGTCGCGCCCCGGCCGACGGGCACGCCGAAGCTGGCCACGGCGTTCACGGTGCGGGCGAGCGCGCACGTGCGCTGCGGGGCGGACACCTACGCCCTGGTCGTGCAGGCCACCGGCAGCGCCGCGATCGACGCGGCCCAGGTGCGCTGGACCGCGTCCGGTGGGACCGCGTCGAGCCGGGCCATGACCGTGGACGGGACGTCGGCGCGGGCGAGCGTGGGCCAGCTCCGCGCGTCGGCCCTGACCTGGACGGTGCGGGCGACCGCCGCCGACGGCCGCACCGCGCAGAGCCCGTCCTACCCGGTCACCGATCCGTGCCTGCGGCCGGGCTAGCGGGGCGGAGTCGACGCGACCCCGCCCCGCCCGTGCCACCCGCCGGGGCCTGCCCGGCCCGGCGTCAGGCCGGCCGGGCCCGAGCGCCCGGGCGGCCGACTGCGGCGCGTGGATCAGGCCCGCAGCGTCCAGCGCTGGTTGGCCTGGCCGCTGCAGGACCAGAGGATGATCTTCGTGCCGTTGGCGGTGCCCAACCCGCTGGCGTCCAGGCAGAGCCCGGACTGGGCGTTGGTGATGGTGCCGTCGGCGTTGACGTTCCACTGCTGGTTAGTGCCGCCGTGGCAGTCCCAGATGATCACCGGAGTGCCGTTGCTGGTGCCGGCGCCACTGGCGTCCAGGCACTTGGTGCCGTTGACCGTGAGCTGCCTGCCCGCCGTGTAGGTCCAGCGCTGCTGGGTGGCACCGTGGCAGTCCCACAGCTGGATCTGGACGCCGTTGCCGCCGTTGGTCGGCACGTCCAGGCAACGGCCCGACTGGGTGCCGACAACCGTCACCCCGGCCGCCGGCGGCGGGGTCGTCGGGGTCGGGGTCGTCGGGGTCGGGGTCGGCGTGGTGGTGGTGCCGTCGAGGCCGAGGAAGGCGATCGAGTACGCGATCTGACCGGCCTGCGGCAGCTCGTGCCCGACGCCGCTGATGCTGATGCCCTCGACCGTCGCCCGGGTTCCCGTGTCGCCGTACCGGGTGCGGGTCCAGTTCGACTGCGGGCGGTCGGTGAACGCCGGCGTCTGGCTCAACCCGTGCAGGTTGGTCCACTGCTTGATTTCTTCACCGAAGTTGACGTACGACAGGGTGGTGTCGGTGGTCCCGTGCAGGAACTGCATCCGGGGGTACCGGCCGGTGTAGCCGGGGTACATGGCGCGGGCGGCGTCGCCCCACTGCTGGCCGGTCTTGGTGATCTGCCCACCGGCGCACTGGCCGTTCCAGGTGTTGGTGCTGCTGCCGGTCGCGAAGCAGGTGGCGGGGACCCCGCTGAACGCCGAACCGGCGGCGAACACGTCCGGATACTCGGCGGCCATCACGTTGGTCATCATCGCCCCGGAGGAGAAGCCGCTGACGACGACCCGGGCGGGGTCGACGTTGTGCCGCTGCTTCGCATAGTTGACCATGGAGATGATGCCGTCGGAGTCGCTCCCGCCCCCGCGCCGCAGCCCCTGCGGCGAGTAGACGTCGAAGCACTTGCTGCTGCGCGTGACCTCGGGCAGCACGATGATGTAGCCGTACCGGTCGGCGGCGGTGACGTAGTCGCGGCCGTTGCCGTTGAAGATCGCCGGTCCGGAGCCGCCGCAGTAGTGGATCAGCACCAGCAGCGCCGGCCTGGGCGCGACGTTGTCGGGCACGTAGAGGTACATGTTGAGGCCGCTGGGGTTGTTGCCGAAGTTGGTGACCTGGGTCAGGGCCGCCGCCGAGGCCGGCTGCGCGGCCATCAGCACCGTCATGGCGAGCAGTGGCACGACCGCGAGGGCCGCCACCGCCCTGAGTAGACGCTTCACGGACATGGGCTCCGATCTGGTGGAACGGGGATGGTGGTGGGGTGGGGCTAGCCGCCGAGCGTCACCTTGAGGATCCGCTCGTTGCTGTTGTTCGGGACGCTGTCCTTGTCGCCGCCGGTGCTCGTCGTCAGCCACAGGTTCCCGTCGATGGTCGGCTCGACGGTGCGCAGGCGGCTGTAGGTGCCGACGAAGTACTGCTGCACGTCGGTGAGGGTGTCGCCGCTGATCACCTCCCGGTACATCCGGTTGCCGCGCAGGCAGGCGAGGTACACCACGTCGCGGACGATGGCGAGGCCGCTGCACGAGGCCTCGGCGACGGGGTACGTGCGTACCGGTGCGAGGTAGTTGGGGTTGGCGCAGTCGCCGACCGTGCCCTCGCAGGCCGGCCACCCGTAGTTGCCGCCCCGGACGATGATGTTGGTCTCGTCCATGACGTTGTTGCCGAACTCCTGCTCGAAGAGGCGGCCCCGGGAGTCGAACGCCAGCCCCTGCGGGTTGCGGTGGCCGTAGCTCCACACCTGGTTGCCGAACGGGTTGTCCGCGGGCACGCTGCCGTCGGGGCGGATCCGCAGCACCTTGCCGGCCAGGTCGTTGACGTCCTGGGCGCGGTCCGGGGTCTGCCCGTCGCCGGTGGCGGCGTAGAGCATCCCGTCGGGGCCGAAGCGCAGCCGACCGCCGTTGTGGTACTTGTTGCGCGGGATGCCGGTCACCAGCACCTGGAGGCTGCTGGTCTGGAGCGTGCCGTCGTAGCGCATGCGGACGATCCGGTTGTCGGTCGCCGTGGTGTGGTAGATGTACAGCCACCGGTCGGTGGCGAAGGTCGACGCCACGGCCAGCCCGAGGACGCCGCCCTCGCCGTTGGTGCCGGCGGCGTTCGGCACCGAGCCGATGCTGCGCTTGTTGGTGCCGTCGGGGTTCATGGCGACGACGTCGAACAGGTCGCGCCGCCCGTAGAGGACGGTGCCGTCGGCGAGCTGCACCAGCCCCCACGGCAGGTCCCGCTCGGTGGTGACCACCGTCGTGCCGCAGACCGCGCTCGTGCAGGCCGAGCCGGTGCGTACGGTCACCGGGGCGCTCGCCGTCGAGGCGTTGCCCTGGGCGTCGCGGGCGACGACGGTGTAGCTGAACTGGGTGTTCGCCGCCAGCCCGGTGTCGGTGAACGTGGTGGCGGGCGGGTTGGTGGCCGTGCCGGTGACGGAGCCGACGGTCGTGCCGCCGCGCAGGACGTCGTACCGGGTGACGGCGACGTTGTCGGTGGCGGCCGACCAGGTCAGGCGCACGTCGGTGCCGTTGGCGGTGGCGGCGAGGTTGGTCGGCGTGCTGGGCCGGGACGTGTCGACCTGGCAGAACGGTGGCGTGACGGTGAGCGTGGCGCTGGCCTGCGACACGTTGCCGGCGGCGTCCCGGGCGTTGACGTACCAGCCCCAGGTGACGCCCTGCGCGACGGTGAGCGTGGCGGTCAGCGTGCTGCCGCCGACGGAGGTGACGAGCTGCCCGTCGTGGTAGACGTCGTAGCTCGCGACGCCGACGTCGTCGCGGGACGCGGACCAGGTGAGCGTGACGGACTGGCAGGTCAGCCTGCTGCTGCGCAGGTTCGTCGGCGGGGTGGGCGGCCTGGTGTCGGCCGCGGACCGGGCGGCTGCGGCCGTCGACCCGCCGGCCGGCGGTGGCGCGGCGATGGCGGGTGCACCTGCCAGGACGGTGCAGGCGCTGGTCAGCAGTGCGAGGGTGGCGAGGGGGCGGGTTGGCACGTGATTCGTCCCTTCCGGTGGATCCTGGCGGTCAGTACGGGTAGCCGGGCACGTTCAGCCGCACGCTGTAGAGCCCGGAGTCGTTCGTCGGGCCGGAGGTGACGTAGAGGGTCCGCCGGTCGGACCCGCCGAACGCCACGTTGGTGGTGCCCGTGGAGCCGGAGCGGACGGTGCCGAGCTCGACGCCAGTGGGCGAGTAGACGTGGACCAGGCCGTCGAAGCCCGACGCCCAGTACACGTTGCCGGCGCAGTCGATCGTGGCGCCGTCCGGGCCGCCGACGTAGTTGACGAAGACGCTGCGGGGGCCGGTGCTGCCGTCGGGTGCGACGGCGTACTTGTAGATCTTGTTCTCGCCGTAGGCGCCCACGTAGAGCGTCGCGCCGTCCGGGGAGAGCGCGATGCCGTTGGGCTGGCGCAGCGCGTCGTCGACGAGCGACACCTGGCCGCCGGAGACGCGGAACACGCTGGTGCGCCCGCTCATCTGGTCGGCGCGGGCCCCGCGCTGGAAGTTGGGGTCGGTGAAGTAGACGACGCCGTCGGAGCGGACCGCCACGTCGTTCGGCGAGTTGAACGCCCGGCCCTGGTAGTTGGCGGCGACCACGCCGCGGGTCAGGTCGTCGATCCGGTACGACGAGACGCTGCGCTGGTCGTGTGTGGCGGCGACGAGCTGCCGCCCGTCGGGGCTGAGGGCGAGCCCGTTGCTGCCGGAGTTGGCGAGGAACGTGTCGAAGGTCGCCGGCGGGGTGAAGCGGCGGATGGTCGACGGCTGGACCCGCTCCGGCCCGGTGGCCGCGCCCATGTCGGACACCAGCAGGTAGCCCCGGTCGGCGAGCCAGACGGGCCCTTCGAGGAACGAGAAGCCGCCCCGGATCTTCGCCGCCGTGACCGAGGTCGCCGGCAGCGGCGGGCCGTAGCTGGCGCCGGACGGGCAGACGCCGGGCGGGGCCCCGGGTGGCCCGGCCAGCGCGGTCGTGGTGTGAGCGCTCACATGGCCGGCGCGAAGAATCTGCGGGGGCGAGGCGGCGGCGCCCACCGGGACGGCGGCGGGCAGGGCGAGGCAGAGGCTGGCCAGCGCGGCGAGTGTGGGAGTCGGGACCATCGGGGGCTCCGATCGGCGAGGGCCCGCCGCCGATGGCGGGCGCGGGGTGGTGCGGCGACGGATCCGCCGAGTGGCTCCGGTGGTGGCGGGGCGAGCCCGTCGGGCACGATGGGGACATCGGGCAGCATAAGTCCTAATCCATCGATCCGCATGATTTCGTTGCCGCCAACTTCCCATGTGGGGCGCGGTGGGCCGCAGTGCTTGAGTTCAGCGAAATGGCCCGGTAATATCGCCACGCTTCAATGGGTTGCCGTCGAGGTGGGCAACTTCTGCGCCCCGGCCGTCCGGACTGTCGTGGGTGGAATCGACGTTTCAGGGTTGCTCATCTACCCTCAGGGCACATCCGGTCTCAACTTTCGTGGGCCGGCGTCGGTTCGGCAGCCATGGGTGTCGTGTGTGGTCTCCCCGCCAGTCTGTGAGCGACCATGGCCGTGTACGGAGGGGTCGAAGCGTTGACCAGCGAAAATGTGGCGCCTCCGGGCGTCGACACCACCCGGCCCAGCATTGCCCGGGTCTACGACTACTACCTAGGCGGCAAGGACAACTTCGCGGTCGACCGGCAGGCCGCCCAGATGGCCATGCAGATCACGCCGGACGGTCCCGAGGCGGGGCTGGCCTGCCGGGCCTTCCTCCGTCGATCGGTCAGATTCCTCGCGGCCGAGGCCGGCATCCGGCAGTTCCTCGACATCGGCTCCGGGCTGCCCACCCAGGGCAACGTGCACGAGATCGCCCACGAGGTGGACCCGAACGCTCGGGTGGTCTATGTGGACAACGACCCGATGGCCCTCGCCCACGGCCGGGCCCTGCTCGCCGACGCCCGCACCACCACCGTGCTCGGGGGTGACGCCCGCCGGCCCGAGGAGCTGCTGGCGCAGCTCACCGAACGCAAGCTGATCGACTTCGACCAGCCGGTCGGCCTGCTGCTCCTGGCGATCCTGCACCACCTCAACGACGAGGACGACCCCGCCGGCGTCGCCCGGCGGCTCGTCGCCGCCCTGCCCTCCGGCAGCTACCTGGCCATCTCCCACTTCCACGATCCGGGCGACGCCCAGCCGGAGGTCTCGGAGCGGGCGCGCGCGGTGGAGAAGGTGTTCAACGCGACCCTCGGCACCGGCCGGTGGCGCACCCGCGAGGAGATCATGGGCTTCTTCGGTGACCTGGAGCTGCTGCCGCCCGGGCTGGTCCCGCTGGCGGAGTGGCACCCGGACGGCGAGGAGGACCCCAAGCAGACCGCCACCTACCACACCATCGTCGGCGGGGTGGCCCGCAAGCCCTGAGGCCCGTCGGGCGGCGGCTCCGCGCCCGAAGTCCGTTCACGATGTCCGGGTGTCCGTCCACGATGCCCAGCGAGCGGGCGGCGGACCTCCTCGGGGGCCCGCCACCAGGTGCGGGGCTGCGTCATCCAGGTTCGGCTGTCGGTGCCGGCCCCGCCCCCGGCGCCCGCCCAGGCCGGCAACTCCTCGCCGAGCAGGGCGAACCACCGCTCGGCCTGTTCCACCCACGACCGGCCGGCCGGCGTGAGGTGGACGTGGAAGCGGGGATGGCGGGCCAGCCAGGCCCGCACCGCCGCCGATCCCTGCACGGCGGCGTCGTCGCAGATGACGTGCACGTCCAGTGCGGCCGGCACCGCCCGGTCGACGGCGAGGAGGAACCTGCGGTACTCGGCGGACCGGTTCCCCCCGCGCCCCGTCGCGGCCCCGCCGGCCGGCGTGCGGGGGGTCGGCACGCTCGTCGGCCGGCTCCACCCGGGCCCCCGTGCCGGCGGAGCGTCGGCCGTGCACAGCACCACCGCCCGCCCCGGCGGATGCCGATAGAGGCCGACGACGCCGACGACCCGCGCCACGAACCGCGGGTCGGCGGCGAGCCGGTGCCCGTCCTGGACGTGCGGCCGCAGGTCGAACCGCCGCCAGATCCGGCCGACCGTCGAGGCGGACAGCCCGCTGTGCGCGGCCATCGACGCCCGGGACCAGCGGGCCGCCCGCTCCGGCTGCGAACCCAGGGTGGCGGCCACCACCTGCTCCACCCGGCCCGGCCCGATCGCCGGGGGCCGACCGGCGCGCGGTGCGTCGGCGAGGCCCGGCAGCCCGCGCGCCACGAACCGGGACCGCCACTTGCCCACGGTCGGCGGCGACACGCCGAACCGGGCCGCGACCTCCGCGTTGCTGGCCCCGTCGGCGCAGGCCAGCACGATCCGGCAACGCAGCGCGTACGCCTGTGTCGAGCGGGCGGCCCGCGCGCCCCGCGCCAGCCGTGCCCGCTCCTCCTCGCTCAGCATCAGCTCGGCCTTCGGCCGGCCCTTTCCCCCCATGCGGCCGATGGTACATATATGTAAACGAATTTGTGGCGCAGATATCCGGACGTCGCAGGTGGTGGGACGAATCGATGTCCCTTCTGGACAGCGTCAGGCCCCCTCGGTATGGTCCCGACGAGTTCCCAAGCGAGGGATTCGCTCGCTGCTGCAAGGTCGCGGTGGCCCGTGGAATCACATTGACATGGAGACCGCTTCAGTGACTATGACCGATTTGCAACTGAAGATGACATCCATCTGCGCCGACGTGCTGAACCGTTCCACCCTCGGGCCGGACGAGGACCTCGTCGCGCTGGGCATGGACTCGGTCGCGGCGGTGGAGATCGTGACCCGCGTCGAGACGGCCTACGGGGTCGACGTCGTCGACGTCATCTTCGACAACCCCACGGTGAACCGCCTCTGTGACCTGGTGGGGGCGACCGCCGGCAGCGACAGCACACATGCCTAGTCCGTTGGACGAGCCGGATCTCGCGGTCACCACGAACCTGCTCGACCTCGTCCGCGCCGCCGCCGAGCGCCACGGCGACCGCCCGTACCTGGTCCCCGCCGAGCCGGGCGGCCGGACGGCGAGCTTCGCCGACGTCCTGACCTTCACCCGGGGCTGCGCCGCACTGCTCGACGAGCACGGGGTGCCGCCGGGCGGCCGGGTGGCGGTGGTCATGCACAACTCCTCGCTGACGGCGCTGCTGTTCATCGGCGTCATCGCCGCGCAGCGCGTCCTCGTGCCGCTCAACCCGAAGTCGGGGCCGGGAGAGCTGGACGCGCTGCTCGCGCACTGCGCGCCCGCACTGGTGCTCGCCCCCACGCCGGTCACCGCGAAGATCGGCCCGGGGCCCCGCCGGGTCGCCGTGGACGACGCCGAGGCCCTCCTGGCCGACGTGCTGGCGCGCGGCGCGGCGTACCAGGGGGAACTGACCGCCCCCCGCGACGGCGGGGCGGGCGACGCGGAGATCGTCTACACCTCCGGCTCGACCGGGGTCCCCAAGGGCGTCGTGCTGTCGCACCGCAGCCTGCTCGCCAACTCGCTGGCCATGGTGAAGTGGGCCGACGCGGGCCCCGACGACGTCTTCCTCAACGTCGTCCCGCTGTTCCACGCCGGCGGGCAGGGGTTCCCGACGCTCACCCCGCTGTGGAGCGGCGGCCGGTCGGTCTGCGTGCGCTCCGAGACGGCGCTGGTGCGGTTCTGGCACTACGTCGACCGGCACCGCCCGACCTGGACGCTGGTCGTCAACGCCTACCTGGCCAACCTGGTGGAGCGGCCGGAGCGGCCGGCGACCGGCAGCCTCAAGGGCGTCCTCGCCGGGGGCTCGGCGCTCGGCCCCGAGCTGATCCACCGCTTCGAGGACACCTTCGGCATCGGCGTCTACCAGGTCTACGGCATGACGGAGATGACCTCCCTGACGACGGTGGAGCCGCGCGACCGCCGGCCGGGGGAGCCCCGCAGCGCCGGGCTGCCCGTGCCGTTCGCCCGGGTGCGCGTGGTCGGCCCGGACGGGCGGGACGTCCCGGCGGGCGAGAACGGCGAGGTCCTGCTCAGCGGCCCGAGCATCTTCACCCGCTACGAGGCCGCGCCGGAGCTCACCGCGAAGCGGCTCGACGACGGCTGGGTGCGCAGCGGCGACCTGGGGCACCTCGACGAGCGCGGCGAGCTGTCCATCGTCGACCGGATCGACAGCATGGTCATCGTCAGCGGCGAGAACGTCTACCCCGCCGAGATCGAGAACGCGGTGCCCCACCTGGCGGGCGTCGAGGACGCCGTCGTCGCGGCGCTGCCGCACCCGGTCACGGGCGTGGAGCTGATCCTCGTCTACACGCTGCTGCCCGGTGCCGTCGCCGACGACGACGCCTGGCGCGCGACGCTGCTGCGGTTCCTGAGCCCGTTCAAGGTGCCCCGCAGGTTCGTCGCGCTCAAGGAGATCGGCGTCGACGCCTTCCCCCGTACCCCGCTCGGGAAGATCCAGCGGCCGGAAGTGCAGCGGCTGGCCGTCGACAGTCTTTCCCCGACCCGGACCTGATTCGGGCCACCAGAACTCCACGCGATTAGGCGGGAATGCCGTAACGGTGCGGCAGATCCCTTTCTTTCCGGCCGGCACCATTCGGGCTTTAGTCGACAGGAGGTGGTTTGTCATGTCAGTCGAGATCCTCGACGACGAGGAAGTCGTGGTGCGCACCCCCGAAGAGTTCAAGCGCATGCCCCGGGCGTACCAGAAGGCGCTCATCAGCCAGGTCATGATCAATACGGAGGGCGAGCTCTCCGGCGGCGACGACTACACCATGATGTTCATCCCGCTGGCCCCCAACGCCGAGGAGCGCCAGGTGTGCGCCGAGCGGGCGGCGGAGGAGTACGACCACTACAAGATCGGCAAGCGGGTCCTCGCCGAGATCGGCATCGACACGACCTACATGGAGGAGCAGACGATCGAGGAGCGGCGGCTCTTCTCCGACAAGCGCCTGCACCAGTGCACCACGTGGGCCGAGCGCGGGATCTACTCCTACATCGGCGAGGAGAGCGCCCTGCTGATGATCAGGGAGTTCGCCGAGAGCAGCTACAAGCCCTGGGCCGACGCCGTCCGCACGATCATCCTGGACGAGAAGATCCACATCGCGCACGGCGCGCGGGTCTGCCGCAACCTGGCCACCACCGACGAGGGCCGCGAGCAGCTCCAGGCGGGCCTCAACCGCCTGTGGCCGGTGTTCCAGGGCCTCTTCGGCACGCCGGACTCCGAGCGCTCCAAGCGGGCGGTCCGGTTCGGCCTGCGCAGGACGACCAACCGCGAGGCCCTGGAGAAGTGGTTGCAGACGGTCACGCCCCGCATCCACTCCCTCGGGCTCGTCGTACCGGACTGACGGAAGGGACGACCGCGTCATGCCCACCCCTGTCGCCATCAATCCACGCCCGCCCTCCCGCAAGGAGGCCAAGGCCCGGCTCCAGGCGCTGCTCGCCGGCCGCCCCGACCTGGCCGGGCGGCTCGCCGCCGTCCGGGACATGGGCCTGCGGGTCACCGCGTCCGAGGTCCACCTGACCACCACGTGCAACATCCGGTGCAAGGGCTGCTGGTACTTCGAGGGAGGCTTCGACGCGGCCGTCCCCGAGACGTCGGACCCCGTCGTCATCTCCGACTTCGTCGACTCGCTCGTCGCCCGGGGCGTCACCCAGGCGACGCTCATCGGCGGCGAGCCCACGCTGGTGCTCAACCGGGTCGTGCCGTTCGTCGAGCGGCTCCCGTACGTCACGATCTCCACCAACGGGATCCGGCCGCTGCCGCGCGCCGGGTTCGAGGACGTCGCGGTGGCGATCAGCCTGTTCGGCGGCGGCCCGCTCGACGACTCCCTGCGCGGCTACCGCCCGAACGGGTCGGCGTTCACCGGGCTCTTCGAGACCGCCCTCGGGCACTACCGCAACGACCCGCGCGTCATCTTCGTGTACGCGCTGTCCGAGGAGGGCCTGCAGTACGTCGAGCCGACGGTGCGGGCCATCCAGGACAACGGCAACCAGGTCACCTTCAACTTCTACTCCGACCACGGCAGCGACCACGCACTGCGGATCGACAACGAGCAGCGCACCCTCGCCGAGGCGCTGCGGATCAAGGAGAAGTACCCGGAGACCGTGGTCAGCCACCCGTACTTCATCGAGACGCTGATCACCGGGCGCAGCCACTGGGGCGGCCAGTTCGGCTACGACGTCTGCCCGAGCATCAGCGTCGAGCACCCCGACCACGCCGACCGGATCGCCAACGGCAACCCCGTCCTGGACGGCTTCGCCGTCTACGGTGCCGACTACCAGACCCTCCAGTTCTGCTGCACGTCCGGCAACTGCGCCGACTGCCGCGACAGCCAGGGCGTCTACAGCTGGCTCCTGGTCAGCGCCAACCGGTTCCTCGACGACGTCGGCCGGCTGGAGACCTGGCTGGACCTGGCGGAGAGCTACTGGCGTCAGTGGTACTGGGCGCAGCGGCACCACGCCAACTTCGCCCGCCGCGCGCCGCTGGCCGCGTAGCCAACCCATCCGATCGAAGGAGCGCCCCGCATGTCTTCCCCCTCTGCCCCGATCACCGAGTCCGTCGTCGCCGACCGGCTCCGCGTGGAGCTGATCGACCTCGGCGTCGACGAGGAGGCGATCACCCCGGACGCCAAGTTCGACCAGCTCGACATCGACTCGCTGGACGTCGCCGACCTGATGGCCATGGTCGTCAAGGAGTTCAAGGTGGAGATCCCGCGCAGCGAGCTGGCCGACGTCACCATCGGGCAACTCGTCACGCGGATCGTCGCGGGCGCGTCACATTGACCTCCCTGCTCAGCCTGGACAAGCGCCGCTACCTCGTCACCGGCGTCCTCAACAACGAGTCGATCGCCTGGCACGTGGCGGCGGCCCTGCAACGGGAGGGCTGCGAGGTCGTCCTGACCTCATTCGGTCGGGTGGCCCGCATCACCCGCAAGGTGGCCGACCTGCTGCCGTCCCCGGCCGAGGTGCTCGACCTGGACGTCATGTCCGACGAGAGCGTCGCGTCCCTGGCCGAGCAGATCGAGAGCCGCTGGGGGCAGCTCGACGGCGTGCTGCACAGCATCGCCGCCGCGCCGCCCGACGCGCTGGGCCCGGGCTTCGTCAGCGCGCCGGCCAGCGGCGTGCTCGACGGGTTCCGGGCTTCGGCGTACTCCTTCCAGCAGCTCACCACCGCGCTCGCGCCGCTGCTCGCGCGCGCCCCGGGCGGCGGCGCGGCCGTCGGCCTGACCGTCGACTCCACCCGCGCCCTGCCCGGCTACGGCTGGATGGGGGTCTACAAGTCGGCGCTGGAGGCCGTCGCCCGCTACCTCGCGCTGCACCTCGGGCCGTCCGGCATCCGGGTCAACCTGGTCGCCGCCGGCCCGGTCGAGACCGTGTCGGCGCGCGGGGTGCGCACCTTCGCCGAGCTGGCCGACCAGTACGAGCGGTGGGCCCCGCTGGGCTGGGACCGCGCCGACCCGGCGCGTGTCGTCGGCGCGGTCCTGTTCCTGCTGTCGGACCTGTCCCGGCACACCACGGGGCAGGTGGTGCACGCCGACGGCGGCATGCACGCCGTCTTCGGCGGGGTCGGCGTGTCGCCGGCGACGGGCACCGGCGTGCCCCCCGCCGCGACGGCTCAGGCCGGCGGGACGACGGCGTCGCGCGGCGAGACCGCGACCGGCTGACACACACTGCGGGGAGCGACCGTGCGTCTTGTCATCAAGGGGACCAGCGAACCCCTCGTGGGGGAACTCGACATACCGGCATCGAAATACCATGCCCACCGCGCGCTGATGCTGGCGTCGCTCGCCGACGGGACGAGCCGCATCCACGGCGCCTGCGGCGCCGGCCACGTGCGCCACACCATCGGCGCCCTGCGTGACCTCGGCACGTCGATCACCGTCGATGACGACACGTTCGTGGTGCGGGGCGGCCCCTACCGGCCGGTCCGGCCGGAGGTCTCGGTCGGCAGCTCCGGCACGACGCTCTACTTCCTGACCGGGCTGGCCGCGCTGGCCGGGTCGCCGGTCACCATCACCGGCCAGAAGTACTTCCGGCGGCGGCCCATCGGCCCGCTGCTCGACGCGCTGGCCGGCATCGGCGTGGAGATCGGGTCCACCGGCGGGCTCCTGCCGATCCGGGTCCCGGCCCGTCCGCCGACCGGGGGCCGGGTGGAGATCCCGGGCACCCTCTCGCAGTGGATCTCCAGCCTGCTGCTGGTCGGCCCGTTCGCCACGGGCCCGACCGTGGTCGACGTCGTCGGCCCGTTCAACGAGCGCTCCTACGTCGACCTGACCATCGCGATGATGCGACGGTTCGGCCTGCACGTGAGCGTCGGCGCGGACGGGCGGCGGTTCGAGATCGAGCCGGGGCAGCGGGCCACCCCCGCCGAGATCCACCTGCCGCCCGACGTCGGCGCGGCGGCCTTCGGCCTGGCGGCGGCGGCCCTGCACCCGTCCGACGTCCTGTTCCGGGGGCTGCCGGCCGGCCCGTCGGGCGAGGTCGACCACCCCGAGGCCGACCTGCTGGACCACCTGCGGGAGATGGGCCTGCCGCTGCTGCGCGACCCGGCCACCGGCTGGACCCGGGTGCGGCACGACGGGTCGCGGCTGGCCGGCGTACGCGTCGACTGCCGCGCCGTGCCCGACATGCTCCCGGTGCTCAGCGTGCTCGGGGCCCACGCCCGGGGCAGCACCGTCCTGGAGAACGTGGCGCACGTGCGGCTCAAGGAGTCCGACCGGGTGGCCGCGATGCTCCAGCTCAACCGGATGGGCGGGCGGGTGCGGCTGGACGCCGACCGGCTCGTCTGCGACGGCGTGGACCGGCTGCGGGAGGCCGACCTGTCGTCGTTCAACGACCACCGGGTGCTGATGGCCCTGGCCGTGGCCGCGTCCCGGGCCTCCGGCGAGAGCCGGCTCACCTACCCCAACGCCCACCGGATCTCCTACCCGCAGTTCCTCGACCAGATGAACGCGGTCGGCCTGAACATGTCCGTCGACCGGGCACCGGTCGACAGGCCGCCGGCCGACCGGGAGCCGGCCCGGCCGGCGGCGCTGCCGTCCCCGGCCCGGCTGGCCGCCACCGGCCCCGCCGACCTGGTACGCCGGCACGCCCGCGCCCACCCGGGCACCGCCGCCGTGATCGAGGCCGCCTCGCCGGGGCGGCCGGGCGGCGTACTCACCTGGCGGGAGCTGGACCGGCGCGCGGACGCCGCGGCGGCGCTGCTGCTGGAGCTGGGCGTCGGGCCGGGCGACGTGGTCGCCTGGCAGCTGCCCAACTGGCACGAGTTCGTCGTGCTCTCCCTCGCCACCCTGCGCGTCGGCGCGGTCTGCTGCCCGATGATGCCGTTCTTCCGCGAGCGGGAGGTCGACGACCTGCTGCGCCGCTCGCGGGCGCGGGTGTTCGTGGTGCCCGCCGCCTTCCGGGGGCGCGACCACGTCGCCGAGACCGCGTCGGTGCTGGCCGCGCCCGGCGCGCCGGCCGTGGCGCACGTCCTCGTCGTCGGCGGCGACGGCCCGCTGCCGGCGGGCCCGGCGTCCCCGGGCCCGGAACCGGCGGGTCCGGTGGCGCCCGTTTCGCCGCCGGAGGGCGGCCCGGCCGCGCGGTGGCAGCGGTTCGACGGGGCCCTCGCGCGGCAGCGCCCCGACGCGGCGGCCCTGGCCGCCCGCCGGCCCGCCCCGGACGCCCTCGCCCAGCTCATGTTCACCTCGGGCACGTCCGGCCAGCCCAAGGGCGTGCTGCACCGCGCCGACACGCTGACCCGCGCGGCGGCCATGCAGGCCCGCCACCTCGGGCTCACGGCAGCCGACCGGTTGTACGTGCCGTCGCCACTGGCGCACCAGACCGGCTTCCTCTACGGCATGTGGGTCGGCTTCGTCCTCGGCGCGCCGGTCGTGCTGGAGCCCATCTGGAGCGGCCCCGCCGCCCTGGCCACCCTGCACCGCACCGGCGCGACCTTCGTCCAGGCCGCCACGCCGTTCCTCGCCGACCTGGTGGACGCCGTCGAGACCGGCGGCGGGCCGCCCGAGGCGCTGCGCGTCTTCGTCGCCACCGGCGCGGCGGTGCCCCGCACGCTGGCCGAGCGGGCCACCCGCACCCTGGGGGCGGCGGTGTGCGGCGCGTGGGGCTCCACCGAGTCCTGCCTCGGCACGCTCGCCGCGCCGACCGACGAGCCGGCCCGCGCCTGGGGCACGGACGGCCGCGCGCTGCGTGGCGTGCGGATCCGGGTCACCGGCGACGACGGCAGCGTCCTGCCCGCCGGCACCGAGGGCAACTTCGAGGTCGGCGGCGACTGCCTCTTCGCCGGCTACCTAGACCATCCGGAGTGGACGGCTGCCGCGCTGACGCCGGACGGCTGGTACCGCAGCGGGGACCTGGCGGTCATCGACGAGGCCGGCTTCGTCCGGATCACCGGCCGGGTGCGCGACGTCATCAACCGGGGCGGGGAGAAGATCCCGGTGGCCGAGCTGGAGCAGCTCCTGCACACCCACCCGGCCGTCCGCGACGTGGCGATCGTCGCGATGCCGGACCCGCGCCTCGGCGAGCGGGCCTGCGCCTTCGTCGTGCCGCAGCCGGCACCGGAGGCGACCGGGCCAGCGGAGGCGACCGGGCCAGCGGAGGCGACCGGGCCGGGGAGTTCGCCGGAACCGCTCACGCTCGACGGGATGCGGCGGTTCCTGGACGCGCGCAAGGTCGCCAAGCAGTACTGGCCCGAGCGGCTGGAGACCGTGCCCGAGCTGCCCCGCAACGTGGTCGGCAAGGTGCAGAAGTTCGTGCTGCGAGACCAGCTCAAGCAGATCATCAGCGAGGAGGCCACGTGACCGACGACGACGGCGAGGCGTTCGCGACGCTCGCCCGCGAGGTCGAGGCGTTCGTCCGCGGGCCCGGCGAGGAGTACGCCGAGACCATCGAGCGCACCCGGGCGGTCCCGCCGCAGCTCTGGGACGACCTGCGCGACCGTGGCTACCTGCGGCTGGCCGCCCCGGCCGAGTACGGCGGCGCGGGGCTCTCCTTCACGCAGTACCTGCGGCTGCTCGAACTGTTCTCCATGTCCCACGCGTCGCTGCGGATGATCGTGCACGTCTGCAACGGCGTCTGGCGGGCCATGGACCAGTTCGCCACCGACGAGCAGCGCAAGCGGTTCGTCCTCCCGCAGGTGGCCGGCGACCTGCGGGTGGCGTTCACCCTCACCGAACCCACCGCCGGCACCGGGGCCGACCTGCGCGCCAGCGTGGTCCGCGACGGCGACACCTATCTCCTCTCCGGCGAGAAGCACCTGATCACCTTCGGGGTGAGCTGCGACTACTGGCTGCTGTTCGCCCGGCTCGCCGGCACCACCGGCAAGGACGGCACCGTCGCGCTCATGGTGGACCGGCACGTCCCGGGCGTCCGGGTCGAGCCGATGGCCGACACCATGGGGGTACGCGGCACCGACCACGCCCACCTGATCTTCGACGGGGCCCCGGTGCCGGTGGCCAACCGGCTCGGCGAGGAGGGCGCGGGCCTCGCGGTCGCCCTCGGCGGCTTCCTCACCCCCAGCCGCATCGGCGTCGCCATGACCTGCGTCGGACTGGCCCGCCGCGCCCAGGAGCTGGCGGTCGCCCACGCGCGCCGCCGGGTCACCTTCGGCAAGCCGCTGACCGCCCGCCAGGCGATCGCCTTCGCGCTCGCCGAGAACGCCGCCGACATCGAGGCCGCCCGGCAGCTCACCCTGCACGCGGCGCGGCGGTGGGAGGCGGGGGCCGCCGACGCGGACGCGCTGTCCTCGATGGCCAAGCTGGTCTCCGTCGACATGCTGACCCGGGTCACCGACAAGGCGCTGCAGGCGCACGGCGGCATCGGCTACTGGGAGGGCAGCCCCATCGAGCGCGTCTACCGCGACGCCCGCGCCCAGCGGTTCGAGGAAGGCACCAACGAGATCCAGAAGACGGTCATCGCACGAGAGATCCTGGCGGAGCAACGGTGACGAGCTACCACGGCAAGACCGCACTGATCACCGGCAGCTCCCGGGGCATCGGGCGGGCCCTCGCGCTCACCCTGGCCCGGGGCGGCGGCTCGGTCGTCGTCAACTACAAGAAGAACGCGGAGCTGGCCGACCAGGTCCGCAAGGAGATCGAGCAGCTCGGCGGCCGGGCGCTCACCGTGGCCGCCGACGTCGAGCAGCCCGAGGAGATCGACCGGCTGTTCGCCGCCGCCGAGCAGGAGTTCGGCACCCTCGACTACTTCGTCTGCAACGCGGCGGCCAGCTCGTTCAAGAACATCATGGACCTGAAGGTGCACCACCTCGACCGCTCGTACGCGATGAACCTGCGCGCGTTCGTGCTCGGCTGCCAGCACGCGGTGCGGCTGATGCCCGACGGCGGCCGGATCGTGGCCCTGTCCAGCTACGGCAGCATCCGCGCCTACCCCACGTACGCGAACCTCGGCGCGGCCAAGGCCGCGATCGAGGCGTGGGTGCGCTACATGGCCCTGGAGTTCGGCGGGCGCGGCATCAACGTCAACGCCGTCAACGGCGGCATCATCGAGACGGAGTCGTCGCAGTACTTCTACGACGTGCCCGGGATGGCCCCGCTGTCCACGGTGCTGCCCAAGATCCCCAAGGGCCGGATGGGCACCGCCCAGGAGATCGCCGACGTCGTCGCGTTCCTGCTCTCCCCGGCGGCCGAGTACATCACCGGGCAGACGATCGTCGCCGACGGCGGACTGTCGATCGTCTCGCCGCCGTTCGTCCAGGACCTGACCGCCCCCCTGACATGACGTCCGGCCTGGAGCACGTGCTGCGCCCCGGCCGGATCGGCCGGCTGGCGCTGCCGCACCGCGTCGTCACCGGGGCCATGCACCTGGGCTGGGAGGCCCGCGACGACGGCGGGGCGGCGCTGGCGGCGTTCTACGTCGAGCGGGCCCGGGGCGGGGCCGGGCTGATGGTGACCGGCGGCGCGGCCGTCAGCCCGGAGGGCGCCGGGGGGCCGGGCTACGGCGTGCTCGACGACGCCCGCTTCCGCGCCCGGCTGCGGCGCGTCGCCGCCGAGGTGCGCGCGGCCGGAGGGCTGCTCGCGCTGCAGTTGTTCCACGCCGGCCGGTACGCCCGGCCGGCGGCGGGCGGCCCCCACCCGGTCGCCCCGTCCGCCGTCTACAGCGCCTTCTCCCGGCACACCCCGACCGCGCTCGACGCCGCCGGCATCGCCCACACGGTCGCGGACTTCGCCCGGGGGGCCGCCCACGCCCGCGACCTCGGCTTCGCCGCCGTGGAGATCATGGGCTCCGAGGGCTACCTGCTCGACCAGTTCCTCTCCCCGCTGACCAACCTTCGCGACGACGAGTGGGGCGGCGACCCGCGGCGGCGGTCCCGCTTCCCGGTGGAGGTGGTCCGGGCGGTGCGCGCGGCCGTAGGCACCGACTTTCCGGTCATCATGCGGATGACCGGTGACGACCTGATGGCCGGCGGCACGACCCGCGACGACGTCCTGGCGTACGCCCGCGCGCTCGCCGCCGCCGGTGCGGACGCCCTCAACGTCGGGGTCGGCTGGCACGAGTCCCCGGTCCCCACCGTGCAGGCCGTGGTCCCGCCGGGGCACTGGGTGCCGGTGGCGGCGGCGGTCAAGGAGGCCGTCGGCGCGTTGCCCGTGCTGGCCAGCAACCGGATCAACCGGCTGTCGCAGGCCGAGGCCGTCCTCGCCGGCACGCCGTTGGACCTGGTGTCGATGGCGCGGCCGTTCCTCGCCGACCCGGCGCTGGTCGCCAACGCCCGCGCCGGCCGGCCGGTGAACGTCTGCGTGGCCTGCAACCAGTCCTGCATCGACCGGTCGCTGGCCGACGAGCCGGTGTCCTGCATGGTCAACCCCCGGGTCGGGCGCGAGCACGAGCCGGCGGCGACGCCCGCCGCGTCGCCCCGCCGGGTCGCCGTCGTCGGGGCCGGCCCGGCGGGCCTCAGGGCCGCCCGCGAGCTTGCGCTGGCCGGGCACCGGGTCACCGTGTACGAGGCCGCCGACGAGCCCGGCGGCCAGTTCCGGCTGGCGGGCCGGGTGCCCGGCAAGGCCGACTACCTCGCCGCGATCGGCTTCCTCGTCGCCGAGCTGGCCCGGCTCGACGTCGAGCTGCGCACCGGCCGTCGGATGACCGCCGCCGACCGGGACCTGCTCGGCGGCTACGACGGGGTGGTCGTCGCCACCGGCGTGCTGCCCCGGCCCGTCGCCATTCCCGGCGCGGACCTGCCGCACGTGCTCGACTATCCGGCCGCCTTCGCCGACGGGGCGCTGGCCGAACGCGTCGTCGTGATCGGCGGCGGCGGCGTCGCCGTGGACGTGGCGCACCTGGCCAGCCACCCGGCCGGGCCGGCACGGCGGGTCACGGTGCTGCACCGGGGCCGCCGGCTCGGCTCCCGGCTGGGGCGCTCGACGCGGTGGGCGGTGCTCGCCGAGCTGCGCCGGCAGCGGGTCGACGTCGTGCCCGGCGTCCGCGACCTGCGGATCAGCCCGGACGGGGTGCACTTCGCCGACGCCGAGGGACAGGAGCGCGTCGTACCCGCCGACACCGTGGTGATCGCCGCCGGGCAGGTGCCCGACGACGGCCTCGTGGCGACGGTGCGCGCGGCCGGCGTCTGGCACCACGTCGTCGGCGGCGCGCGGGACACCGCCGGGCTGGACGCGGTGCGGGCCTTCGCCGAGGGCACGGCGGCGGCGGAGGCGTTCCGGCGCGCGCAGGACCACGCCGACCAACTCGCTGGGATCGAGGAACGGGTATGACCGTCGACGGGCCGGAACGCATTACCGCGCTCGGCGTGCTGCGGCGCACCGCCGTGGACCGGTGGCGCATCTTGCGGCTGCTGCCGCGCGCGGGCTGGGCGGCGGTGACCGCCGCCGTCGTCAACAACGTGCTGCTGGCCGCCGCGCCGGTGCTGTTCATCGTGATGACGAGCCTGCTCGTCGGGCGGCTGCCCGCCGCCGTCCGCGACGGCGTGGACTCGCCGGCGTTCGGGCGGCTGGTGACCGCGTTCGTCGTCGCCGCCGCCGCGCTCAGCGCGCAGCAGCTGCTGGCCCAGCTCCAGCTCACCACCGGGCTGCTGGTCCAGCGCCGCGTCGACGGGTGGGTCGCCGACGAGCTGATGGCCGCCGCGCTGAGCAGCCCGGGCATGGAACCGCTGGACGACCGGGCGCTGACCGACCGGCTCAGCGAGGCGTCCCGCGAGGTGGAGCAGGGCATCCAGAGCCCCGGGGCCGCCTGCGCCGGGATGCTGGCGCTGCTCGCCCGCTACGGCCAGCTCACCGGGTACGCGGTGGTCGTCGGCGTCGTGTTCTCCTGGTTCGCGGGCGTGGGCCTGCTCGCCGCCGTCCTGGCGTTCCGCCACGGCCAGCGCGGTGGCCTGCGCAAGTACGCGGCGATCTACGGCACGATCGTGGCCCGGGTGCGCCGGCTGACATACTTCCGCTCCGTCGCCACGGGCAAGCCGGCCGCCAAGGAGATCCGCGTCTTCGGTCTCCTGCCGTGGCTGCGCGAGCAGTACGCGGCGGCGTACCTGGACTGGATGCGCCCGGTCTGGGCCGAGCGGCGCCGCGTCTACCTGCGGCCCTACTTCGGCTACACGGCCCTCGGGCTGGTGGTGCTCGTCGCGGTCCTCGCCGCGCTGGGCCTTGCCGGCGGGCAGCGGGAGGTCGACCTCACCCGGCTGGCGCTGGTCATCCAGGCCGTCCTGGCGGCGATCCAGCTCGGCGAGTTCTATCCCGAGGCCGACGTGCAGACCCAGTTCGGCATGAACGCCTACCGGGCGGTCGACGAGTTCCGCGCCGGCATGCGGGCCCGGTCCGCCCCGGACCAAGCCCCCGCCCTCGTTCCCGGGCCCGCATCGACACCCCCGCCGGTGCCCGCGCCGCGCCCGGCCGGGGAGCCGGGCGCGCCGCCCGCCGCCGTGCCGATCCGGTTCGAGGCGGTGTCCTACCGCTACCCGCACCGGTCCGCGCCCGTGTTCACCGACCTCGACCTCACCCTGCCCCCGGGCAGGTGCACCGCGATCGTGGGGCTCAACGGCGCCGGCAAGACCACCCTGGTCAAGCTGCTCGCCCGGCTGGCGACCCCGACCTCGGGCCGGATCACCGTGGGCGGGCAGCCCGTCGACGCCCTGCCCGTGGCGCGCTGGCGCGGCAACCTCGCCGTGATCTTCCAGGACTACCTGCGGTACGAGGCCAGCGCCGCCGACAACATCGCGCTCGGTGCCGCCGGGCACGCCGGTGACCTCGCCGGCATCCGGGCGGCGGCCGAGGCGGCGGGCATCCTGGGCACGCTCGACGCGCTGCCGCGAGGGCTGGACACCCCGCTGTCCGGGCAGCTGCGCGGCGGGGTGGACCTCTCCGGCGGCCAGTGGCAGCGGCTCGCCATCGCCCGGGCGCTGTTCGCCGTCCGCCACGGCGCGTCGGTGCTCGTGCTCGACGAGCCGACGGCCAGCCTGGACGTCCGCGCCGAGGCGCGGTTCTTCGACGAGATCATCGCCGCCACGGCGGGCGTCACCACGGTCCTCATCTCGCACCGGTTCGCCACCGTGCGCCGCGCCGACCACATCGTCGTGCTGGCCGAGGGGCGCGTCGTCGAGCAGGGCTCGCACGACGAACTGTTGCGCCACGGCGGCCGGTACGCCCGGCTGTTCGAGTTGCAGGCGGCCCGGTTCCTCGACGACCGCCCGGACGGCGACCCGGACCACCCGGACGGCGACGACCCGGGCGGCCCGGAGGGCGACGGCGCGCCGGCGGAGATCGGACAGGAACGGAGCCTCGGATGAGTCGCGGACTGCTGTCGGCCGCCTGGTCGCTGTGGCGGACCTCGCTGCGGCAGGACCGGCGCAAGGCCGTCACGGCGCTGGTGCTCGTCGTCGCCGGCGCGGCGGCGTGGCCCCTGGTGGCGATCATGCTGCGCGTCCTGTTCGAGGCCGCGAACGCCGGGCGGCCGGTCGCCGCGAGCCTCGCCGGGGTCGCCGTGGCGGTGCTGCTGATCGCCGGCCTCACCCTCGGCCACTTCGCGCACATCGCCTACTTCGAGCTGTCGGAGCTGGACGTCCTGCACCTGCACCAGGAGCTGATGGACGCCACCAACGGCTCGGCCGGGATGGCCCACTTCGAGCAGCCCGAGTTCGCCGACAAGGTCAGGATCCTGGAGGAGGACGTCGAGCAGCTCCGCGTCGGCCTCCAGGCGGTGCTGACCGGCGTCGGCCTGGCCGTGTCCATGACGCTGACGACGGCGGTGCTCGCCTCGCTGCACCCGCTGCTGCTGTTGCTGCCGCTGGTCGCCGTGCCGCCGCTGCTGGCCGGCCGGCGGGCGGAGCGGATGGTGGACCGGTCTCGGGAGGCCAGCGCCGAGTCCACCCGCCGGGCCCTGGGCCTGTTCCGCCTCGCCACCCACGCCGCGTCCGGCAAGGAGCTGCGGGTCTTCGGCCTGGAACAGGAGGTACGCCGCCGGCACGGCGCGTTCTGGCAGGACGCCACCCGGCGGCTGTGGCGCACGCAGGCCGTGGCGAGCCTCGTCCGCATGCTCGGGCAGTTGGCGTTCGCGGGCGGCTACATCGCCGCCGTGCTCCTGATCCTGCGCGACGCCGTCGCCGGCCGCCGGGGCGTGGGCGACGTCATCCTGGTCATCACCATCGCGGCGCAGGTCAACCAGCAGGTGGCCGCCGCGGTCGGTGTCCTCCAGGACCTCCAGCGGCTGCGCAGCGTCTACCAGCGGCTCGACGAGGTCCACGAACTGGTCCGGGCCGGGGAGCGCGCCGACCGGGACGAGGCCCGACCCGCCGGTTCCGCTGACCCGCCCGGCCCCACTGACCCGCCCGGCCCCGCCGGCTCACCCGCCCCGCCGGCCGGGTCGCCGCCGCCGGAGCGGCTGCGCGACGGCATCCGGCTCGTCGGCGTCGAGCTGCGCTACCCCGGCGGGGAACAGCCGGTGCTCGCCAACCTCGACCTGCACCTGCCGGCGGGCGCGACCGTGGCGATCGTCGGCGACAACGGCGCCGGCAAGACCACCCTCGTCAAGCTCGTCTGCGGGCTGCTGCGCCCGACCGCCGGCCGGGTCCTCGTCGACGGCGTCGACCTGGCCGACCTGCCGCTGCCCGGGTGGCGGGCCCGAATCGCGGCCGGCTTCCAGGACTTCGTCCGCCTCGAACTGCCGGCCCGGCGGACCGTCGGCGTCGGTGACCTGCCCCGGCTCGACGACGAGCCGGCGGTGCGTGCCGCGCTGGAGCGCGCCGGCGCCGGCGACCTCGTCGGGCAGCTCGAAGCCGGCCTCGACACCCAGCTCGGCCGCGAGTACGCCGACGGGGCCGAACTCTCCGGCGGCCAGTGGCAGAAGCTCGCCCTCGGCCGGGCGTTCATGCGCGACGACCCCCTGCTGGTCGTCCTCGACGAGCCCGCCGCCGCCCTCGACGCCGAGGCCGAACACGCGATGTTCGAGCGGTACCGCCTCCAGGCCGCCCGGGTCGCCGCCGCCACCGGCGCGGTCAGCGTGTTCGTGTCGCACCGCTTCTCCACCGTCCAGTTGGCCGACCTGATCGTGGTGCTCGCCGACGGCCGGGTCGCCGAGCTGGGCGGCCACGCCGACCTGATCGCCGCCGACGGCCTCTACGCGGAGATGTTCGAGCTGCAGGCGAGGGCGTACCGGTGACCGGGGTGGACGCCGACGTCCGGCCCACCAGCCACAGCGAAGTCCGGAGGACCCGTCAGTGACCAGCGCAACGCACACCGCAGAGTTCGACCCCTTCTCCCCGAGCGCCATGGACGACCCCTATCCCGCGTACGCGGAGCTGCTGCGCCACGAGGAGCCGCTGTACCTGGCCGACCGCGACATGTGGCTGGTCATCCGGTACGACCACGTGCGCGCGGCGGCGAAGGACCACGGCGGCCTCTCCTCGGCCGAGGGGATCGCCTACCACCGGTCCACGCTGCCCGTGCTGTTCGGGCTCGACCAGCCCGACCACACCCGGATGCGCGGGCTGATCCGGCACGACTTCTCGCCCCGTGGCGTGCAGTTCTGGCGGCCGTTCATCGAGCAGGTCTGCGGCGAGCTGCTCGACGAGGCCGTCGCCACCGGCGACATCGACCTCGTCCAGCAGGCGATCATCCTGCTGCCCGTCAAGGTCGTCACCACGATCGTCGGGGTGCCCAGCGACAACCTCGCCAAGCTGAAGCTGACCGCCGGGGTGCTGGAGAGCTTCATCGCCAACGCGAAGGTCGGCGAGGACGCCCCGGACGACCCCGACGAGAACGCGCTGCGGCTGCGGGCCGCCAAGTCCGCGCTCTCCTCCGTCGCCGGCCTGTCCACCTTCCTCGGTGGGCTGCTGGAGGAGCGCCGGGCGCAGCCGCCCCGCAGCGACGTGGTGTCGAAGCTGTTCGCCGCCGCCGAGAAGGGCGGGGTGACCGAGAACGAGATCCTCTGGCTCTGCCTCACCCTGCTCGTCGGCGGCCAGGAGACCATGACGCACTTCCTGGGCAACATGTTGGACGCCCTGCTGAACCACCCCGACCAGTTCCGCCTGGTGCGCAGCCGGCCCGACCTGATCCCGGCGACGATCGAGGAGACGGCCCGCTTCTACCCGCCCGTGCAGAACGTCTTCCGCACCGCCACGACCGACGTCGTCGTCGGCAACACCACCATCCCGAGGGACGCCCGGGTCGAGCTGTCGTTCGCGGCGGCCAACCGCGACCCGCGCAAGTTCCCCGACCCCAACGCCTACCGGATCGACCGCCGCACCGACGGGCACCTGGGTTTCGGGGCGGGCATCCACACCTGCGTCGGCATGCACCTGGCCCGCCTCCAAGCGGCGACGTTCCTGCGCCTGCTCATCGAGCGCACCGACGACATCGAGCTGATCGGCGAGCTGGTCAAGATCCCCAGCCCGGCGTTCCGGGGGCTCGACCACCTGCCGCTGCGGCTCACCCCGAAGGGCGGTCGCCCGGCCGCCGCGCCGGTGAACGGGGGGCACCGTGCGTGACGCGACCACCGACGGCCCGCCGGACCCGGCCGTGCTCGACCTGCCGTTCGCCGTCGGCGAGGCCGCGTCCGGGCCGCTGACCTGGGCGCAGAGCGTGATGTGGGACGCGATGCAGTGGTTCGGCAAGGAGGCGAACCAGTTCAACATCGGCCAGCCCCTCGTGCTCGCCGAACCCGTCGGGCAGGCCCGGCTGCTCGCGACCCTGCGGGGCCTGGTCGAGGCGCACCAGACGCTGCGGACCCGGTACGTGGCCCGGTCGGGCCAGCCCCGCCAGGAGGTCCACGCCTCGGGGGCGTACGACGTCGTGGTGGCGGACGGGCACGACGACCCGGCGCGCGTCGCGGAGGAGCTGGCCGGGCGGTTGGCGGAGACCGCGTTCGACCACGAGGCCGAGTGGCCGCTGCGGGTCGGCTGCGTCGTCGACGGGGAGCGCCGGGTCACCGCCGTGGCGTTCGTCGGGTCGCACCTGGCGTTCGACGGCTGGGCGTTCAACACGTTCGTCGACCTCCTGCTCGCCGGGCTCACCGGCGAGCAGGACCAGCCGGAGCAGGCGTCGCCGCCGGTCGCCGTGCCGCAGTCGGCGTCGCCCGTCGGTGCGCAGCCGTCGGCCGGTGAGGGCGTGCCGCAGGCGCTGGAGCAGGCCGCCTTCGAGGGATCACCCGCCGGCCAGCAGCAGAGCCGGCTCGGGCTCCGGCACTGGGAACAGGGCCTGTCCGCCGCGCCGGCGTCCATGTTCGACCTGCCGCGCGCGGCCACCGGCGACCAGCCCATCGAGCGGCACCTGCTCGACTCGGCGGCGGTGGCCGCGGCGGCGGCCACCCTCGCGGCGCGCACCCGCACGTCGTTCTCGACCGTGCTGCTCTGCCTCACCACGCTCGTCCTGACCGCCTACAACGGCCACGACACGGCCGTGCTCAAGCTGATCACGGGCAACCGGCTCGACCGGCGCAGCCGCGACCTGATCGCGCTGAACACCCTGGACGCGCTGCTGGCGTTCACCGTCCCGCGCGACGTGGACCTGCTCACCGCCGTCCGGCAGACGCACCGGCCGGCGTTCGACGCGTACCGCCGGGCGCAGTGCGACCCGCGCGCCGTCCGGACGGTGGTCGAGGAGGTGGGCCGGCGGCGGGGCGTGTCGTTTGACCTGTCCACCTACTTCAACAACGGGCACCGGGGCAACGACTGGGCCGTCACCGGCCCGGAACCGGGGCCGGACCGGCTCGCCGAGCTGCGCGCCGGGTCCCGCTACACGCGGCTGGACCCGCTGCCCCGCAGCGACATGAAGTTCATGGTCGCCGCCAGCAACGCCGGGGAGGGGGTCTGCCGCCTCGGCCTGCTGGTGGACACGACGTACCTGCCGGGTGCGCTCGGCGAGACCATCGTGCGGGGCATCGAGACGCTGCTGTGCGACGCGGTCGCCGACGAGATCGGCGTCGCCGAGATCCCCGGCCGGATCGGCCTCACCCCCGCCGTCCGGGGCGCGGACTGGGTGCGTACCCCCGCCGGCTGGGTGCGCCCCGCCGACGTGGCGGAGCTGGTCCGCGAGGCGGCCGGGGGCGTCGAGGTCGCCGTCCTCGCCGCCGGGCCCGCGCCGGGCACCGGGCTGACGGCGTACGTCGCCGACGCCTCGGCCGTACCGGAGGAGTTGCACCGGCGCGTGCTCGACCTGCTGCCGGGCCGCACGGGCGTGGCCGCCCCCGACGGGTACGTCGCCTGCGTGGCGGCCCCGCCCGCCGGGGCCGGGCCCGACGCCTGGCGGGGCGTGCCCGTCGCGGCGCGCGGCCCGGGGCGGCCGGCATGACCGGCCGGGTCCCCGGGACGACCGGCGGGAGCGGCGACCGCCGCACGGACGCCTGCCGCGCGGTCACGGCGATTGATAGTCTGCGGTGGGTCGTTCGATGCCTGAGAAGTGGGGCCGTGGCGGGATGGTAGGGGGCGACGTCGTCATCACCGGCATCGGCGCCGTCACGCCGCTCGGCCTCGACCGGGAGAGCACCTGGCACGGCCTGCTGGCCGGCAAGTCCGGCGTCGGCGCGATCACCGCGTTCGACGCCGCCGACCTGCCCACCCGCATCGCCGCCGAGGTGCGGGGCTTCGACCCGGCGGCGCACTTCACCCCGAAGCGGGCCCGCCGGATGGCGCGGTTCAGCCAGTTCGCGGTCGTCGCCGCGCGGGAGGCGGTCGCCGACGCGGGCCTGACCGTCGACCCCGACCACGCCGACCGGGTGGGCGTGGTGGTCAACGCGGCCGTCGCCGGCTTCGACACCGTCGAGGCGGCCACCCGGGGGCTCCTCGCGCCCGTGCCGTCCGCGCCCAGCGCCCAGTTCGTGCCGTCCTCCCTGACCAACATGCCGGCCTGCGAGATCGCCATCGACCTGGGCGCGCACGGGCCGGTCAACGCCAGCGCCCTGGCCTGCGCCAGCGGCGCGTACGCGCTGCTCGACGCCCGCCGCCTGATCCTCAGCGGCGAGGCGGACGTGGTCGTCTGCGGCGGCACCGACGCGGCGATCACCCCGGCCATGTTCGCCGGCCTGGTGAGCATGGGCGCGATGTCCGAGCGCAACGCCGACCCGGCGGGCGCCAGCCGGCCGTTCTCCGCCGACCGCGACGGCTTCGTCTTCGGCGAGGGCGCGGTGGTGCTGGTCCTGGAGTCGGCCGAGCACGCCCGCCGCCGGGGGGCCACCCCCTATGCCACCCTCGCCGGTGGCGCGCTGACCAGCGACGCGTTCCACGTGAGCGCCCCCGCCCCGGGCGGCGTGCACGCCGCCGCCGCGATCCGGCAGGCCGTGGCCCGCTCCGGGCTGCGCCCCGACGACGTCGACTACATCTGCGCCCACGGCACCTCGACGAAGGCCAACGACCGCACGGAGACCGTCGCGATCCGTGCCGCGCTCGGCGACGCCGCCGACCGGGTGGCGGTCAGCGCGCCCAAGTCGATGCTCGGCCACCTGATCGGCGCGGCCGGGGCGCTCGGCGCGATGGTGTGCGCCATGGCGATCCGCGAGCAGGTCGTGCCGCCCACGATCAACCTGCACGAGCCGGACCCGGAGTGCGACCTGGACTACGTGCCGCACCAGGCCAGGGAGATGCCGGTGCGGGCCGCGCTCACCAACGCCTTCGGCTTCGGCGGGCAGAACTGCGTCGCCGTCTTCACCGAGCCACCGTCCCGAGGAGAGCCCAGATGACCGCCGAGTTCCGGTTGAGGCGAACCGACCACCCGACTCCCCAGCAGCAGCGGGAGGAGATCCTCGCCGATCCCGGGTTCGGCCGGCACTTCACCGACCACATGGTCACCGTGACGTGGACGCCGGACGCGGGCTGGCACGACCACCAGGTCACCGCGCTGGCCCCGTTCACCCTGCACCCCGGGGCGGCCGTCCTGCACTACGCGCAGGAGATCCTCGAAGGGCTCAAGGCGTTCCGCCGCGCCGACGGCAGCATCTGGCTGTTCCGGCCCGGCCTCAACGCGCGCCGGTTCGCCGCGTCCGCCGACCGGCTCGTCCTGCCCGAGCTGGACGAGGAAACCTTCGTCGAGTCCGTCGCCGCGCTGGTCCGCGCCGACGAGGCGTGGGTGCCGCCGTACGGCGGGGAGCAGAGCCTCTACCTGCGCCCGTTCATGTTCGCCGCGGAGGCGTTCCTCGGGGTGCGGCCGGCGCAGCAGGTCACCTACTGCGTGATCGCCTGCCCGGCCGGGTCGTACTTCCCGAACGGGGTCACCGGCGTGACCCTGTGGATCTCCACGAAGTACAGCCGGGCGTCGATCGGCGGCACCGGCGCGGCCAAGTGCGGCGGCAACTACGCCGCGAGCCTCGCCCCGCAGCGCGAGGCGCTGGGGCACGGCTGCGAGCAGGTGCTCTACCTGGGCGGCGAGCAGCGGCGCGACATCGACGAGTCGGGCACCATGAACGTCTTCTTCGTGACCCGCGACCAGCAGCTCGTCACCCCGAGCCTCGGCACCATCCTCGACGGGGTGACCCGCGACAGCGTGCTGGCGCTCGCCGCCGAGCACGGCCTCGACCCGGTGCAGCGGTCGATCGGCATGGACGAGATCCGCGACGGGCTCGCCGACGGCACGGTCACGGAGGCGTTCGCGGCCGGCACCGCCGCCGTGATCACCCCGATCATCGGGTTCAAGAGCGAGGAGTTCTCCGCCCCGGTCGGCGACGGCACCCCCGGCAAGTACACCCGCCAGTTCCGCACCCACCTGCTGGACATCCAGTACGGCCGGGCCGAGGACACCCACGGCTGGATGCACCGGGTCCTGTAGTGGGCACACCCATCGCGGTGGTCGGGATGGCCGTCCGCGCGCCGGGCGGCATCGCCGACCTCGACGCGTACTGGTCGGCCATCCTGCACGCCCGCGACCTCACCGGCGACCTGCCGGCCGACCGGCGCGACGCGTTCGGCGCGGCGTGGGACGGCATGGTCACCCGGGGCGGATACCTCGACGGGGCGTTCGACTTCGACCCGAAGTTCTTCGGCATCGCGCCGAAGGAGGCCCGGGTGCTCGACCCGCAGCACCGGCTGCTGCTGGAGGTCGCCTGGGAGGCGTTCGAGCACGCGGCGATCCCCGTCGCCGCCGTCGCCGCGTCCACCGGCGTGTTCGTCGGCATCACCGGCCGGGACTACTGGCAGTGGCTCTCCGGCGACCCCAACTCGTACTGGACCATCGGCAACGGCCACGCGTTCGCCGCCGGCCGGGTCGCGTACACCCTCGGGTTGGGGGGTCCGGTGTTCGCGCTGGACACGGCGTGCTCGTCGTCGCTGGTGTCCGTGCACACCGCGTGCCGGGCGCTGGCCGCCGGCGACTGCGACGTGGCCCTCGCGGGCGGCGTCAACCTGGTCCTCGCCCCGGGCACCACCCGGGCGGTGGCGCAGACCGGCGCGCTGTCGCCGCAGGGCCGCTCCCGCCCGTTCGACGCCGACGCGAACGGGTTCGTCCGGGGCGAGGGCTGCGGCCTGCTGGTGCTCAAGCGGCTCGCCGACGCCCGCCGGGACCACGACCGCGTCCTCGCGGTGATCGGCGGCACCGGCATCAACCACGACGGGCGCACGGCGACGTTCACGACGCCGAACGTGTCGGCCCAGGCGGGGCTCATCGACACCGTCCTCGCGGCGGCCGGCGTGTCCGCGCGGGACGTCGGCTACCACGAGGCGCACGGCACCGGCACCCCGCTGGGCGACCCGTCCGAGCTGGAGGCGGTCGTGGCCGCGCTCGGCCGCCGCGACGGCCGCCCGCTGTACGTGGGCTCGGTGAAGGGCAACGTCGGCCACACCGAGTCGGCCGCCGGGGTGCTCGGGCTGGTGAAGGCCGTGCTGTGCCTGCACCACCGCACGATCGCCCCGCAGGCCAACTACCGGGAGCTCAACCCGCGCGTCGACCTCGCGGGCACCGGCATCGAGATCGCGGCGGTGGCGGTGCCCTGGGACGACCGGCTGGGCCCCTGCGCGTCGACGAGCTCGTACGGGATGAGCGGCACCAACGCCTTCGCGGTGCTGTCCCCGGCACCGCCGCCCGAGCCGGCCGCAGCGGTGCCCGCCCCGCGCGGCTTCCCCGTGTCGGCCGCCACCCCGGGCGCGCTCGCCGAGCTGGCCGGCCGGTACGCGGCGCACCTGGCCGCCCTGCCCGACGCGGACTACCCGGCGTTCGCGTCGACCGCCACCGGCGGCCGCACCCGGCTCAAGCACGCGGTGTGGGTCGAGGCGGCCGAGCCGGCCGGCGCGGCGGCGGCGCTGGCGGCCCTGGCCGCAGGCGAGGCGCACCCGGCCGTGCGGGCGCTCGGCGCGGACGAGCCGGTGCCGGCCCCGCCCGGCCGGGCGGTCGTCTCGCTGCCCGGCTACCCGTGGCAGCGCGGCACCTACCTCTCCGCCCCGGCCTGAGCCCTCTCCGCCCCGGCCTGGGCGGCGAGCGTGGCCGCGCGGGCGGCCCGCGACGGCAGCGCGAAGTGCAGCGTGGCCATGGCGACCAGGCGGCCACGGTGGTCCGTGGCCCGCGCGTCCACGACCGCCGAGCGGCTGGCGATGTTGACCACCTCGGCGGCGACCCGCAGCACGCCGGGCTCGGCCGGCTCCAGGAAGCTGATGCTGCTGTTGGCCAGCGCCATCGCGGGCGCCGGCCCGACCAGCACGTTCACCGCGACGAAGCCGGCCAGGTCGATCGCCCAGAACATGGCCGGCCCGGACAGCGCCCCGTCGATGCGGCGTTCGAGCCCGTCGGGGCCGGCGGCGCAGACCACCCGGCCGCCGTCGATCGCCTCCACCCGGAGCCGGTCGGTGCCGGACAGGATCTCGGCGAGCCACGCCCGCGCCTCGTCGATCGCCATCACCGGTTGCCACGCCATGGCCACACTATAAGTCGTGATCGATCTTTTCCGGTCGTCTCGTACGGTGGGGCGATGGGGGAGAGAACGGTCCTGATCGTCGGCTACGAGGGCGCGGAGCTGATCGACATCGCCTGCGTCAGCTCCAGCCTGGACATCGCCAACCGCATCGGCGCGGACCCGCCGTACCGGATCGTGCTGGCCACGCCCGGCGGGCAGCCCATCACCTGCGACTCCGGCCTGCGACTCTGCGCCCAGGAGACGCTGGAGCGGTGCACGGGCCCCGTCGACACGCTGGTCGTCTCCGGCGGCCTGGGCCACACGCGGGCCGCCGCCAACCCGCTGGTGACCGGCCACGTGCGCCGGCTGGCGGCGCTGGCCCGCCGGGTCGCGTCGGTGTGCACCGGGGCGACCGTGCTCGCCGAGGCCGGCCTGCTCGCCAACCGCCGGGCCACCAGCCACTGGATGTACGCCGACCAGCTCGCCCGCAGCTATCCCGACGTCACCGTCGACCCGGAGCCGATCTACATCCGCGACGGCAACGTCGCCACCTCCGGCGGCGTCACCAGCGCCCTCGACCTCACCCTCGCCTTCGTCGAGGAGGACCACGGCATGGCCCTGGCGCGGGGCGTCGCGCTGGGCGTGGTCGCCTACCTGCAACGCCCCGGCGCCCAGGCACAACTGAGCATGTTCCTGGCCCGCTGCTCGACCGACGACCTCGTGGTGCGCCGGGCCCGTAGCCACATCGCCACCCATCTGGCCGACGACCTCGGCACCGCCGCCCTGGCCCGGCTCGCCGGGGTCAGCGAGCGGCAGCTCTCCCGGCTCTTCCTCGCCCACGCCGGGTCGACCCCCGCCCAGTACGTGCGGCGGGCGCGCACCGAGGCCGCCGCGCACCTGCTGACGTCGACCGCGCTGCCGCTCGCGGCGGTGGCCCGGCGGTGCGGCTTCGGCTCCACCGAGTCGCTGCGCCAGGCGTTCCTCACCCACTACGCGGTGACCCCGTCGCGTTTCCGGGCCGAGCGCCGCAGGACCGTCGACGCCCCGTGACCCCGTCGGGCGGGGCCGGGGTTGGGCACCGGCCCTCGGTTTCTGTAACTATCCGTGGGGTGACGTTCACGGATGGGGTCGGCGTCTCGGTGGCGTCGGGATGAACGGCCGGCTGGGGGCCCTGCTGCGGCGGCACCGCACGGACGCCGGCCTGACCCAGGAGGAGCTGGCCGACCTCGCGGGCGTCGCCGTGCGTACGGTGCGGAACCTGGAGCTCGGCCGCGTGGCCCGGCCGCAGCGCCGCACCGTGCAGGAACTGGCCGACCGCCTCAGCCTCTCCGAGCCGGACCGGTCCCGGTTGCTCACCGCGGCCCGCGGGGGCGGGTGGGACGACGGGGCGGGCTCCCTCCCCGGTGACCTCGCCGACTTCGCCGGCCGGGCCGGGGAACTGCGCCGGCTGGCCGGCGCGGCCGAGGCGGCCGGACGGTCCGGCGTCAGCCGGGTCGTGGTCGTCAGCGGCGCGCCCGGGGTCGGCAAGTCCAGCCTGGTGGTGCACGCCGCACACGAGCTGGCGCGCCGCTTCCCGGGCGGGCCCCTGTACGTGGACCTGCGGGGCATGGACGACGAGCCGACGACCCCGGCGCAGGCCCTCGACCAACTGCTGACCGCCCTCGGCGTGGCGGCCCCACCGCCTGCCACGGACGCCCGGCTGACCCTGTGGCGCACCCTCGCGGCCGCCCGCCGCGGGCTGCTGGTGCTGGACGACGCGCGCGACGAGGCGCAGGTGCGGCCCCTGCTGCCGGGCGGGCCGGGCTGGCTGGTGCTGGTGTCCAGCCGCAACGCCCTGGCCGGGCTGGTCGGGGCGGACCGGATGCCGCTGGGCGTGCTGTCCGACGCCGAGACGCGCACCCTGCTCGCCGCGTCGGTGGGTGGCGGGCGGATCGCCGCCGACGACCCGGCGGCGGCGGAGCTGGGCCGGCTCTGCGGCGGGCTGCCGCTCGCCGTCCGGGCTGCCGCGAACCGACTCGCGGTCCGGCCCGAGTGGAGCGCGCGGTGCTTCGTCGAGCGGCTCCGCGACGAGCAGCGCCGGCTCGACCTGCTGCGGGCCGGCGACATCCAGGTGCGGGGGGCGTTCGAACGGTCGTACCGGCTGCTCGACCCATCCGTCCGGCGCACGTTCCGGCTGCTGGGCGCGGCCCCGCTGCCGGAGTACACCGCGCCGGTGGTCGCGGCGCTGTCCGGCGAGCCGGTGCCGGTCGCCGAGGACCGACTCGACAGGCTGGTCGACGCGGGACTGCTCGGCACCGGCGCGGCCCCCGGCCGGTACGTCCTGCACACGCTGCTGGCGCTGTTCGCCGCCGAGCGGTTCGCCGGTGACGAGGCGGCCGGGGACCGGGAGGCGGCCCGGGGGCGGCTGGCCGCCCACCTGCGCGGTCGGGGCGCGGCGACACGGCCAGCAGCCAGCCCAGGGGCCGGCGGGCCCGGCTCCCTCAGGTGACCGGGTCGGTGCTCCCCGACCGCCGCCGCACCAGGCCGAGGGTGATCGCCTCGCGGGTCAGCTCCGCCTTGTTCCCGACGTCCAACTTGGACCTGATCCGGGTGAGGTAGGTGTTCACCGTCGCCTCGGAGATGCCCAGCCGGCGCGCGGCCTGGGCGTGCGTCAGCCCCTGGGCGATCAGCGTTAGCGTCGCCGCCTCGCGGGGGGCGAGCGCCGGGCGGCCGGGCGGCCGGAAGCGCGCCCGGTCGCGGCCGGGGCCGGGCCCCGGCGCGCAGGCCGGGGCCCGACCTCCGCCGGCCGCCGGCCGCCCCGCCTCCGGGCCGGTCGCGCAGGCCCGGAGCCGCGCCGACAGCGTCGGGCACAGGTAGAACCCGCCGGCCGCGACCACGTCGAGGGCCGTCCACAGGTGGACCCGCTCGGTCGCGGTGGTCACCACCGAGCGGGCGCCGGCCCGGATCGCGTCCAGCGTCGCGCCCTCCGCGGACTCCGGCACCATCACCAGCGTCGGGTGCCGGGCGCACGACCAGCGGAGCACCTGCGGTGGCGGGTCGACCAGGACCACGACCGCCACCGTCCCGGCCGCCACCTCGCCCACCGCGTCGACGGTGCGCAGGCTCCGCACCCGGTCGTTGCCGTCGATGAGCTGGCGCACCCCGCGCCGGGCCAACGGCTCGGCCACCACCACACACACGTCGAACATCGCCCCACCCCTCGGTGAGCAGTCAACTACGCTGCGGGTGGCGGGGCGAGGCAAGATGACCGGCAAGAACGGGTTCACACCGACAAATAGCCGAGTTCCACCGCCCGCCGGGTCAGCTCCGCCTTGTTGGCCGCCCCGAGCTTGCGGCGCAGCCGCTTGGCGTACGTGTTGACGGTCTGCTCCGTCACCCCGAGGCGGTGGGCGACCTGCCGGTGGGTGAGGCCCTGCGCGATGCACCGCAGGGTCTCCACCTCGCGGGGGCCGAGCGACACTTCCGACCCGCCCGGCGACGCCCGGCCGCCGCCGTCCGGTCGGCCGCCGACCAGCGCCGCCACGCTCCGCGACAGGTACGACCCGCCGGTGAGCACCGCCGACCGGGCCAGCTCCAGCTCGTCGACGCCGTCGCCGTCGCGCAGGACGGCCCGGGCCCCGGCGGCGAGCAACGCCAGCGGGTCGACCGTGGTGGCGCGGGGCAGCACGAGCAGCACCAGCCCGTCGGCGGTGAGCGTGGCCAGCTCCGGCCAGCGTTCGCCGGTCAGGCGGTCCCACCGGACGACGACCGGCGCGGGGCCGGCGTCGGGTGGATCGACGGTCGGCATCAGGTTGCTCCCGGGAAGGAGGGGTGCCCGAACTCCAGCGTGTACCGAGCGCTACCGATGGTAGATGCCGGAGAAGTCCCCAAAATGACGGCTGTCCATGTCCCCCGCGCGCCGCGCACACTGTCCCCCGCGGCGTCGACGTCGCCACCTCCCCAGCACCGGCCGTCGCGCCTGGGCCGCCCCGGCGTCGTCGCCCCGCGCGGCCCGGTGTCGGCGTCCGGCGCGTGCCGGCGCGCGGTCGGCGTCGCCGTGGCGGCAAGGGAGACAGATCACATGATTTCGAGGGATCGCCCGATCGTTGCGGCAGAACACCCCCGCCTGTGGCTGCGGTGCTTCGGCGGATTCCGGCTGGAACTGGACGGCGTCCCGGTGGCCTGGTCGGGCGTCCGGCCCCGGGTCCGGGCCCTGATGCGCTACCTGGCGGCCGAGGCCGGCCGGCCCGTGCACCGGGACCGGATCATGGCGGCGCTCTGGCCGGAGCTGCCGGAACGGGCCGCCGTCAACAATTTGCACGTGAGCGTGTCGACGCTGCGCACCTTCCTGGAGCCCGGGGTGGCCCGGGGCGCGTCCCGGTTCGTCGTCCGGGACGGGTCGTCGTATTTGCTGGACCCGGGGCCGGGCGGCGGCAGCGACGTGCTGGCCTTCGAGGCGGCGCTGGCCGTCGCCCGGCACGCCGGGCCGACCGGCGACGCCACCGCGGTCACCGGGGCGCTGCGCGGCGCCCTCGACCACTACGGCGGTGACCTGCTGCCCGAGGACGGGGCCGCCGAATGGGTGGTCGCCGACCGGGAACGGTACCGGGCACGGGCGACGGAGGCGGCGGCGCTGCTCGCCCGGGTGGAACTGGACCGGGGGCGGGCGCGGGCGGCGGTGCTGGCCGCCCGGCGGGCGCTGGAGCTGGACGGCTACCACGACGACGGCTGGCGGCTGCTCGTGGCCGCGCAGCGGCGGGCCGGCGACGTGGCCGCGTCCCGGCGCAGCCAGCAGACGTACGAGCGGGTGCTGCGCTCGCTGGGCGTGACCCACCCGTCGGCCGCCCGGCCCGTGCACGTCACGGCCGCCTGAACACCTCCACCTCGGCCAGCGCCACCTCCCGCCCCCGCTGCGCGCCGTAGCTGGCGTCGATCGTCAACCGGAGCCGGGTCACCCCGCCCACCACGTGGTGGAAGGTCTGCGGCCCCGGCCGGTCGGTCAGCCGCAGCTGCCGGGCGCTGCTCGGGCCGTCCCCGGTCCACAGGGTCATCGTCAGCTCGGCCGGGCGCGCCTGCCGGACGAAGGCGTCCTGCTGCGGCGACGCCCCGGTGTGCACGATCAGGTCCATCAGCCGGATCGGCGGGTCGAAGGTCAGCTCCACGTACTGGCCGGTGGCGGGCCGGTCGGCGGCGGGCGCCCAGTAGCGGTTGTTCAGCCCGTCCACGACGGACCGGGCGGGGTGCCCGCGCGCCTCGCTGGAGGCCACCACGGCGCTGGGCAGGACGGCCTCGGGCGTCGCCGTGCGGTCCCGCACCGCGTCGACGGCCCGGGGACCGAACCGGACCGCCGCCCAGACCGCCACGGCGAGCAGGGCCAGGACGACCAGCACCGTGAGCAGCCGGCGCAGCCCGCCCCGGCCGGGGCGCCGCCGGGGCCAGTGCAGGCGACGCCACCACGGCACGGCCCCCGCCGGGCCCATCGGCGCGGCCAGCGGCCCGCCGCAGCGGCGGCAGAACGACCGGCCCGCCGGGTTGCCGGTGCCGCAGGCCGGGCAGACCACGTCGCCCGGCGCGCCGGCGGTGTCCCCGGCGAAGTCGCGGACCACCGGCGCGGGGGCCACGGGCAGCCCCGGCTGCACCGCGCGGGGCTGGTCGGCGGCGGGCGGCGGCTCGGCGGGGGCCGACGCGGGCACCGGGTCGGGCGGCCTGCCGGGGCCGTCGTCGTCGGCGGGGCGCACCGGTACGACGAGCGCGGCGGCCCGCCGCGCGGCGGTGTCCCCGGCGTCCGCGACGGGCTCGGCGGCGGTGTCCTCGACGGCCGCGGCGGGCTCGGCGGCGGTGTCCTCGACGGCCGCGGCGGGCTCGGCCCCGGCGTCCGCGACGGGCTCGGCCGTGGCGTCGTGGACTGTGGCCGCCGGGGCGGGCGGCGGCGTGGGATCGTTCCAGGCGAGGAACGCACCGCAGTTGCCGCAGAACCCGTCGCCGGGGGAAACCTCGGCACCGCAGTTGTCGCAGGTCCTCACCGCGCCCCGCCCGTCGCCGGTCCGCCGTCGGGCGGCAGCACCTCCACCGTGTACGGCACGTGCGCCGGCCGGTTCGCCTCGATGACCGCCCGCAGCCGCGCCGCGAGCGCCGGACCCGGCTCGGCGACGCGGATCCGCACCGTCAGGGCCGGCTCGGGCGACCCGGGCAGCGCGCCGCCGGGGGTGGCCGACCAGGCGGTGCCGCCGCTCTCGACGATCTCCGCAGCGATCCCCGTGGCCAGCCGCACCTCCTCGGCGAGCGCGGCGGCCGTGCCGCGTACGCGGTGCCGGCCGACCGCACCGGCGACCACCCGCCGCCGGTCGTCGCCGGCCCCGTCGGGCGGGCCACCGGCGGCGACCCAGCCGCCGAGCCAGTCCACGAAGTCGGGCGGGGCCAGCGCCGGGTCGAAGTACGCCCACAGGTTGTCCAGGGTGGCGTGCACCGGCGCGATCACCTGGTCGTACGCGCCGGTCAGGCGCTGGGCCAGGTCGTCGGCGGCGTAGACGGCGGGTAGCCGCCGACCCAGCGGATCGGGCGTGGCCAGCCCCTCGACGGCGGCGCGCATGCGAGCCCCCTCCTGTTCAGGCACCCGACCGGTGCTCGTCGACGCGGACCTGGTGCTGGTGGGAGAAGACGAGGGCGTGCCGGTCCAGCTCGATCCGGGTCACCTGCTCGCCCCGGCGGCCCGTCAGCGGGTCGGCGGGGAACATGCGTACCTCCTCGACGACCTCGACCCCCGGCAGCCGTTGCAGCACCCCGAACACCTCGCCGGAGTGCACCTGCCGCCCGAACGGCCAACCGGTCCCCTCCGGCCCGCCGTGCACAGGGTCGAGATAGCGGTAGAGGGTGGCCGTCGCCTCGGCCCGCAGCTGGGCGACGGCGGTGTCGGGGCGGGGGACGAGCCGGGCGACGACCGTGACGCCCTGGTAGAACGGCGGCTCCACGACCAGCCGCGCCCCGATCGGGCGGCGGGCGTCCAGGTGTTCGGCGATGGTGGCGAGCATCCCGTCCGGGGGGACGAGGTCCTCGAAGTGGAGGCGGCCCTCCTCGTCGGCGACGGCCTCCGGCACCACCAGCAGGCGTACGCCGCCGGCCGCGCTGCCGTCACCGGCGGGCAGGCACCGGACCCGGGCGGCGGCCGGGCAGGCCTGCCTTGCCAGCAGCTCGTAGTCGCGGGCGGTGACCGCCCGGTCCTGGGCTCGTAGCTGCACCGGCCCGCGCAGCCGGGCCTCCGCGACGGTCTCCCCGTCGACGCCGCCGGTGGCGGGGGCCCGGTTCTCCACCCGCGACACGTACGGCATCGAGCTGCGCAGCACGGCCAGGGCGCCCCGGGCGACGTTGCCGCTGTGCCCGCCCCCGGTGCGGTAGCGCCGCACCCGGATCCGGGAACCGGCCGTCGGCACGGCACCGTAGCGGCGCAGGGTGCCGTCGGGCTGCCGGACGGCCGGACCGAACAGGATCTCCCCGGCGGTGCGGTCGACGACGACGTGCCGGTCGCCCGGCCCGGAGCCGCCGAACGTCTCCACCTCCGTCCACTCCAGCCACCCCGTGCCGTCGCTGCTCTCCACCATCAGCGGGTGCTCGTCGGGGACGATGGGCGGCCGGGCCACCGTCAGCCGCTGGCCGGGCACCCCCTCCGCCTCGCCGACCTGCTCGCCGAGGACCGTCTCGGCGTGCACCGCGCCGACCGTGCCGCCGATCGTGGCCGCCTCCACGGAACGCACCGTCGGCGACGCGGCGTAGAACGGCTGGCCGGGGCGGGCCGCCACCAGCCGGCACCGCAGCCAGCCGGCCCGCTGCCCGGCCACCACGGAGGTGACGTGGGTGGCGGGCACGTGCAGCACCACCTCGCCGGGCCGGTTCAGCCCGCCGGTGTCGTCGTGGTCGACCTCGCACGGCGACCAGCGCTCACCCGTCCACGCCTCCCACACCAGCGGCGGCTGGCGCGGGTCGACGCCGACGCCCTCCACCCGGCTGTCCATCTGCAGCAGCACCGCGCAGGACGGCACGGCGGCGGAGAGGCCGACGAGCATGGCGTCGCCCACCGACGGGACGGCGGGGAAGCAGGACACGTCCCGGCCGTCGAGCAGCTCCTCGGTCCGGTCCACCGGCGGGCCCTCGGCGGGGTGACTGCGCAGCCGGGTCAGCTCGCAGGGCACCACCGCCAGGTCCGCCGTGGTGGTGAACACGACGGCCTCGTCGGTCTGGGTGCGTTCGGTGCCGACCTCGGTGCCGGCGCGCAGCAGCACCGGCTGGGTCTGCGGGCCGGACAACCAGAACGTGACGTCGCCCCGCGCGGCCGTAGGCGGGAACGGCCGCACCCCGATCAGGTCGAGGAACGCCAGGTAGTTCTTCTCCGGCACCCGGTTGAGCCGGTAGAGCAGCTGGTCGACCATGTGGGCGAACGTCTCGACCAGGGTCACCCCGGGGTCGGAGACGTTGTGGTCGCTCCACTCCGGGCAGCGCTGCTGGATGAAGCGTTTCGCCTCGTCGACGAGCTGCTGGAAGCGGCGGTCGTCCAGGTTGGGCGCGGGCAGCGGCATCAGGCGGCGCTTTCGTCGTGGTTGCTTCCCCCGCGCGAGAGGGCGCTCTCCTCGTGGGAGGGGATGACGTAGAACGGGAAGACCAGGTTGCGCGGGTCGTTGGTGCCCCGGATCGAGTAGCGGACGTCGATGTAGAGCACCCCGGCGTCCTCGGCGTCGAAGTTGATCACCACGTCGGTGACGTCGATGCGGGGCTCCCACCGGTCGAGCGCCCGGCGCACCTCGAAGGCGATCCGCCCGGCGGTGTTCTCGTCGGCCGGGGCGAAGACGTAGTCGTGCACCCCGCAGCCGAACTCCGGCCGCATCGGCCGCTCGCCCGGCGCGGTGCCGAGGATGAGCCCGATCGCCTCGACGATCTCCCGCTCCCGGTCCACCAGGGCGATGCCGCCGGTGGCGTCGGTGCGCAGCGGGAACGCCCAGCCCGCCCCGATGAACTGCTCGGCCACCGCCGCCTCACCCGCCGATCAGCACGGTCGTCGCCCCGGTGCTCACCACGGCCTTGCAGGTGGTGGCGTCGCCGCGCCGCGCCGCCTGGTGCCCGCCGATCAGCACCCGACGCAGCGGCGGCGGCACCGCCGGCACGATCCGGTTGGTCAGCAGCAGCACGGCGTGCTGCGGCGGCTTCTCGCAGACGCAGACCGTGCCGACCACGGCGGCCGGTTTGCCGCCGATGAGCACGCTGGACACCCCGAGCAGCGGGCCGCCGGGCGTGCCCGGCGGCAGGGCCTGCCCGCCCGGCGGCCCGATGGTCCCCGTGGGCGGCCCCGGGGTGACCCCGGTGGCCAGGTGGCTGATCTTGTCACCGATGCGCGCGGCCGGCGGCATGAGCGTCCCTCCGGTCAGTTGAGCTTCACGAGTGGTGCCTGGATGTCGACCTGGGTGCCGCCGTCGACGCTGACCGACCGGCCCCTCAGGGTCAGCTCGCCCGCCCCGGCGTCGAGGGTGATCCCCCGGCCCTTCACCGTGACCTGCTGCCGGGCCTCGATCTCGACGCTGCCGTCGCTGTGCACCACCACGGCCGTACGCCGGTCGTCGAGGTGCACAGTCAGCCGGTCCCGGGCCGTGGTCAGCCGGATCCCACGGGGCCCCGAGGGCAGCGCCGACTCCAGGAACTCGATCCGGTCCCCGCGACGCGAGGCCAACGAGCGCCGGTTGATCCGCCCCGACGAGGCGTCCACCAGCGCGCCCTCGTGCACCGACGGCTTGTCCACCCCGTTGTAGAGCCCGCCGATGACGTACGGGCGGTCCAGCAGCCCCTGCTCGAAGCCCACGAGGACCTCGTCGTTGACCTCCGGGCAGAACACCCCGCCCCCGCCGACGCCGCCGAGCTGCACCGTACGCACCCAGTCCGTCTCGTAGTCCGGCGCGTCCGTCAGCCACGGGAAGCGCAGCCGCACCCAGCCCTGGCCGACCCGCTCGGGGTGCCGGCGGTCCACGTCGGCCTTGGTGTTGGTGACGATCGCGACGGCCAGCCCCGGGATCCGGGTCGCCCGCGCGGGCGCGGCGGCCCCCGTGGCCAGGCCCCACGTCGACCGGTCCTGCCGGCCGCTGACCGTCAGCCACGTCTCGTAGAGCTGGGCGGGGCCGAAGACGTGCCGGCTCGCCGTGATCGTGTACTTCCCCTCGAACGGGGCGCCCACCTGCTGCAACGACAGCGGCACCCCGGCCCGCAGCCGGGGGTTGCCCCGGATCCCCACCTCCAGCTCCGCGAACGCCGCCGTCACGTCGGCCGCCACCGCCCCGGCCACCGCCCGCGTCTCGGCCACCGTCCGGTACGGCACGTCCGCCACGCAGAGCCGGGCCGCGCCGAACGGCTGGGCCGCCTTCGCCGGGGTGGTGCCGATCTGCACCTCGTCGCTGGCGTCGGTGGCGACCTCCGTACTCACCGGCCGCTTCGCCCGCACGTCCCAGCCGCGCACCGTCACCCCGGCCACCTGACCCACGGAGGTGACGGTGGAGCGCACCGACAGCAGGTTCTCGTTCATCTCCACCACGAACGGGCTCTGCTCGGCGGTGACCCCCGCGCCCGGCGCGGCGGCGGCCCGCACCGACCGGCGGAAGAAGAACCGGCCGTCGACCACCACCACCTCGGCGTCGTTGTCGACCGCGAGCATCTTGAGGAATTCCCAGTCGTTGACGTTCGGCTGGGTGACCGTCTCGTACACGGTGGGGGTGGGGTCGATCCGGCCCACCGGGATCCCGGCGGCGGCGGCGACCTCCCGGGCGATGTCGGAGGCCTTGCGGTTGACGAAGCTGCGCACCCGCTGCCCCCGCATCAGCCGGTGCGACAGGTCCAGCGCCCGGACGGTGGTGAAGGTGCCCACCCCGTCGTACTCCGACTCCAGCGTCACCACCTCACCGGCGAACAGCGGCAGCGGGGCGGCGTCGCGGCCGGTGCGGACCCGGACGGTCACGTCCGTGCCGATGGTCACCCCGTTGTCCCGCAGGAACCGGCTCTGCTGGTCGCGGAAGCGCAGGGTCGCCGTGGCGGCCAGGTTCGTGCTGTCCTCCACCACCGCCGACACCAGCCGGTCGGCCCAGGCCCGGGGCAGCGCGCCGGGCAGGCCCACCACCAGGTTGTTGGTGTGGTCACCGCTGGACATCGAAGCCCTCCCCGGTACGCAGTTCCTCCGGCGCGGGCAGCAGGAGTTGGCGGCCGGGGCGCAGCCGCACCGGGTCGTCGATGTCGTTGGCCTCCGCGATGACCCGCCACGCGGTCGGGTCCCCGTACTCGCGGTGGGCCAGCAGCTCCAGGGAGTCCCCGGCGACCAGCCGGTGCACCCGGCGGGCGGTGCGGCTGCCCGACGTCGGGTTCTGCCCCGGGGTGGAGCCGCTGACCTCGTTGAGCGTCAGCGAGCAGGTCGCCCGGAGCGGGGTGCCGTCCGGGTCGAACAGGCTGTAGGTGGCGTTGACCTGGCTGACGTACGAGTAGAACGACACCGTCTGGAACTGCCCCCAGGCGAACTTCACCCACGGCGGGGACGGTGCCTTCGCCGCGATGCTCGCCTTGGTGGGCACGCAGCAGGTGAGCAGGGCGTCGACCCGGTCCTGGACGGTGCGGGAGTGGGTGTCCGTGGCGTCGAGGAAGACCTCCAGGGTCAGCGTCCGGGGCCCGGACCCGCTGAACTCGGCGACCCCGACGTCCGCCGCCCCGCGTACGACGTGCGGGATCCAGCTCGCCGACTTGGTCAGCGCGAGCTGCTGCGGGTTGAACATGAAGGTGATCGGCCCGCCGAGGGCACCGCCCGGCTGGTTCCCGCCCGAGGTGGGCGGCTGGTACCGCTGCAGGTGCGCCGCCACCTTCCCGGCCCGTGATCTCATCCGCCGACCTCCAGGAAGCCGTGGTACGCCAGCTCGATGCTCTCGGTGGCCACCTCCGAGCGGTTCGGGTCGAACGACGGCCCGGACCACCGCACCAGGACCACGTCGGCCAGTCCCCACTGCACCAGCATCGCCAGGTCGGGCCGGAGCGCGGCGATCTGCGCGGTGCCCCGGCGCACCCCGCTGGGCAGTTGCGCGAGATAGCTGGAGACCTTGGCGGTGTCCCTGGTCAGCGGGCGGGTCAGGGTGACGTTGGAGTAGCGCAGCCGCGACGGCAACTGCCAGACGAACTCGTTGTTGCCGCCCTCCTGGTACTGCTCCAGTTCGACCTCGCAGCCGAGCCCGTCGCAGCCGCTCCAGTCGCCCAAATCGATGCCGTCGATCTGGAGCCGGAAGTGGACGCTGGTCCCCGGGTCGTCACCGGCCATCGCCGTCTCCCCTCTCGTGCTGATCGGTGCGCCGGCTCATCGGGTGCCGTCCCGCCACCGGCCGGCCCGTTCCCGGGCGGCCCGCAGGTCGGCCCGGACCAGCCGGCTGACCGGTTCGACCAGGCGGTGGGCCAGGGCGTCCAGGTGCCGCCGGTCCAAGCCCCGCAGCAGGGTCTCGGGGTCCGGCCCCGGGTCCCGCTCAGGGGCGGTGCCGGTGGTCACGGCGGTTTCCCGCCGCTGGACGGCCGCCGGTGGGGCGGCCCGCCGCGCCGGCCCGCCGCCCCCCGGCCGGGCGCCGGCGCCGCTCGTCGTGCCGGTGCCGCTCGTCGCGTCCGGCCGGGCCGTGGCCCGCTGGACGGCCGCCGGGGTGCCGCTGGCGGCGCCCGTCGCCGTGCTCGTCCGCCGCGCCGGGCCCGTGGTGCCGTCCGGTCCGCCGGCCGCCACCGGGCCCGCCGCTCGCCGCGTCGGCAGCGGTACGCCCGCGAAGCCGGCCTGCCGACGCGACGTGCTCGGCGACGCGTGCGGTGCCGGGGTGGCCGCCCCGGCGAGGAGGAGCACGGGAGCCGAGCCCCGCCCGGTGCCCGGCCCACCCTCCGCCCGCTCGCCCTGCGAGCCCTGCCCGTCCTGCCCGCCCCGCCTGCTGCCGTGCCCGCCCTGCCTGCCGTCGCCCTGCCAGGTCCGGCCGTCGGGACCGGTCCCGGCCGTGGCCGCCGGACGGGGCGTGCTGCCCGCGCCGACCCGGGGGGCCCGCTGGACGGCGGTCGGGCCGCCCGACGACGTTCCCGCCCTGCCCGACGAGGGTCCCGCCCTGCCGGACGAGGGTCCCGCCCCGCCGGACAGCCCGGCGGAGGCCGGTTCGGGGCTGGCCGCGCCCCGTGTCCGCCAGGTCACGGGCACCCCGGTCCGTGCACCGGCCGGGACCGCACCGGCCAGTGCCGGCGCCCCGGTCAGCAGGGGCAGCCCGCGTCCGGTCAGCAGCGGAACCCGGCGCGGACCAGTCGGATCGGGCGACGCGCCCTGTGTGCCGGAGGCGGGCGGCGCGCCCGGCCCGACGGAAGTAGCCGGCACGCCCTGCACTGCGGAAGTGGACGGCGCGCCCTGCGCGTCGGGGGCGGGCGGCGCGTCGTGCGGTATCCGGGCGGGCGGTGCGTCGCGGGGTCGGACCGGTGCGGGCGGCGGTGCTCCCTGCGGGACGACGCCGGCTGACGGCACGCCCTGCGGCACCGGCGCGGGCGGCGGCACCGCGCGGTCTGCCGGGTCCGGGCCGGCGTTACCGGACGGGGCGACCACCGCCGGGGGACCGCCTGCGGTCCCGGGCAGGTCCGCCGGCCGCCACCGGAGCCGCTGCACCGCCGGCCGCGCCGGGGGGCCGGCGGCACCGCCCGACGCGCCGCCGACCGGGGGCCGGACCGGTACGCGTGGCGGCACGGGCATCGCCCGGTGCCGGTCGCCGCCCGTGGCGCGGTGGGGGTCGTCCGGCGTGCCCGGCGACGGCCGGGTTCCTTCCGCCCGGGTGGTCGGTGCGCCGGCCGGGGCCGGGCGAGCGGGCCGAGGGGTGTCGCCGGTCGGGGCGGGACTCAACGGCGCGGGGGCCGGCCGGTCGGCACCGCCTGCGGGGGCGACGGCCGATGGTGTGCCGGGCCGGGAGGACCCGCCTCGGGCGGCTTCGCTCGGGAGCGCGTCGTGGCTGGTGGGCGGGGCCGGGCGCACCACCGGGGGCGGGGCGTCGGCGGGCAGCGGCGGCCCCAGGCCGGCGCGTCCGGGACGGCGCTCACCGGGATCGGTCGACCCGGGACCGGTCGACCGGCGCGGGTCGACCTCCGGTCGTGGGCCCGGGCCGGTGCTCGTCCCGGCCGGCTCCCGACCGGCCGGGGCGCGCTGCACCGTCGGCGGGTGGCCGGACGGTCCACGGCCCGCCAGGTCGCCGGCGGTCGTGCCGGTGGAGGGTCCCGGTGCAGCCGGTCGCCCGGCCGTGCCGGGTCGGGCGGTCCCGGGCAGCGCGGGCAGCGGGTCGCCGAGGCCGAGCCGGGCGGCGGGGCGCACCGGCGGTGGTCCGCCGCGCCCCTGCCCTGATCCACTGTGGACGACCGGTGCTGCCGGCCCGCCATCCGGGGCACCCGGTGGGGATCCGCCGTCGGGCCCGGCGGGCGGAGCCGTGGCGTCCGGTCGGCCGGGCGGCATGCTGCCGGTGGCACCGCTGGGCGGGGAGCCGGTGAGATGGGCGGCGTCGGCGGGGGCGGGGCTAGGGGCGGCCGGAACGGTGCGGGTCCGGCCGCCGGTCGGAGCGACGGGCCCGGCGGGGCGCGGATCGGCGGCCGACGGGGGGCGGCCCGTCGAAGGGGGGACGGCCGCCGCCGTCGCGGGCGGCGTGGCCCGCTGGACCGTGGCCGGCCGATGGGCCGGTAGTGGCGTACCGGCCAGTCTGCGGACCGGGCCCGGTGTCGGCGCGGTGACCATTGCCCCTGGCCCTGTCCCTGCCCCGGCCGGCTTCGGGGCCGCCACCAGGGGCAGGCCCGAGGCACCAGCCGGTGCCGCAATCCCCGCCGGTGCCGCCGCCGGCTCCGGGGCCGTAGCCAGGGGCCGGGCCGACGCCAGGGTCGGAGCTGACGTCGAGGCCGGGGCCGACATCGGGGGTGGTGCCGCAGCCAGGGGCGGGACCGGCGTAGGCACGGCCGGCGTGCCGCCGGTGGCCGGATCGGCGGCCGGGTAGCCCGCCCCCCGGTCGCCGGCGGGGAGACCGGCGCCCCTCCGCTGGACGGCGGGCAACTGTGGAGCCGGCCCCCGGCCGGCGTCCGGTCGGGCCGGGCGGGGCCGGGCCAGGTCGTGGACGACCCCGAGCGGCGCCTGGTCGCTGACCAGGTGGTCGAGCGGCGTGCGCAGGGTCGGGTCGCGGTAGGTGGCCAGCCGGTCGGTGAAGCGGGGCAGGTCGGCGACCTGGAGCGGCCCCGTGGACACCGCCCGCATCAGCGGCGGCAGCGCCCGCCAGCCGGGGTCGCCGGCATCCGTGGGGACGCTGCCCGTGTCGCCGGGCGGCGGGCCCGCCGGCCCGGCCGGGGTGGGGGACGGGCGGGCGTCACCGACGGTGCCGGCCACCCGGGCGAGGGTGCCGGCGGCCAGCCGCCGCATCCTGTCGCGTAGCCCCATCGCGCCTCACTGACCTTCGTTCATCCTGGTGTTGATGCGGGCGATCTCCGCGACGTACCGGGCCCGCTCGGCGTGGGTGAGGGCGAGGATCTCGGTGCGCGGCCAGTGGAAGTGGTAGGCGACGTACGAGACCTCCTCGTGGAGCCGGTCGGCCCCGTACGTCACGATTCCCCCGGGCGACCACCGGCCAGGTCCACCTCGAAGACCGACTCGCACGCCGGGCAGGTGACCTCGGCGAGGGTGTGCCCCTCGGCGTTGATCCGCCGGTACAGGTCCTGCAGGAAGGCCAGGTCGGAGGCGAAGAGCCGCTCGACGACCTCCGCCCGGACCTGGGTGATCGTGCCCAGTCGGGTGATCACCAGGCTGAGCAGGACGATCGACAGGTACGCCGGGTTCTGCTTGACCCGCAGGTCCACCAGGGGCGCCAGCTCGTCGCGGGCCGTGGCCAGCCGCATGCTGCCGTCCCGGTGCACGGTGCCGTCCTCGTCGACGTACCCCCGGGGAAGTTGGAAGGTGAACTCCGTCTGGAGCCGGACGGGCGCGACCGGCGCGACCACCGGCGAGGCGGCCTCCTCCGGGCCGCCGGCGGGGTCGACGAGGGTGTCGAGGCCCCCGGCCGAGACACCACGGCGTCTCATTGCGCGCTGATCTCCTCGTAGACCACGGTGACCTTCTCGGTCGCTGCAGTCGGGTCGCCGGCCTTCAGCCCCGGCCCCTCCCACTTGCTCACCCACGCGTTGGACAGGTCGAAGCGCCGCGTCTCGGACTTGTCGGCGTTGTTGAGGATGATGCTGATGTTCTGCCGGGCCGCCTCCACCGCGCCCTTCAGGAACGTCTCCTTGATCCAGTCGGTGAAGGCGCTGCTCTTGTCGAGCCCCCGGGTGATGGTGACCTCGCCGGCCTTCCGGGCCCCCGGGATCTTCCGGATGATCAGCTCGCCGGTGGCGGTCACCGACTTGACCTCGATCGAGTCCAGCTCGACGGTCAGGCCGCTGACCTCCTGCACCAGCTCCACCTGGATGCCGCCCAGCTCCACCTGGAAGCTGTGCACGATAAGGGTGTCACCACTGGCCATCGTGGCCGCCTTTCGTCAGGGTTTGTTCGGTCAGTCGCTGACCAGGCTGGTGCTGTCGGAGAACTGCGCCAGCCGGAAGACGACGAACTCGGCGGGCTTGACCGGGCAGATGCCGATCTCGCACACCACCTGGCCCCGGTCGATCACCTCCGGGGGGTTGGTCTCCTGGTCGCACTTGACGTAGAAGGCCTCCGCGGCGGTCGCCCCGAACAGCGCGCCCCGCCGCCACTCCTCGGTGAGGAAAGCCGTGATGTTGCGCCGGATCGTGCCCCACAGCCGCTGGTCGTTCGGCTCGAACACCACCCACTGGGTGCCGAGGAGGATGGACTCCTCGACGTAGTTGAACAGCCGCCGGACGTTGATGTAGCGCCACGCCGGGTCGGAGGAGAGGGTGCGCGCGCCCCAGACCCGGACGCCGCGCCCGGGGAACGCCCGGATGCAGTTGACCCCGATCGGGTTGAGCAGGTCCTGCTCGCCCTTGGTGACGTTGTTCTGCAGGTCGACCACGCCCCGTACCACCTCGTTGGCGGGGGCCTTGTGCACGCCCCGCTCGGTGTCGTTGCGGGACCAGAGGCCGGCGAGGTGCCCGCTCGGCGGCAGGAACACGGCCCGGCCGGTGCTCGGGTCGAACACCTTCACCCAGGGGTAGTAGAGGGCCGCGTACCGGGAGTCGTAGCCGGTCTCGTCCTGCCGCCAGGCGCGCACCTGCTGGGCGGTCAACTCCGGCGGCGGGTCGAGCAGGGCCATCCGGTCGCCCATCTGCTCGCAGTGCGAGATCAGGGCGAGCTGGGCGGCCTTGACCGCCTCCAGGTCGACGACCCCCTGCTGGTACGCCCCCATCAGATCCGGCGCGGCGACCATGGTGATCTCGTCGATGGCCTCCAGGCCGGCCAGGCCGGTGCGGGAGTCGACGTCCCCGGCGAACTCGCCCGCGGTGAGAGCGGCCGGCACGGCGTCGCCGGGTGCGGCGGCCGGGGCCAGGGTGACGGTCTGGTTGGCGGGCCGGGCCAGCGCGTTGGCCGGACCGACCTCCTCCATGCTGATCAGCCTGGACCGCTCGCGGACCTGGCTGACCACCGAGGTCTTGCTGTTGCGCCGGAACGAGCCGTCGTACTCCTCGGCCACCTGGCCGTCCCGGCGCACGACGAGCCGGAACCGGTCCTCGCCGGCCCCCTCGCCCTCGACGTCGGCGACCTCCACGCTGACCTCGCCGCCGCCGGCGGGGAGGGCAGCCACCCGGAACGTGCCGAGCGCCGACGGTTCCCCGGCGGGCAGCGCCTTCTGCCCGCCCCGGCCGCCGGCCGTCCGGCCGGTCGACGGGTCGCCGATCCGCACCACGTAGCAGACGCCCCCGCCGTTGGCGAAGTACCCGTACACCGCGTGCGCCAGGTAGGCGCCCTCGACCATCCCGCCGAAGAGCTGGACGTACTGGCTCCAGTTGGTGACCAGGGTCGGCGCGTGGAAGGGCCCCTTCTCGGCGAATCCCAGGAAGGCGGTGACGGCGGTCCCGACGCCCTCGATGGGACGCGAACCGCTCTGCACCTCCTCCACGTACACGCCCGGGGACAGGTACGTCGGCATGCAAGCTCCTCTGCCAGGTCGGCGGACGCTGGCCAGCCTGCTCGGCCGGGGAGCCGGCGGGAAGGTCCCTACGGGCCGCGCGGGGGCAGAGTCCCGCGCCGCAGGGGCAGGGGTGCCGGTGCCCGCCGGACGTGCGCCGCCCGGCGGGCACCCGTCCCGCAGGCCGGCCCGGTCGCGCCGGCCTCTGATCCTGTCCGCGCGCACCTCGACCGGCCCGCGGAGCCGGGACTACCGTGTACGTCGATGCCCGCCCTCGCAACGAGGAGGTGCCGACGTGCGCGCGCAGCGGCCCGCAGCGACATCCAGCTCACGCGAGGAGCGGCCCCGCCCCGCCCCACCCGGCGGCCGGCGCGGCGACGCACCCGCACCCGCACCCGGCGTCGGATTCGCTGCGCGGCACAGCCCCGGGGAGATCCTCACGCTGCAACGAGCCGTGGGCAACCGCGCGGCGACCCGGGCGATCGAGCGCGACCGGCACGAGCACGGCGCGGCCTGCGGCCACGACACCCCCGCCGTCCAGCGCTCCACCGTGCACGAGGTGCTGCGTGGCGGCGGGCGGCCGCTCGACGAGGCGACCCGGGTCGACATGGAGGCCCGGCTCGGGTCGGACTTCTCCGACGTGCGGATCCACGACGACACGACCGCGCGCACCTCGGCGGCCGAGCTGGGCGCGCGGGCGTACACGTCCGGCAACCACGTGGTGCTCGGCGAGGATGGCGGCGACCGGCACACCCTGGCCCACGAGCTGACCCACGTCATCCAGCAGCGGCTCGGCCCGGTCGCGGGCACCGACAACGGCTCCGGCCTGCGGGTCAGTGACCCGGGCGACCGGTTCGAACGGGAGGCCGAGGCCAACGCCCACCGCGCCCTCGCCACCGATGTCGCGGCGCAGGCCGACCCGGCCGCCGTCGAGCTGCCCGCCCTCGCCGGCCCCGGCGCGCAGACCCCGGTGCAGCGGGTGCCGAGGGCGGAGGGCACCAGGACGACCAACCGCAGCGAGCCGTACAGCGGCCGGGCCACCCGGTCGAAGTCCAAACCGGAGGCGGACCTCAACGCTCCCCGGCTGACCTTCACCTCCTCCTACACCGGCCCGGCCACCCAGCGACTGGACACGCGCCAGTCCATCGGGTTCACCCAGGTGGCCACCCTGCACCGGCCGGACAACGCGGCGCTGTCGGCGGCGACGCTCTACGACTTCCGGCAGGAGGTCACCGACCAGTTCGTCGCGTACACGGTGGACGAGGACGGCGTGGCGGGCGCCCCGCAGCGCGAGAACCGGGCCTGGGTGCAGGACGGGCCGTACCGCCCGAACTACACCAACCCGGTCATCCAGACCACGCCGGCGGCCATCGTCTTCAACGACGATCCGGGCTTCTCCACCACCAGCGCGATCGGCGAGGGCAGCTGGCTCGCCGAGTACGAGGTGCGGTTCCGGTGGCGGGTCAGGCGGCGGGACGTGGAGAGCCAGACCTGGGTCAGCAGCCCGGAGATGGTGCACACCCTCACCTCCGACTTCGACCCGGACAACCCGCCGCAGAGCGACGCGATCGACCACGCCGCCGCCGGCGACCACGAGTGGACCGTCTCGCTCTGACCGGGTCGCGCCGGTCGTCGCGGTGGTGTGCCGGCCGGACGCGGCGGGTCAGCGGCGGTGCGGCACCCTGCCGGTCGGTGTGTCGCGGGGCAGCACCAGGCGGCCCAACTTGCGGTACTCGCGCTGGGCGGCGGCCACCAGCATCGCCATCGTCACCGGGCCGCCCGCCTCGGCGGCCAGATAGCCGGCGCTGACCACGCACGCCCGGATACCGCCCCCGCTCAGCTCGAAGTCCCGCGCGCAGCGGTCCAGGTCGACGTCGTCGGCCCGGGGCAGCTCGCCGCCGAGACAGCGGTCCCACAGCGCCCGCCGCTGCGCCGCGTCCGGGGTCGGGAAGTCCACGACGACGTCGAGCCGGCGCAGGAACGCCTCGTCCAGGTTGGCCCGCAGGTTCGTGGTCAGCACCGCCACGCCGTCGAACGACTCCATCCGCTGCAACAGGTACGCGCTCTCCAGGTTCGCGTACCGGTCGTGGGCGTCGCTGACCTCCGACCGCTTGCCGAAGATCGCGTCGGCCTCGTCGAACAGCAGCACCCCGTTCACCCCGGCCGCCTCGGTGAAGATCCGCTCCAGGTTCTTCTCGGTCTGCCCGACGTACTTGTCGACGACGGTGGACAGGTCCACCACGTACAGGTCGAGCCCCAGGTCGGCGGCGACCACCTCGGCGGACATCGTCTTGCCCGTGCCGGAGTCCCCGGCGAACAGGGCGGTCACCCCGTGGCCCCGCCCGCCGCCGGGGCGCAGCCGCCAGCCGCCCAGCACCTGCTCGCGGTGGCGGACCCGCAGCGCCAGCTCGGTGAGCTGCTCCCGCGCCGGGGCCGGGAGGACCAGGTCGTCCCAGCCGACGGCGGGCTCCACCCGCCGGGCCAGCTTCTCCAGCGCCGCCGCGTTCTGCGAACGCACCCCGGCCCGTACGTGCCGGGCGGCGACCCGGTCGGCACCGTCGAGCACCGCCTGCTGCGCCGCCGCGACCGCCGCCCGCCGCGTCTGGCCGGGCGACAGCACGTACGCCGACAGCTCCCGCTCCGGGTCGACATCGTCCGCCAGCCGCGTCGACCGGCCGGCCAGGGTGTCCCGCCACAGCCGGGCCCGCTCTGCCGCCCCGACCGGGTGGGCGGTCACCAGCAGCGGTGACTCCTCCGCCCAGTGCGGATCCCAGCGCAGCCGCCCGGTGAGCAGCACCGGCACCGGGAGGCCGGCGAGCCGGCGCAGCAGCCGGGCGGGGGCCGCACCCGCCGCCGGGTCGAGGGCGTCGACCGGGCCGAAGACCAGCCCGGCCCGTCGCAGCCGGGCCTCCCGCACGGCGCAGGCCAGGGCCTCCTCCGGCGCGGGGTCGACGCCCAACGCGTCCAGGTCGAGGGCGAGGACGCCCCGACCGGCCGCAGCGAGGGCGGCGGCGGCCACCTCGTCGGCCGCCCCGCCGGGCTCCTCGCGCAGGTAGGCCAACCGGTCACCGGCGCGGATCGCCGCCGCCAGCCCGGCGGCCACCGGCCCCGCCGACGCCCCCGGTCGCCCCGACCGCCGGAGCAGGCCGTCGAGCCGCTCGTCCACGCCGGCGTGCCCGAGCAGGTGCCCGGCCACCCGGTCCGGCACCCGCAGTGACCGGGTCAGGAAGGGCCGGTCGGGCTCCTCGACCAGGAGCAGTCCCCCGGCCACCAGCGGCCCGGTGTCGGCGAGGCGGGCGCGGGCCGGGCCGGCGGCCGGGGAGACGCCGCAGAGCGACAGGGCCAGCCCGGTCGTGGCGCGGCGGCGCGTCACGTCGTCGTTGAGGTAGCCGTACAGCTTCTCGTAGCGCCGGTCCAGGTCGGGCAGGAGCGCGATCAGCAGCACCTCCACGTCCAGCGGGCCCAGCCGGAACTCCTCGGCCGCCTCCCGCAGCGGCACCCGGGCGCCCGCCGACCGGGCCCCGTCGGCCCACCGGTCGGCCGTCTCCACCGCTTCCGCCGCGATCTCGTCGGGGACGGGCGGGGCCGGGCCGTCGGCGAGCCGCCAGGCGTCGTCGTCGGAGACGTGCAGCCCGCGCAGCGGGTCGTCCGGGGCCGGGTCCGCCGCGCGGGCCGCCGCGACGGCCCGCCGGACCCGCTGCTCCACGAGGAACAGCCGGGCCCGCAGGTACGTGGTGCCGGCCGGCTCGACCCGTGCGGACCGCCGGGCACCGGAAGGTGGGCCCTCCGGCACGGCCGCACCGGGCTCCGCCTCGACGGCAGCGCTCACCGCCGGCCACCCCGGATGGGCCCGCCCGTGCCCTGCCGGCGCTGCCGCTCGGCTGCGGTGCCCCGCGCCCGGCGTACGCCGATCGGGGTCGTGGTGTCCACCGGCTCGGGGTGGCGCAGCCGCCGCGTCTCCCCGCCCGCGACGGGCTCGGCCCGGTCGGCGGCGCGCAGCCGGAGCCCGTCGGTGACGGGCTGGGCGGCGAAGGTCGCGGACGCCGCGATCGGCGTGGTCACCACCAGGTCCAGCGACGGCTTCAGCGAACCGCCGAGGGCCGACCAGATGTCGGCGAGCCCCCGGTCCCGCGACGGCGGCACCGCGACGCTCATCGGCACGGTCAGCCCCAGCGCGGCCAGCCCGCCGACGAGCCGGGACGGCGGCAGCACGTCGTGCACGACCAGCCCGGCCAGCAGCACCGACAGCAGCCGGTGCTCGTCCTGCGGCTGTGCCGTCCACGCCGTCACCAGGTACGACAGGGCGAAGTACCGGGGCGGGCGGTGCTCGGCGACGACCGCGCCGTCGGCGTCGTACTCCTCGACCCGGCCCTCCCGACGGTGGGTCATCTCCTCCCGGACGTCGTAGAGGAACAGGTTCACCGTCGGGGCGTTTCGCCGGGCCTCCCACTCCCGGGTCGGCGCGTCGAAGGCGAGCTGCACGTCGGTGCCGGCGAGCATCTCCTCGGTCAGCAGCGCGTGCAGCGCCTCGTCCACCTCGTGGATCATCCTCGTCGTCCCCTCACCAGCCACGGAACAGCAGGCCGGGCGGCTGCTGGGCGGGCAGGATCACCCGGAAGTCGGTGCGGACGGTGCCGAACCCCGCGCCGGTGGCCAGGATCCTTCGGGGGCCGAGCTGGTCGCGCGGCACCACCAGCAGCTGCGCGGCGAAGGTGCCGTCGGCCGCCGGCACGGCCGGGTTCGCCGCCGCGGTCAGGCCGACGTCCCAGGCCAGCCGCACCGGCACGCCGGGCGGGAAGTCGGTGCCCCGGACCGAGGTGACGAAGCCGGGCGGCCCGATGGCCGGCACGGCGACGATCCGGGGCTGCAGCACCCGGAACGGCGCCTGGGCGGTGTCGTCGAGACCCCCGTCGGCGGCCACCGTGCCGCGCACCGTCGTCGAGGTGGCCGCGCCCGGGGCCAGCACGAACTCCAGGGACCGGCCAGCGCCCGGGGCGAGGTCGGGGACCGGGCAAAAGGCCGCGGAGCACCCCGCCGGCCGGCTGCGCACCGGCACCCCCGCCGGCAGGGCGGGGGTGATCCGGATTCCGGTCGCCGGCCGGCCGCCGGTGTTGCGGACCGTGTAGGTCACCGTGACCGTCCCACCCACGTACGCCGGGACGGGGTCGACCGTGACCGTGATGTCGAGGCCCGCCGCCGGTGGGCTGGTGGGCGGCGGACCCGTCGGCGTCGCCGTGGCCGTCGGGGTCGGCGTCGGGGTGGCCGGGGGCGGGGTGGTCGTCGGCGGGGGGACCGGGACGACCGTCACCGGCACCGACGCCGTGTTGTCCGACGGTCGGGCGTCGGCCGTCCAACCACCGACCGTCCACTCCACCGGGTACGTCCCGGCGGTCACCCCGGTCAGCTCCACGCGTACCCGCACCGTGTTGCCCAGCCCGATCGGCCCCAGGTCGCAGCCCGGCGGGGCGAGCTGGCAGGAGCCCACCTCCGGCTCCAGCACGGTGACCCGGACCCCGTCGGGCACCCGCAGGTCGAGGCGGACGTTCGCCGCCGGGGTCGGCCCCCGGTCGGTCACCGTCAGCGTCAGCGTCGTCCGCTCGCCGACCCGCACCGGCGCGGGCGGCTCCGCCACGTCCGTGGCCAGGTCCACCGACCTCTGCCAGGTCGGCTTCCGGTGCCGGCCGGGGAACTCCCAGGTCAGCCCGTCGAAGACGGCGGTGTCGAAGTCGTACGTCTTGACGTACTCGGGGCTGGCCGGGTCGGTGTACCGGCGCGAGTTGAGGGCGAGCCGGTGCCCGTCCGGCGACCAGGCGACGTCCCGGGGCCGGTGCGGGCCGTCCGGCGGGGCGACCAGCGGGCCGGCGCAGCCCGCCCCGGGGGTCTGCGGCGCCAGCACCCGGCAGTCGTCGCCGTCGGTGCCGGTGACCACCAGCCCGTCGGGGCCCCGCCCGAACGCGATCCGGCCGCCGTCCGGGGAGAAGCTCGGCCCGTAGTCCGCCCCGACGCACCCGGGGCAGCCGATGGCGGTCAGGTCCCGCTGCCCGCTGCCGTCGCGGGCGTCGACCGTCCACACGTGACTGTCGGCCGCCGCCCCGTCCGGCTGGCCCCGCACCAGGGCCAGCGTCGACCCGTCCGGCGACCAGGCCGGCTGGCTGTCGGAGCGGCCCGGGTCGCCGCCCGACGGCACGGTGAGCACGCGCTGCCCGGTGGTCACGTCCGCCACCACCACCCGGCTGGGCCCGCCCGGCCCGGCCAGCGCGTACGCGACGCGGGTGCCGTCCGGCGACCACACCGGGTCGGTCTCGACGTCGGCGTCCCCGCGACCGGCGAGGGGAAGCAACCGGGGATTGCCGCCGTCGGCGTCGACCACCCAGAGGCGGGACACCCGGTTGCCGCCCACGGTCTCGAACCGGTTCACCACGATCCGCCGGCCGTCCGGCGAGTAGTCGGGGCGGGCCGTCCACGGGTCGCCGTCGACGGGCCGCCACAGCAGGTCCGGATCCGTCGCCGCCCCCGGGTCCTCCCGCAGCACGGTCAGCCCCAGGTCACGGGGGTCGGTGGCGTCGGGACGGACGTCCTGCAACGTCACCGTGTACCGGTCCGGTGCGGTCGTCCGGCTGACCACCAGCACCGGCGTGCCGGCACCCGGCGGGACATACCAGGCGGGGTGGCCGACGAGGCGGTCCTCGGCGAGGCGCAGCACCGCCTCGCACGGGCACCAGTCGGGGCGCGGCACCCCCGTGTAGACCAGGTCGGCCGCCCCCCGCGTGCCGTCGTCGGTGGTCCGGCTCAGGAACGCCAGGGTCGTCCCGTCCGGCGACCAGCTCGGCTGGTGGCTGTCCCACGACGGGGCGAGCAGCAGGCGGTCGTCGCCCCCGACGGTGTTGATCAGGTGGATCTGCCGGGCGTCCGGGTCCTGCGGCGCGGCCGTGTACGCGATCCGGTCGTGCGCCGGGTCCGGATCCCACGCGGGCTCCCCGGCCCCCTCCGGCCGGGCGGTCAGCGCCGTCACCGGCCCGCCGTCGACCGGCATCCGGTGCACCTGCGGCACGCCCGCGTCGTCGCGCCGCTCGAACGCCAGCGTCGTGCCGTCGGGTGACCAGGTGGGCCGGCGGTTGTCGTTGGTGCCGTCGGTGACCTGCCGCAGCCCGGTGCCGTCGACGCCGACCACGAAGATGTCGTGCCAGCTCCCCACGCCCTCCCGGGTCTGCTCGAAGGCGACCCGGGTGCCGTCCGGCGACACCGACGGCGCCCCGGCGACCTGCACCGGGTCGTCCACCAGGCAGGTCGGCTCCCCCGAGCCACGGCGCACCCAGAGCTGGGCCAGCTCCGACCCGCGCCGGCTGACCCAGACGACCACGTCCCCCGTGGCGGACACCTCGTCGTCGAAGTGCGCCGGGCCGCCGCCGAACAGCGGCGGCGCGGTCGCCTCCGCCCCGGCGCCGGAGACCACGCCGATGCTGCGGTGCCCGGTGCCCAGGTAGGCCACCCGCAGGTCGGTGACCGGCGGCGGGTCGGCCGGCTCGGCGTACGACGCCCGGTCGGGCGGGACGCCCAGCGCCCACGCGCCCAGCAACGCGGCGACCGCCGTCGCGGCGGCGACGAGGGGAGACCTTCGGGTGGGACGCAATCGGCACCTCGACGGGAGACGGCGGGCGGGCGGCCACGTCGCGCAGGGCCCAGAGGGCCATCGTGGCCGCCCGCCGCCGCCCGGCACAGGGACCGCCGGCCAGGGACCGGGGCAGAACCGCCGCCGGTACGGGCAACGCCCGCCCGCACCGGCGACCCCGGTCCCCGCCCGGCCGGCCCGCCGGTGCGGCCCGGATCCGGCCGGTCAGATCAGGTCGTGCCGCAGCGCGTACGCCACCGCGTGCGCCCGGTTGCGCAGGTGCAGCCGGGTCGTCATGCCGTGCACCACGTTCTTCACCGTCCGCTCCGAATACGACAGCTTCACCGCGATCTCCCGCGTCTCGAACCCGTCGGCGACCAGCCGCAGCACGTCCACCTCCCGCGAACTCAGCCCGCCCAGGCTCAACCCGCGCGGGTCGAGCACCTCCCGCTGGAGCCGGCGCATCTGGTTCAGCAGCCGACCGAGCAGGTCGGCGGGGACGCTCCCCTCGCCCCGCGCCGCCGACAGGATCACCTCGACCAGGCGGCCGGCGGACGCCTCGCTGCGGCGTACCACCCCCACCACCCCGCACTCGACGGCGGCCGACAGCTGGGCGTCGTCGATGGTGGCCGGCACCAGCACCAGCCGGTTCTGCTCCCGGCGCAGCCGCCGCAGGGCCTGCACCACCGGCGGGGTCAGGCTGTCCACGACGACCAGGGTGACCGCCGCGTCGGCGGCGTCCGCCTGGGCCAGGACCCTGACCTCCGAACGAACCGTGAGCTGCCCCGTCACGCCCGTCCACGAGATCGGATCCGTCGCGTGCACGTAGACCGGTATCCGCTGCATCCTCGCCTCCTCTCCCCGTGCCGACGGCCGGCGCGCCGACGGCACGGCGAGTATGGGCGCGATGTCTTTGCGTGTACTTAACGTCGCCCGGCGGGCAGCGACCTCTGCCCGCCGTCGTACCCCGATGGCCCCTGACAGGCCACAGAAGCGCTCCTACGCTCCAGCAGATGCGCGCATCGGCGAATCTGGCCAGCACCTCCGTGAGCGTCGCCCCCGGCGGCGAGGTCGAGGTCCCGGTCACCGTGCGGAACGCCGGCGACACGGTCGAGGCGTACCGGTTCGAGATCCTCGGTGTGCCGGGCGAGTGGGTGACCGTGCAGCCGCCCACCCTCAACCTCTACCCGGCGGGCTCGGACACCGTCACGGTCACCTTCCGCCCGCCCCGCTCCGCCCGGGTGGACGCCGGCGACCGGCCCTTCGGCGTCCGCGTGGTCCCCGCCGAATACCCCGACTCGGCGGTGGTGGAGGAGGGCGTCCTCACCGTCGAGCCGTTCTCGGAGCTGGCCGCGCAGGTGCAGCCGCCGTCGCACGGCGGGCTGCGCGGGGCCCGCTACCGCATCGACACCGACAACCTCGGCAACGTGACCGAGCAGGTCGGCCTCGCCGCCGCCGAGGGCACCGACCAGGTGACGTTCGCGCTGCCCGCCGAGCCGGTCACCGTGCCCAACGGCACCCGCGCCGAGACCCCCCTCCGGGTACGCGCCCGCCGGCTGCTCTGGTGGGGCGCGCCGAAGGAGTACCCGTTCGCCGTCGAGCTGCGCACCTCGGACGGCCGGGCCCGTGGCCTCGACGCCGTCTTCGTCCAGCGCCCGATCATCTCGGCCGGGCTGCTGAAGCTGTTGGCGGCCCTGCTCGCGCTGCTCCTGGCGCTGCTGGCCCTCTGGTTCGGGCTGCTGCGCCCGCAGGTGGAGACCGCCGCCCGGGAGGCGGTGGAGGCGGAGCAGGCCCGGCAGGTCGCGCGGGGCGAACCGGTGCCCAGCGCCGCGCCGAACCCGGCCCCGACGACCACCCCGCCCGGTGCCGGCACCCCGGGCGGCGGCACCCCCGGCGACGGCAGCACCGACGGCAGCGGGGTGGGCGGCCCCGCCGGTGCCGGTGGCCTCGGCGGGGAGCAGTTCTCCGTCGCCATCACCTTCCGCACCAGCCCCAACGGCTCGGCGGAGCGCAGCTACACCGTCCCGGCGGGCAAGACGTTCCTGCTCACCGACTTCCTGGTCGACAACGTGCAGGGCGACGAGGGCACGCTGACGGTCACCGCGAACCAGGTGCGGGTGGTCACCTACGCCCTGGAGAACTTCCGCAACCAGGACTACCACTCGGTCACCCCGATCCGCGTTCCCGCCCGGGGCCGGGTGACCCTCACGGTGGTCTGCCGCCGCCCCGGCACCCCGGCCAACGCCCCCCGCGCCACCACCTGCCGCGAGTCGCTCTACCTCAACGGCATCCTCCGGGACAACCCGGACCCGGAGGACTGACCGTGAGCGCCTGGCCGCCGTTCCCCGCGCGCCTCACATCCGTTCCGGGGTGCGGATGCCCAGCAGGTCCAGGCCCTGCCGCAGCACCCGCGCGGTCAGCCCGCACAGCACCAGCCGGCCCTCCCGGACGGCCCCCTCCGCGCGCAGCACCGGGCACCGCTCGTAGAACGCGCTGAACGTCGCCGCCACCCGGTGCAGGTGGCCGGCGAGCTGGTGAAACTCCAACGTCCGTTCCACCTCGACCACCACCGGGGCGAAGCCGAGCAGCGCGAACACCAGTGCGCGCTCCGCCGGGTCCGCCAGCGGCACCCGTACGGCTTCCACCGCCGCCGGCAACCCGTCCGCCCCCGCCCGCCGGAAGAGCGACCGGATCCGCGCGTACGCGTACTGCAGGTACGGGGCGGTGTTGCCGTCCAGGGACAGCATCCGGTCCCAGTCGAAGACGTAGTCCCGGTGCCGGTCGGTCGCGAGGTCCGCGTACTTCACCGCGCCGATGCCGACCGCCCGGCCCACCTCGGCCACCTCCGCGGCATCCAGCCCGGGGTTCTTGCGCCGGGCCAACGCGGTGGCCCGAGCCACCGCCTCGTCCAGCAGGTCGGCCAGCTTCACCGGGGCGCCTGCCCGGCTGCGGAGCATCCGCCCGTCGGCGCCGAGGACCGAACCGAAGCCCACATGTTCGGCGCGGGCCGCCCCGGGCAGCCAGCCGGCCGCAGCGGCTACCACGAAGACCATCTCGAAGTGCCGCCGTTGCGGCAGGCCCACCACGTACAGCAGCCGGGTGGCTCCCAGCTCGCCGGTCCGGTACCGCAGCGCGGCCAGGTCCGTGGCCGGATAGCCGTACCCGCCGTCCCGCTTGCGGACGATCAGCGGCAGCGGCTCCCCGTCCCGGCCCACCGAGCCGGGCGGGAAGACGCAGGCCGCGCCGTCGCTGTCCCGGAGCAGCCCGAGCCGGTCCAGCTCCTCGACCACCGGACCGAGCATCGGCTGGTAGCGGCTCTCCCCCTGGAAGTCCCGCTCGGTGAGCGTCACGTCCAACGCCCGGTACACCCCCAGGAAGTAACCCTCCGACCGGCCGACCAGCAGCCGCCACAGCCGTACCGTCCGCTCGTCGCCGGCCTGCAGGGCGACCACCCGCAGCCGGGACCGGGCCCGGAACCCCTCGTCCGCGTCGAACTTCGCCCGCGCGGCCCGGTAGAACGAGTCCAGGTCGCCCACCGACAGCTCGGCCGCCCCGTCGGCCTCCCCGAGGTCCAGCAGGTGCTCGATCAGCATCCCGAACGGCGTCCCCCAGTCGCCCAGGTGGTTGGCCCGGATCACCCGGTGGCCCCGCCACCGCAGCAGCCGGGCCGTCGCGTCCCCGATGATCGTCGACCGCAGGTGCCCGACGTGCATCTCCTTGGCCACGTTCGGTGCCGAGTAGTCGATCAGCACCGTCTCCGGTCCGGCGACGCGCGGCACGCCGAGCCGGGGATCGCCGACGAGCCCGGCGACCGCCGCGCCGAGGGCCTGGTCGGCGACGGTCAGGTTGATGAACCCCGGCCCCGACACCTCCGCCGCCGCGCACAGGTCGCCCAGGACCGCCCGGCCCAGCACCTCGGCGGCGATCTCGCGGGGCGGGCGGCCGAGCCGCCGGGCCAGCGCCAGGGCCGCGTCCGACTGGTAGTCGGCGTGCGCCGAGCGCCGCACGGCCGGGTCGACCGGGCCGCCGGCCACCGCCGCGAACGCGGGCGTCAGCCGGTCGGCCAGCAACTTCTCCAGATCCATGGGTACGCCGATCTCGCTCGGGCCCGCCGTCGGACGGACCACCGGAAGGGACTCCGCCGGAGCGAGAGCCTGATCGGGTACGCGACCGGCGGCTCGATCCGCCGGTCGCAGGAGAACGTGGGTCAGCTCAGCGTCGACGGGGGCTCGTCCGAGCCCGGCGTCGTTCGCGGCGCACCGATCCGACCGGGGCGTCCTGGGACGCGTCGGTGGTGGCGTGGCTGCCGCGGCTGATCACGTGGCGGAGCATAGCCGGCCGGCCCGGTGGACGCCGCCGCGTTTCCCGCTCCGGCCGGCCCGCTCCCGGCGTACCCGATGAGTCAGGTCCGGGTGCCCGCGGCCCGGCGGGCGCGCTCGGCCCGCCGCCGCACCTGCTGGTACGCCCCCGTGAGCCCCATCGCCCGACGGACTTCGACCAGGGTGCGCCGCACCTCGGCCCGGGTCCGCTCCGTGCCGTCGACGATGAGCTGGTCGACCAGCCCGGTGTCGGCCTCGATCCGGGCCCGCCGTTCCCGGATCGGGTCGAGGAACCGGTTGAGCGCCACCGCGAGCTGCTCCTTGACCTCGACGTCGCCGACCCGACCGGCCCGGTACCGCTCCTTCAGGTCCGCCACCTGCGCCCGGTCGGGGTTGAACACGTCGTGGTACGCGAACACCGGGTTCCCCTCCACCGTGCCCGGGACGTCCGCGCGCACCCGGTTCGGGTCGGTGTACATCCCCATGACCGCCCGGCGGACGGTGGCCGCGTCGGCGGAGAGCGAGATCGTGTTGCCCAGGCTCTTGCTCATCTTCCGCTGGCCGTCCGTGCCGACCAGCGACGGCGTCTCGGCGGCGATCGTCTCCGGCACGGGGAAGACCTCCCCGTAGAGGTGGTTGAACCGGCGGGCGATCTCCCGGGTGACCTCGACGTGCGCCGCGTTGTCCTTCCCGACGGGCACCACCTGCCCCTTCACGCAGAGGATGTCGGCGGCCTGGAGGACGGGGTAGCCGAGCAACCCGTACGGCATCTCCTCCTTGCCGGCGGCCCGGGCCATGTCCTTGAGCGACGGCACCCGTTCCAGCCGGGGCACGGTCACCAGGTTCTGCAGCAGGGTGTTCAGGTCGCCGACCTCGGGGATGGCCGACTGGAGGTAGAACGTGGCCCGCGCCGGGTCGACGCCGGCGGCGAGGATGTCCGTGACCATCTCCCGGGCGTTGCGGGACACCGCGGCGATGTCCTCGCGGGTGTTGCGGGTGGTCAGCATGTGCAGGTCGGCGATGATGAAGAAGCTCTCGTAACGCTGGTGCAGCCGCACCCGGTTGGCGATGCTGCCGACGTAGTGGCCGAGGTGCAGCCGCCCGGTCGGGCGGTCACCGGTGAGCATCCGTGCGACGGACATGGGGATGTGCCTTTCGTGCCGTGGAAGCGGTGGGAGGCGCGCGGGCGCGCACCGACCTCGGGCGAAGGCCCGTCGGAGGTCGGGTGGATCGGCTCGTCAGATCAGGGAGCCGGTGCGCCATCGCCCGCCGGCGCGGAACCGCAGTCCGCCGGCACGCAGGACGTCCAGGATGCGCTCGCGGCCGTCGCCGGAGCTGCCGGGCGGCACCGGCGCGGCACCCACCGGGAGGCCGTCGACGGCCTCCGGCGCGAGGGTGCAGGGCCGGACCACGCCTCCACGATAGACCGCCGGGCCGCCGTCCGTGCGCCCCTCACAGACCAAACGGGGTACGCGTCGCAGGTCCGCTGGCATACTCGCGGACCATGGTGTTGTCGCGCGGCTGGGCGCTCTTCCTCGTCGGGGTCGGTGTGTGGACGTGGGTGATCTGGCCCCGGTTCGCCGTCGCCATCTGGAACGACCCCCGCGCGTGGGCCGGCGGTGTCGTGGGCGAGGGGACGCCCACCGGGTTCCTCTGGATCCACGCCCTGTTGATCGCGGCGTCGCTGGCGATCGGCACTACGGTCGGTGTCCTCGGCGTACGGGGCTGGCGGGGCGCACGCAGCCGGGGCTGACCCGCTGAGCTGCGGGTATCTTCGGTCACGAATGGTGTGACGCGGGCCTCTACCCCCCGATTTGACGTTGAAACCCCGGGACGCGTAACTTTCTCTCTGCCAGCGCGGAACGGACGAAACAGGGCGAAAGTCCTGGGAGGCCGGAGCGCCGGACAGCACAGCTCGACCCTCCGGGGGCGAGCCGGGCGGGGCCACCGGATCTGCCGCAGGGCGGATTTGGAGCGGCGAAACCGACCGGGTAAGGTTGACGACCGGCGGGGAACCGGGCGAGATCGTGGGAGACCACGACGGCCGGCCTGCCAAATCCGATGATCACGAGCAGTGGTTCGCCGCTGCGCGCGCTCAGCGGGGCCGGATCCGTACGAAGCACGACAGACCGGGACACACGGTTTGACACGGCAGGGACGGTGAGGTAACGTAGTAAAAGTGCCCAGCGCGGAAGCGGGGGGCACGGACTGAACGAGATGCCCCGGATGGGGCCCCCGAGTTCGGGGGTTTCGGATGGTGTGTGGTTGTTCTTTGAGAACTCAACAGGGTGCTTGATAAGCCAGTGCCAAGTAGTTTGATACCCCGCACTGGGTCGGCCTTCGGGTTGGTCTGGTGGGGATTCCTTTGGCAACACTTTGTTGTCGGGATGGATTGTTCAACAGGTTTTTGTTGGAGAGTTTGATCCTGGCTCAGGACGAACGCTGGCGGCGTGCTTAACACATGCAAGTCGAGCGGAAAGGCCCTTCGGGGTACTCGAGCGGCGAACGGGTGAGTAACACGTGAGCAACCTGCCCTAGGCTTTGGGATAACCCTCGGAAACGGGGGCTAATACCGAATAGGACCTGACCTCGCATGGGGTTGGGTGGAAAGTTTTTCGGCCTGGGATGGGCTCGCGGCCTATCAGCTTGTTGGTGGGGTGATGGCCTACCAAGGCGACGACGGGTAGCCGGCCTGAGAGGGCGACCGGCCACACTGGGACTGAGACAC
>NZ_JAHWGR010000060.1:0-23953 GCF_020873825.1 Micromonospora sp. DH13
ATCACCGGCCGGGTCTACGGTTGGGCCAAGGCCCTCAACGCCCTGATCCTCGCCTACAGCGACCGGATCACCATCTAACCGCATCGATCACACCACAGGCCCAAACACGGAAAGCGCCACACTCCCCCCGGGCCCGACTCATGAGGGTCGGTCATTTTTCATACTAATTCACGGCACTGTCCAGTACAGGGTGTCGGGCTGGGTGGTGGCTTGGCCGATCATTGTGATGTCGTCCCAGCAGGTTCCGCAGAGGGAGGCGATGTGGATGGCGTCGGTGCGGGGACTGGCGAGTTGGCGTAGTCGTTCGGTCAGGTGGTGGAGGTCGTCGGTGCCGAGGGTGCAGATGAGGACGCTGCGCTGGATGCGGTCGCCCCAGGTCTGGAGCATGGCGGCGGCGCGGGCGCGGGTGGTGTCCGTGGAGATGTCGTAGGCGACGAGGGCGCTCGGCATTCTGACTACGGATCAGAAGGTTAGGGGTTCGAGTCCCTTCGGGCGCACTTCACAATCAAGGCCGTGGCCAGCGGAAACGCGGGCCACGGCCTTGATCGCTTTCGCGGGCTGGGACGGATCTTCCCAGGATTTGGAATCTGGTGCTCCGATGGTGCTCCGTTGTCGGTGTGCCGTTCCGGCGGTGGTTCGTGCCGGCCTGTGCTGACCAGTGCGTTTACGTGTCGACTGGTCTGGATCGTGGCCGGGATGCCGGTGGGTCGGGGCGCGATCAACGTCCACTGTGGTCGATATAGTGGATCTTGTTTGGCGGGGTGGGTGTCTGGTCGGTCGGTTGCCGTTGACCTGGGCTGGCGCAGGTGTGGCGCGCAGGGGTCGGGATGTCATCCAGGCGATCATCGGCGGTGACGGCGAGAGGCCGACGCATCTGATTCCTGTACGTGCGGGCGGCCCTGCGCGGCGGTCGACCCCGGGGCTGGCGAGACCGGACCGCGGCGGTCCAGTCCCTCCGCTGGAGGCTGCCGCCGGCTCTCAAGAAGCGGAAGGCTCCACATGGCGGTGGAGCCAGCGGCCGATTGCCCGATCGATGAGTCCTTGTTGCCGTGCCCATCGAACCAGCAAGGCGATGACGAGCGACAGGACCAGGCCCGCCCATTCGGGTGCACCCGCCTTCCACGCCAGTCCGCCAACGATCGCGGCGATCAGGAGCAGAACCCACTCCGTCCTCCCAGGGGTCACCCATCGGAGCAACCTTGTGCGAATCATGAGCACACCGAAGCACCTATCCGCTTTGGTCGCCTCGAACTATCAGGCGAGAACGAACCCGTGTTATCGGGGGAACCTAACCTCTGCCACAGATGCGACCCGAGCCAGCGAGGGCAGCTAAGCGGATACGCCACGCGCTACGCGCGGCTATGCCCGCCCTGCACAGGCTCAGCCTCATTGCCCCGACCGCTGGCGGTGGACCCGAGGCCATGGCACAGCAGGCGGTCGCCGCCGTCGAGGTGGACACCACCGCCGAGGAACGACTGGCGTTGCGAGTCACCATGCTCCCGGTCTCGACCATCCACGACGAGTGGATGTTCATCCGGGTCCTGCAGACCTTCGAGGTGACCTTCGCACTGCTGGCGGTGGACCTCCGAGCGGTCGTCGCCGCCGTGCGCGCCGGCCACCTGCACTTGGCGGCAACGCGCATGTCAGCAGCAGCCACGCTGCTGCGTGACAGCGCCCCGCTGTGGTCGGTGACGGCAACCCTCCAACCGAAGGCATTCCACCGCTTCCGGCCCTACACCGAAGGCGCGAGCGCCATCCAATCGCGCCACTACAAGCTGGTGGAGTTCCTGTGTCGTACCCCCGATGCCAGCCGTCGCGACTCCCCGGCCTACTTCTCGACGCCGGACGTCCGAACGCTGATCCTTCACGGCCAGGCGAGCATCGACGACGCCCTCGACGCGTTGACCCCGGCCAACGCAGATAGTCACGCCCTGCCCGCGTTGGCCACTGCGATGACCGAGTTCACCGCCGCGCTACGGCACTGGCGGCGAACGCACTACCGCCTTGCCCTGCGGATGCTCGGCACCGAGCAAACGGGCACTGGTTACACGCACGGCACCGCCTACCTCGCTCGTGCCAGCGCTGTGCCCGTCTTCCGGTGCCGCTCACACAGCAGCCCGCCGGCCAGAGACGACACATGACCGAGCCACGTCGCTCGACGAACCCGGACCCCGGCAGCGGACTACGGCACCCGGAATCGTCCCGCCACCAGCTCGCTGCCCTCCCGGCCGCCGCCTCGTGCAACCTCATCAGGAGGAACTGTGCCATCACGCACACGGTCCACCACTAAAGCCGATCAGCCGCGCTACTCCCTACGCCTCCGACGGCTGATGACCGTCGTCACCAGCCTGCTCCTCAGCGTTGCCGTGATCCCCACCATCGCAGTATCACCCGCTGACGCCAGCGGTTGCCGGTCCGCGCCCTACAGCGCCTCCCTGTCCGTGACCGATGTCTTCGACCAGTACAACGGCGTTGAGGTCTTCAGCCACCCCACATCGGGCACCTACCGCACCACCACACAGTGCCGCGACATCCAGATCCGCAACACCGGCGACGGGAAGGTGAGCGGCCCGTTCCACGCCTGTGTCGTCTTCGCCGGCCGAGCGACCTGCAACTACTGGACCTATGTCCCCGCCGGCCAATGGCGCAACCTCGCCGTCGACGTCAAGGACGGCACCCGCTTCTACATCTGGATCAGCATCAACCTGAGCACCTACTACAGCGCCAAGGCCACCGGCGACTGGTAGCCCACCCGGCCGTCCATCTTCATCAGGACACGCCGCCCGCCCGACCAGTGACCCCGTATACGAGAGGACGCAGGATGTCATCACAAGCACCGCTGACCGCCGTCGTCACCGGCGCCAACAGCGGCATCGGCTACGAGACCGCACTCACCCTCGCCGCCCAAGGCATCACCATCGTCCTGGCGTGCCGACACCCCGGCCGCATGAGCGCCGCCGCCGAGGCCATCCGATCACGCCACCCCACCGCAATCCTCGACGAGGTCACCCTCGACCTGGGCAGCCTCACCTCCGTCCACGCCGCAGCCCAGCAGATCGCCACACGACATCCCCGCATCGACATCCTGATCAACAACGCAGGGATCATGAAGACCCCGCGTTGGACCACCCACGACGGCTACGAGATGCAGTTCGGCGTCAACCACCTCGGCCACTACGCGCTGACCATGCTGCTGCTCGACAACATCCTCAAGGCACCACGGGGGAGGGTCGTCGCCGTATCCAGCCTCGCGCATCGCCGAGCAATCACCGACATCGAACGTTGGCCGAACCCTCGTGACTACCACCCGCACCGCGCCTACGCCGCCAGCAAACTCGCCAACATCCTCTTCGCCCAGGAACTACACCGACAGCTCCAGTACGCGGGCCACCTGGCGATGAGCCTGGCCTGCCACCCAGGTTGGTCGAACACCAATTTGCCCTACGCCGGCCCACGAGCCCGGGGACAACTTGCGACCGAGGCCGGTCTGCGGGTCCTCGCCCCGATCCTCACCCAATCCGCCGCGAAGGGGGCGCTGCCCTCCGTGTACGCCGCCACGAGTCCCGACGTCAAGAGTGGCACCTACGTTGGGCCAACTCGGCTCGGCTGCACCCGAGGCCCAGCAGGACCGGCCCGGTTGACAGCCACAGCAGCCGACCAGGGCCTCGCCCGACGGCTCTGGGCACTCTCCGAGGGGCTGACGGGCATAGCGCACCCGGCGCTGCCCGGTATACCGACCTGGGCCACGTCGACCGGCGGTGCGGTGCAGGCCGGAACCGCCATGGTCCGAAGATCACCTCTTTCCTAGGATGCCCTAGGGGGTGAGCATGGGGTCACCTACTCGTGTAGTTGCGGTACATGGCCATTCCCGACGTACGCGTTAACTGCGCGGGCCGTGACGGAGGTGTGGAGTCATGGATGGCAAGGGTGATCGTCTCGGAATGTCGCCACAGAAAACTCCCAGTAGAAGGGTGTGGACGAGTGGGCAGGTGCAGAGCCTGGGCCTCGTAACGGACGTAGTGACAGCCGGAGCGATCCTGGGGATTGGACGTACTAAAGCTTATGAGTTGGCGCGCCTAGACCAATTCCCGGTTCGGATAATAAGAGTAGGTCGACGCTACATTGTTCCAGTTTCCGGCATCATCGCCGCTCTCGACTTGCCTGACTGATCGGTTGAGCGAAGCGCAGCGGCGGCGAGATTGCCTGCAGGTTGTGGAGCAAACGTGTGCTGCGCGGCTTTGTGCTATCGTGGCCTTACGCAATCCCAATGGATGGATGGCAGTGTGACTCTGAATCTCATTCTCGATCTTCAGCGACACCTGACGCGGAATCCGGATCCGGACGGGATGGAGGCCCGATCAGCGCTTCTGGGCGCTCAGCAAATCCTGATGTCAGGAGCCAATGTCCTGTCCAGTGGGTCAGACCGTTGGACTTTCGCCAGCCTCTCGGTCGCCGAATGCCTCGATCGGCTGGTGGGCGACCTGTCCGATGAGGCGACTTTGACTGTCGACGTCAGCGACTTCACCGCTGATGTGGCAGAGGAGATGCGGGAACCAATCCGCTCTCTACTTCGAGAGCTCGCTGACCTCTACGCCGACGCCGCCAGTGAGGACACGTCGCCCCCGTGGCGACGGCTCGCCTGGTCGTCTGCGGCACAACACCTGGACCGGGCCCTGCGGGAACTCCCGTGACCTACGGCCAGCAGCTCGATCGAGCGGCAGCCGCCATCGCCGCCGCGCAGGTGAGCCTTCGACATGCTCGCCCTGGTGGCATCGCCGATCATGCTGCTGCGGCGATTGCGCGCACCCACCTGTACAGGGCGATTGAACGTCAGGTGAAGCGTCTCTCGGCGCGAAGGAGCGATGCTGTCCTCATCCGAGAGCTCCAGCACGCCACACATACCACCACTCTGGAGATTCCCCTCGCCCCGACAACAGACCACCCGATTCCTACCGCGCTACGACAGGCCGCAGAAGCTGCCCGCGTAGCGAGCGACATTCTCTACGCCCAGTTCGACTCCGCAAACGGGCGCCCCCGTACGCCGGAAGGCTTCGCCATCCAGACGGGCATCCTTCATGCCGGCAGCCTCCCACGCCTGGCCCAGCTCGCCCGCGCGGCCAGCGAAGTCGACCACGGCCTGGCGGCTTGGCTGCATCAGGGAGTGGCCGCAGGAAGTCACCAGCTCATCGTGCGGACCGCAGCGTCAGACGCGCGGACCACTAGCCTGATGCTGCCTCACACCGTGGACGCCATCGCCTCCGAAAGGCCGCTCCACAGCCTGCTACGTGACCTGCAACCGCCGCCACTCACCGACACGGCGCAGCGCTGGGCGTCAATCACCTCGCCAACAGATTGCGTTCGTGCCCTCGATGTCGCCCGCACCTGGCTCGTGCAGCATCACCAGCACCTCACCGCAAACGATCTCAAGGTGCTTCTCCGGACCGGACTCGCCCTCACCTACGAGATCGACTACCTCATCCAAGCCGCCCACCCTGGCACCCATCGGACCCCCACCGCTGGAATCCTCGCCTCCGTATGGCGTGGAGCAGCGCAAGCCTCCGTGCACCTACACGCCTTGGGGAACCCAGAATCCGGTGTCGGCCCTACGGTCCTCGCCGCCGCGGAGAGATGGCTGCGCGACCAGCTACGACCCAACGGGGACTGGAGGGAGCCCAAGACGCTCTTGCGGTCACGAGGCGGCCGAGCATGGCAGTCCGCCGGTACTGCTCTCGCCGCCCGGCTGCCTGACCTCGCCTCCCTTGTACATCAAGGCGCGCTCCTTGCCGTGCGCCGCGGGGACATGCGCGAACCCGACCCACTGCAACGGCGCCCCCTGACCGCGCCGTCCGACCCAGATGGATCAGAGCGAGCCCCGCCAGCCCACAAGGTGCAGCGCTGCTCAAGTTCACCGGACAACTGCGCGAGGAGACCGTCGCCTTGGCCGGTGAGGCCGGCAGCAAGGTCCTGCCCGGCTTCCACGAGGCTGACCGTCGCAAGCTGCGCCAGGCCAGGCCCGACAGCAGGACCGCACCCGGTGTCACAGCCAGCACCGGACACCCATCCTCGCCGCAGCCATCGAACCCACGCAGCCGTCTCGCGAACAGGGCCGGAGTAGAGACGACTCGGTATAGCCACTGGTCAACCAACAAGGAGCTTCCGCGATCGTGGCCATCGGGTGCCGAGCAGGCACTGACCGAGCGGAACATCCACGGCGAGGGGCCCGACGAAGGGCCGAGTCTCTGACTCATGAGCACTTCGGCCGGTCGACGTAAGGGTGGCGCCAGTGGGAGGCGCGAAGCGGTAGACGGGGGCCCGGGCTGCGTGGAGCGCCGAGCAGGGGAATTCGCTCACGCGCACGTACCTCGGGCAGCGCCGGGGTCATCCATGTGCGCCCGAGCCGATCGCCGCCGCCCTGCGCTGCCGCGCCGCGGGCGGTTTGCGGACGCGGTAGCGCTGGAGGTTCACGGCGAGTAAGGCATCCTGCAGTCGGATCCAAGGGCCTTACCACCAAGGGGCCCGCGGCACCCACCGTCAAGGCCGAATCGTTAGCGCACCAGCGCGCGGGCGGCTTCCCCGCGGAGCAGCGGTCCCTCGGCAGGGCCCTTCACGTACGGGCCTCGGTAGATGACCTTGTGGCGTTGCTCGCTGGGGTACCACTGGCGGACCTTGTGCATGCGCACGACCCAGCGGTGCTGCCATGCGCGGTCCTGCGTTGGTCGGTCGCGGGCGGGGTCGCGCTGGCGCAGCTGCACGACTCGCACATCGGCTGGCACTTGGGCGCGGTCGGCCTGTAGGCGGGCGGCGTGGTTGACCTCGGTGGGCGCGACGTCGGTCAGGCGCTGTTCACACAGCCGCCAGAAGGCGTAGAGGAAGCGTAGGGTGAATGTGTCGTCGACGTCGTCGATCTGGCTATCCGGTGCGTATTCGCCCTCTACATGGCTCTCGTCGAGGCCGTGAGCAGCGGCGGTGTTGCGTAGAGCCCCGTCGACGTGGCGGGCGGCTGCGGCCAGGCGATTGAGGGCCTGCGGGTCGCCGTCGGTGTAGCGAAACGGCAGGCAGCGGATGCTGTCGAGCAGCAATGGCGGCAGCGGGGTGCCCTGTCGGCGGGCTTCGGCAGCTAAGTCGCGGAAAGAGTCAGGCCGCACCGGTCCGTGGGTGTCGTCGTAGGCCGAGACTCGGACCGCCGGTGCCGAGCCCACGCCGTCGGCCTTCTCCGGATCCGGGCGCAGCACCGACGCTGGGGTAGACCAGCAGTACGCCCGGTCGTCGCTGAGGTCGCCGCCCACACCGGTAACCAGCAGCGGGTGCGGCAGCACGACCAGCCCGGTCGGGCTGGGCAGGTCGTCAGCGTCTAGCAGTTGCAGGTCCTCGACCGTCAGGCTCAGTGCTGCGGCGACTACGACATCGCACATCTGCGGGGTCAGCACGTACAGTTGGGCGCTGTCCAGGCAATGGGCCTCGTCGGTGACGATCAGGTCGGCTGCCTCTGGCCAGGCGGACGGGAACGGGGGCCGGTAGCCGAGCCCGCCGAACAGCAGCATCGTGGCCGCCTCCGGCTGCCCCAGGTGGGCGGTGTGCACCTGGTGCGCGCGCATCAGCTTCGATATCTGCCAGGTCCGCGCCACCGGTGCCTCCCGCAGGTACGCTGCGGTCGCGATCCGCGCGTCGCGGGCATACCGGGCTGCCCTGGCCACCGTCCATTTGTTGCCTGCCACGAATACCTCCCCAGGCCGTCAGTGCGCCAGCCGTGACGCTAGCAGCACCATGTGTGATCCTTGGGTGGTGTGTCGTGCAGGCGCAAACCGTCCGCCTGGGCCACCGAGGTGGCCGAAGTTGCATCCCCTGACTTCTACCACTGGAGGACGTGACTGCCCTGCCGCGCCAGGAATGCGCCGATCCTCGTGGAGTAGCCACCAAGCGTCACAGCTATCAGGACAGCGAAGCCCTTCGCTGCCCCACCCGGAAGCTCATACTCATCGATCAATTACCCTTGCCGAACGCGTGCTGGCTGCAAGATCAGGTTGGAGGATGCTCACTGGTCGGCCTCTGAAGACGTAGGGGATCGCCTGGGAAGACCACCCAGCGTTCAGACAAGACCCAGTCACCTGTTGGCGTGCCGGCTGAGGGTTCGGCTACGACCCGCCGCGAGGTTGCAGCCACGGCGGGTCGACGGAGATCGTTTCGGGGGTGAGGCCATAGTGGTCGGCGACTTCCCGTAGTCGATGTTCGCCTCGGCCGAGGGTGAAGCGGTGTCCGTCCGGGTCGCGTACGACGAAGTCCCGCATGCCATAGGCGCGGGAGGCCACCGGCTCGACGATGTCGGCGCCGGCCTGCTGGTACTCCGCGCACAGTGCGTCGGGATCCTCGACGTACACGTAGGCGGACTGCGGGGGCGGTGGGGAGTCGCCGGTCCACGCGGCGAGCAGCAGCATTTCGATCTCGCCGCTGGCCAGGGCGGCGAGGTTGCCGTGGGCGGTGCGCCAGGCGAGGTGAAGGCCGAGCGCTTCCTGGTAGTAGGCGATCGAGCGGTCCATGTCGGTGACCGGCAGCTTTGGCATCAGGTGTAGCCAGGTCGTCGGGTCGGTGGGTGCGTCGACGGTCAGGTGGTCCTCCCGGGTGAGTGCGTCCACCGCCTCCAGCAGGCGGTGGACTTCGTCGAGGCGGGCCTCCAGTCGCGCGCGGTGGTCGTGGAACAGTTGGCGCCGTTCCGTGTCGCTGGTGCCAGCGAGGATGCGGCGGATGTCGGCGATGGGCATGTCCAACGATCGGAGCAGGGCGATCGCCCGTGCGGCGCCAGTCTGGCCGGGCGTGTAGTAGCGGTAGCCGGAATGCGCTTCGCGGCCGTCAGGTTCGAGCAGCCGCAGCCGGTCGTAGCGGCGTAGTTGCGGGATGCTCAGGCCGACAAGCTCGGCGAACTGCCCGATCTGCCACCGCCCGGATCGATCGTCCATGTGATCGTCGTCCATGGGCCGATTCTGGGAGGCTGACCCGCGTCAGGGTCAAGACCCGGACGCCATCCTTCGACAACGTGGATGGCGGCAGGCCAAAGGGAATCGGAATCCCCGCCACCAGCCAAGGCGCCCTCGCGCAGGCGGCTACCGAAGCCATCTTTTGGCGAGGCCCCGACATCAAGTCGCAGGGCCAGCAGACTGGGCTCCGTAGTGACCGCTCAGCACCCCGAATCCGGCCAGACCCGTTTTGCTCAAGGCGGACGAGAGCCCGTCAGCCTTCGATCCCGAAGGAGCCCGACGACAATCAGGTTGACGACGCCGCCAGCCTGCGCTAGGCCATGGTAACCCGACTGCGCGACGAGGCGCTCATCTCTACCGACCTCGTCGTTGCGGCGATGGACGCGGCGCCCGCGCCATGTCTTCGCTCCCGGCGAGCCACCGGAGAAGGTCTATCTGCAGACCGACACCACCTTGGTTCCCAAGCTCGATGCTCAGGTGCGTGAGACCTGCGTGGTCTCGGCTTCGCACATCCAGGCCATCCAGCTCGAACAGCCCGGGCACGACCGAACATGAAGGTGAGAGGTTCGACTCGGGTGGATACAACGCGGCCCAGATCGCGGAGATCGTCGGGCCGACCGGGTCGGTGACGACCGTGGAAATCGACGCTGACATCGTCGACGAGGGGATCAAGTCCCCAGTGGTCGCCGCTCGGGCGGTACCCTGTTGCCCGCAATGACGGCGTCCGGGACAAGCTCCGCAACCGGGTGGGGTCGCTGTGGCCCCCATCCAGGGCGAGGCCCTCGGCACCGAGTCTGGCCGTCCCGACATCAGGGGGTCTGACCTGCGCAGATGCACAACCGGTGGTCCGCTGCATGAATGGCCTCGAATAACACACGGAAGGCCCCTCTGACCTGAGGCTTAGACTCGGGTCGCCAATCACCCCTGAAAAGGATCGCAACACGTCGACGACCTCCACCTCTGGCAGGTCGGTGGGGTCCAGCGGAACAGGCTGCCGAAGCTGCTGGACGCCGGCTTGACCGTACTCGCCACCATCAGGTTCCTCGACGCCCATAACTGAGCGGCGGCCCTCGGCCAGCACCGCGTACGCTCGTGGCCGGTCGCAAACGAAGTTGAACAGCGCGGTGGACAACGCCCGCGTCAGGACGAGGGCGACGCGGGGGAGGCACCGGCCGTGGACACCGGGATGACGCCGGTCGACGAGCTGATCGGCATGCTCGAACAGAATGCCGCCGTTGACGTCCGGCTGGCCCTGTTCCGCGGTGAGGACCGCTGGCAGATCAGCTATGGCGAAGTGCTGATCGGTGCCGACGGCGCCAGCCCCGAGCGCACCTGGCTCTACAACGATGACGCCTTCGTGGAGCACCGCCTACCGGGATCCCTGGCCGCCGATTTGGTGCGGGGGAAGCCGCAGGAAATCGGCGGGTTCACAATATCCGCACCTGCTGCGCAGCTGAGCGGCAACTTCCAGCGGCTCGCCGGTCAAGTGCGATGGAACAACACGGTGCTGCCGTCGCCGCGTACCGAATGGCAGCTAAGCCCAGCCAGGCAGGCACCGACGCGGCAGCGGGCAGTGCTGGTCGGCAACGGGCCGAGCTTCCTGCATGCCGAGGCCGCGTTCAACGCCTTCTTCTATGCGGCCACCGTCGAGAACGGTCCCCGTCCTTCACACATCCTGTGGCGCATCGTCCGGTTGGACCGCCGCGGTCGGATCCACCGGGTCACCATCGCCCCGGACTCGCTGACGGTGGTCGTTAAGGGCGTTGACCTTGCCCGAGCGCAGGTGGAGTTGACTACCCCGGACGGTTCGCAGGTTCGCCCGGTCGGCGCGACCGGGCGGGTCCGGCTGCGGCTGCCGCGCGGCCTGGCTCCGGCCACACTGGTGATGCTGCGATCCGATGACGACTGGCTGGACTTCCGCTACTTTCCTGTGTCAGGACGTGGCGGCGACGGCGACAGTTCGGTGATCTGGGATCTGCCGGGTGCCGATGCGAGCGTGTTGGTCGCTGGCGGCGAGACCGAGTACGTGGAGTTTAAGCAGGAGGTGCCCATCGGCGAGTCCCGCAAAAAGATGCTCAAGACGGTGGCCGCGTTTGCCTCCGGCGAAGGCGGGACCGTGCTGATTGGGGTAACCGACGACGGGCAAATCGCCGGCGTCGACGCGACGAAGCTCGACGAGCAAATGCGCGCTCTGCGCAGCATGATCCGTGACAGCATCGATCCTGACCCTCCGGTCAAGGTGCGCCCGGTGTCGTTGGACGGTAAGAACGTCCTGCTGGTCGAGGTGAGCGCCGGCGGCCGTTGGTACGCGTACAACCCGAAGCGGCCCGAGTTCTATCTGCGCCGCGGCGCCAGCACGGTTCCGGCGCGGCTGCAGGAGATCGCTGTCGGGTTCGGTCAACCGCCGGCGTTTCAGTGAAGGGCCACGATCTCAACGACGAGCACCGGCCCGTCGCGGCCGACGCTGATCTCCGCTATCGAGGCCTTGCTAACGACCTCGTGCACAGTTGGTGGCACGACGATAAGCGCGTCTCACCGAACGTGAGGTGCGGCGGGTAGGGCCCTACGCCGTCGGGTGGTGTTCTCGCTGCGGCCGGTGTGTTGGTGGTTGGACAGGAGGCCGGCGATCGCGCGGATGGTGGTGTCGAAGGACTCCCGCCGGCCGTGGTAGCGGGCGAGGATTCGCCAGTTCTTGAGGTGTCCGATGGCGTGCTCGACTCGGATGCGCTGGGAGGAGTGTCGTTTGCGGGCCGCGTCGTGGGCGGCGGTGACACTCGGTGGCAGGGAGGTTTGGCGTTTGCGTGGCTTGGGTCTGGGGGTGATGACCGCGCCGCCTGTGTCGGTGCCGAGGCCCTGGTAGCCGGCGTCGGCGAGGATCTGTACGTCCAGTGGCGCGTTCAGGAGAAGGTCGCCAGTCCGGCGGTGCGGGCCTGGGTGATGTCGTGCATCGACCCGGGGCGTGTCTCGCCGCAGAACAGCAACCGCCCGAGCGGATCACAGATCGCCAGGGCTTTCATGGTGTTCAGTTGGGCCTTGCCGGACACGAACCGGTCCCGACCCGCTCGGCCCGCGACCGGACGGCGCACCCGCACTTCGGTGGCGTCCATCAACGCCTGTGGGTGGTGTCCGAGGTGGGCCACCACGTCGGAGAGGGTCCGGAGCCAGGCAGAATAGCTCGCAGTCCTCTGGCCCCCTCCCCGGCAGGAAGTACGCATGGTTGCCCTTCGATCTCGGCGCTTAGAGTCCATCTTCGGCACGGCGCTGGACACCCTCGCCTCGCACCACATTCACGCGCTGGTGACCGCCGGCGTGCAGGAAGCCTTCGACCTGGACTTCAAGCAGACGCTGTACGGCGGGAAGGACCAGGAAAAGCGGGCGCTCGCAGGCGATGTCGCCGCTCTGGCAAACACCGGGGGAGGGGTAATTGTCCTGGGAGTCGAGGAGGACGACCAAGCCCGTGCCACGGAGGCGCCGGGTGTCGTCATCTCCGATGCCGAGGTGGCCCGGATGCGCCAGTCGATCGCGTCGCTCGTCGCGCCGATGCCGGTAGTAGATATCCTCACCGTGCCCGAGCCGGCAACCGGTGCCAGCGACGACGACACCCAGCAGGGCTTTATCGTCGTGGCAGTACCCCGCAGCCCTGGCGCACCGCACGCCGTGCTGATCAACGACAGCCTACGCTTTCCCGTACGCAACGGTGCCACGACTCGCTACCTGTCCGAGCCCGAGGTCGCCACCGCCTATCGCAACCGGTTCGTCGGCGCGCAGCGGCAGGGCCAGCGGATCGTCGAGGTCGAGCGGGAGGCGATCAGCAGGCTCGCCATCGACGATAACTATGCCTGGGTGATTGTGTCGCTGGTGCCCGACCTGCCCGGCGACATGATCGTCCAGGACGCGTTCAAGGCCTGGGAGATGGAGATCAGGCGCAGGCCGACTATCACCAACGAGGGCGTCGGGATCAACCGGACGCGTGTCGGACGCCGGCGACTCCTGGCTGACGGGACCAGCAACAACGCAGCGGAGTCCCGTTTCGTCTCGCTGGAGCTGCACACGGACGGCTCCGGGGCTTTCGCGTTGGGGGTCTCCAACCTAGGGTCGCGGAGAGCTACGGCGCAGCGCGGGGGCGAGCCTGACGACTCTGGGCGCCAGGTGGTCACCGACGAGGGGATCGCCGCAGGTATCGTTTCCGGACTTCTCCAGCTCGGTCGGCACGCTCGCGACCGAGCCGCGGCCGGCGGCACCGCCCTGATCCGGGCCCAGCTGCATCCGGTTGGAGAATCGCGGCCAACCACGATCGGCCACACCCGGTTCTACGGCATGGGGGAGACACGCACTGGCGAGCAGTACCAGGTCAGGGCCGACCCGGCCGAAGCCGCTGCCGCCGTCGACGACCTGGCGCAGCCCGGCCCAGCTCTCATCGAAGCTGCGGCACTCCTGCTGGACGAGCTGGGCCAGGCGTTCGGCGTACCGGAGATGGGCCAGCTGACGCGGGACGGTCGGATCCGCCGAGGGTACTGGAATTCCAGCCGCCAGTCCGAGATCGTCCAGTGGGCCGAGACGTACGGCATCGAGGTGACCGAGGAAGGTATCTGATCGCCACCCCACGAAGCCTGGGCGCAGCGTCGGGGCTTCGTGGCAGAGCGCCAGAGCGTGGCCGCCGGTCGTCCCAGCAGCCCACGCATCCTGGCATCAGCTCGACGCCACTGCGACCGAGTTTGCCGCCGCGCGCTCGGCGTTGGTGGAGCTCGCCTACGGCACCACGCGGATCATGCCAGCCGCCGCCAGGCGACTCGAGATAACCGACCTGCTCGAGGAGCTAAATCGACAGCTTGGTCGCTAACGCCTACGCCAGTCACGTGCGTCGGAGCACGGTCGCGGGAGGAATTCGTACAAGCTGTTGAGAGGTCTGTGCCTCGAGTGTTCGGTGGCGGAGAGGCTCTGGTGCCGTTCTCTAGCGCTTCTCCGCAGCCGGGCCGCCCGTGAGATCTCACAACCGTCTCACGGACGGCCCGGGAAGGCCCGGTAGAGCCCGACCTGCCTCGGATCGCCGCCTGGCCGCTAACCTGCTTATCCGGCAGGAGGCGGTATCGTCCGGCAGCCGCCGGTAGACCTGCTAGTTCACTGAACCTCAGCCAGATCCCAACCTTGCCTCGGCTACCAAGCCGTGACAATGTCCCCGGTGGTTGCGCGGGACGAGTTCGGGTGGCGATGGTCACCCGAACGGACAGTCTTGCATCGAATGATGGTTCCGCCTTGGGCTCGCCCGTAGGCATAGGGCGGTGCCAGGGCCAAAGCTCAGCCAGCGTCGACACGCGACAGGATACCCAAAGAGGGTTCTTCCTCGATCCGGTGGTACACCTACAGTGCCTTTCATGACCGCGCGCGCTACTGAACCTGGCAAGCCGATGCCGCCCCTGGTCCTACGGGCTCGCAGGGTGCTGGGCCAAGAGGTCGCGAGGGCTAAGGAAGAAATCGAGCGGTACACCCAGAACCCTCAGCCGGGATGTCCGTTCCTCGTTGATCGAGATGCCTGGCGAACCGTGCGGCATACCCAACGGGCGCACCGCCGACGACTCTGGCAAGACGGTATGCAGTACGCCCGGCTGGCGGTGGTCAACGTCTTGGATCATCTGTGGGCAGTGCGGCAACTACTGAGCGTGGTGGACGAGCTGCCGCTATTCGCCCATTCGACGGTCGCGCGGGTGGCGGCCGAGGGCGCTGCGAAGGTCGCCCACCTGCTGGACGCGGCTGCGGACTACGAGACCCGGCTGCTGCGCATCGCGGTGTTGGTGCGCGACGACGCCGCCCAGCACGTAAGAGCCGCACATGCCCTGCCTGCGTCGCTACCGCTGAATCCAGCTGCGCTTACTCGAGCCCAGCGGGGCGAGGCCGCAGTCCGTGACCGGATCGCCCGAGCGGGGATCGTGGAAGTGAGTGGTAAGACCGGCAAGCCGACGTGGCTAGAGATGCCCGGCCACGCCAGAGTGCCCCTGAAACTACAGCTAAGCAGGCTGGTCGAGGAGAGGTTCCCAGACCTCACCAACATGTACCGGCACACATCTGGCGTGGTGCACAGCGCTCCGTGGATGCTTGCCGACGCCGTTACGTCCAGTCCATTTGACCGCGACCTGCGGCTGAGCCCCGACCTGCTTGACCTAGGCGCGAGCGCGCTGATCAGCGTCGAGGCAGCCGGACTGCTGGCGACAACATACGGCGCGTACTACGGCCACGACCCGGCGAATGCCGCTGCAGCGGCGCGCAACACCCGTCGCCGGGCGATGGACTTGGCTATGACAGAGGCTTTAATGTCCTCTGGGGGCCGTGTTTGAGACCGCCGGGCAGCGGCTGACTCTCTTCCAGAGGACGCTGACCTGTTCGAGGCGCTCTGGGCCGAGGATCTGGGATTCAGCGCCCCTGTTCGGTCCGCAACGGTCCGAACCTCGACCTGTACGGAGCCGTAGCCAGCACCTCCAGACAGGCTGGTTGATCGCGGTGCGAATGGCTACTCTTGTCGATCACCCGACACAACCGTGCCCTGCGGCGACTATTAGGCGACACTGCCGGCGTGGCAGAAAATGACCTCGGCATACTCGTCCTCGGTGCGATTCTTGGCACTATCGGCAACTACGCTGCCGCCGAAACGGTCAACTTGCGGCGGGCGCTGCAACGGCGTCCAAGCACTGCGGACGCTCTCGCATTGCTCGACGACGACCTTGACGATGGGGCTGCCCAGCGGCGGCTGCAGGCGGTGATCAACCGGGAGGCGCGCAACGACGTGGCTTTCGCGGTTGAACTGTCGGACATTGTGAACGGCACCGTTCGCCCCATCGACATGAGCAGAACCCACGCCGAGCGGGGCAGCCAGGTAATCGGCAGCGTAGACGGCGAAGGGCACCTGATCGTCGGCCCAAAGGGGAAGGTGCAGATCGGCGGCAGAACCTACTCGTTCGGCGGATTTTTCGCGGTGCTTGTTGCCGCTGCGGGGATCATCTTTTGGGGTGGCTATCTGACCGGGCAGCCGTCGAGCGGTAATGGTGGAGACGAGCCCACGCTGACCTCGTCGTCCACATGCGTGGAGTTCATGGCCGCGCCACCCGAGGCCCGTGACGACGCCGTCCGCCGTCTCGCTGTGGAGCTGAACCAGACGTTGAACACGTTCGCGCTGTTGAACGTCGAGTCGACTTGCAGCGGTGCCGCTGGCTCCCAGACGTTGGGTGACGCTGTCAAGAAGGCGCTCCCGCCGAGCGATTAGGGGTGTTGGCCTGCCTGTTCTCCGTGCCGCCCGTCGACTTTGCTGTGGGTCGGCGGTGCGGATCTGCTCGACGGGTAGCAGGGCCTCCGTCTGCAACGCGGCCTGCATGTGCGCGACTGGAGCTGGGCAGTTCGTGGAGGGGCTACTGTCGGAGGCTGAACGAAGAACCTGCTGATCGCTTGCGGAGCGGGCAGGTGACGGTGATCCGCAGGCGATGCAGCGGCTACTGCGCAGGGTCTGCCGCACCGATAGGTGACAGTTTCAGTCACGCGGCCTGACTGGCCGGTGGGGTCATGATGGTCTCGTACTCGATGGGGGTCAACCGGGACAGGAATCGTTGGCGTCGTCGGCGGTGGTAGGTGCGTTCGATCCAGGTCACGATCGCGGTCCTGAGCTGCTGGCGGGTGGTCCAGGTTCGGCGGTCGAGGACGTTGTTCGGCAGCAGGCCGAAGAACGATTCCATGACGGCGTTGTCGCCGGCAGCGCCGGTTCTGCCCATCGATCCGGTCACGTGGTGCTGGTGGAGGGCACGGACGAAGTTCCGGCTGCGGAATTGCGACCTGCGGTCGGTGTGCAGCACGCAGCCGGCCACTCGGCCGCGTCGGGCTACAGCGTTGTACAGGGCGTTGACGGCCAGCCTCGACTTCATCCGTGAGTCGATGGAGTAGCCGACGATCCGGTGGGACCACACGTCCTTGATCGCGCACAGGTAGAGCTTGCCCTCGGCGGTGCGGTGTTCGGTGATGTCGGCCAGCCACAACCGGTTCGGGCCGTCGGTGGTGAAGTTGCGGCGCACCAGATCGTCGTGCACTGGCGGACCGACCTTGCCGCCCTTGCCCCGACGCTTCTTCTTGCTGAACGCGCTCCACCAGCTCATGCCGGAGCAGATTCTCCAGGCGGTGCGCTCGACCATCGGCTGGCCGGCGGCGCGGGCCTCGTCGGCCAGGAACCGGTAGCCGAACTCCGGGTCGTCGCGATGGGCGTCGAACAACGCGTCCGCCCGGTACGCCGCAGCCAGTTCGGCGTCGCCGACGGGCTGGGCGAGCCACCGGTAGTAGGGCTGACGAGCGATGTTCAATACCCGACACGTCACCGCGACGGGGATCCCGTCGGCGGCCAGCTCGATTGCGAGCGGGTAGAGCCTTTTCCCGGCAGATGCGCCTGCGACAGGTACGCCGCCGCCCGCCGCAGCACCTCGTTCTCCTGTTCGAGGAGCTTGATCCGCTTACGGGCCTCCCGCAGCTCGGCCGATTCGCTGCCGCTGACACCCGGTCTGGTTCCGGCGTCAACGTCAGCCTGGCGCATCCACTTGAACAACGTCATCGGGTGGACTCCGAAGTCCTTCGCGATCTGCTCGACGGTCACGCCAGGGTCCCGGTCACGAGCCACCCGCACAACATCATCGCGGAACTCACGAGGGTAGGACTTGGGCACAGCAACATCCTTCCAGCCCGCCTACAGGGCAAGCCATCTCAGATGTCACCTATCGGTGCAGCAGACCCCCCTCTCTCTATGTGCTGAGCATTCTGGCTTCGACAGTTCAACTGAGGCCGGGAGCCGCCTCGTGGCGGGTCAGCAGGCGGCGGATGTGAGGGTCTCGCTGGGACAACAGGTCGTCGATCAGATCCAAGGCCGCCGTACGGATGCTCGGAGTATCGGCGGAGGCGTAGGCGCGGATCGCCATGTCGGATACAAGTCCCTGGTGGGCATGGCGTGTGACTCGGCGAGGACCGGGGCGCGGCTCGTCGGTCATCAGAAGGCGGATCGCGTCGATGACGACAGCTGACCCGATGTGGTCGGAATCGTCCAAGGCCTTGAGAAGGGGCCACGGGTCGTCCAGGTAGGCAGGGCTTGCCAGGAACGCCGCCAGGAGGGTTCGGCTAGCCGGGTCTGCCTCAGTGAAGGAATGGACCCATTCAGCAGCTGCATGACGCACCGTCGGGTCCTCGTCGTGGAAGAGCTGACCCAACCACTCCGCGCACCGTCCTCGTACGCGAAGGTCGTCCGACTCAAGAAGAGCTGCGGCGACTTGCGCCACGCCTTTCCGTGACTCTGGCCAGCGTCCGACCGTCCCGTTCAGTAGAGCCGCCGAGCCCGACTCCAAGGCCATCTGGGCGGCAAGGCGACCACCCGCCTCGCGGGTGCCCGGGACCCGCGACTGGGACATCCGGCGCACCAAGAACCACAGGCGTGGCCCCGGCCGTGCCTTGAACCTCGCGATGCACCGCTCGACGTACGGCGTGGCCAGCACACGATAGTGAGCGTCTCGCACGAGCACGCCGAGGAGCTCCCGTGCGAAGCTCTCGTCGTGTTTCGCCACGGTGAGTACCGCGACGGCGGCGCACGCTCGCACAGCTCCGAGCCGATCGCTACATATGCGTCGCAGTGTGTCCGCGAAGAACGGCAAGCGTTCGGGACGAGGCCAGAGAAGAGCACTGATCGTCTCAGCCGCAGCGCCTCGGACGCTGTTGATGCCGGCCGTGAGTGGGTCTCCGTCATAGGGAGCGCCCTGCTTGTCCCGGGACAGCCACGAGTCCTCCTCAGGGTCAGGGTCCTCGGTGGCATACCAACACACCATCTCCAGCACGTCGTCCGGGATTTCCATGTCGGCCAAGCGAGCAAGCGGCTTGCCGATCCAGCGACCGCCTGGGCGACCGGGTAGCTCGTGGAGTCGTCGCAGCGCCGAGTACAAGGCTTCGGCCTCGGTAGCGCTCACGGAGTCACCGGCGCCGATTAGGATCGCGGACGGATACGCCTCGTGCACGTCGCCTGGCATCTCACGCACAAGGTTAAGGAAACGGCCGGGATCTTTTCGTGCCTCCTCCTGCAACACGGTGGACAGCTCGTGAGGGCCACCTTTTAGCCACCCTTCCCTATCGTCAGAGTGGTATCGCCGCATGGCGCCGAGCCACTGATCGTCAGTCATCCGCGCAGCGGAGGCCGGTTCGATCGGCGACGGAACGAAGCCGAACTCAACGCCCTGCGGAGGCGAGGGCCTACCGCCGAACTTCCGCTGGAGTTCGGAGCGACGCCGGAGGGTGTCCGGCGCCATGAGGGTTGCGTTCAGGCCGTCGAGCAGAACGAACTGCGCTGATCCTTGGGCTGCACGTCCGCGTGCCGTCCGTTCCCAGTCGGGGTAGAAGCCGAGGATCGATTGCTCGAGGGCGAGCCTCTGCGCGGGCGTCAGGTGGGGATGGATCGCCGCGATAAGATCGCGCGTGACCCAATATGGGCTGTCGAGATATCCGCAGCGGTAACGAGTTGGATCGGCCACGAGGAACTCGAGGGCCCCGCCCGCGTACCGGTCTGCGTTGCCCGCCCAGGCTCGGTAAAGCAGGAAGCGGGCGATCGCGGAGTCTGGCAACGAGAGTAGGTCGGCCTCGTACGGCAGGAAGTCGAGAGTTGTCAGAGCGTCGGTGAGGGCACCAAGCAGCGTGTGCGCTGGGTCCTCGACCTTGTTCGCAACGAGAGGCCGCCAGGAGGTTTCGGCCGACGCCAGGTACGCCGTCACGTGGGGAAGAACGACCGACACGAACGCGGTGGGTTCGCGTGATGCCATCGCACGAAGAAACCCCACGATCGCATGGTGGCGCCCGGTGACGGCTTCGAGTGTTGACCCGCGTTCGCGGGAGAGTAGAAGCCATCGAGCGACGAATGCGTCCAGCACCTCGAGCCTTCCCTCGGCGTTGCCCTCGCCTTCGGTCAGGGAGTAGAGGAACAAGCCGTCCACCATCACGCCGTCATTGTCGAACAGGCCACGGGTCAGCGCCGCCGCGACGAGTCGGCAGAAGGTCGGCGATGAACCTGTGGGTCCCCGGTCGATCAGCAGGCGCAGCTTGTCTCGCCATGCATGGATGGGGAGGAGGGCAGTCAGGATTTCTGCGACCCGGTCGCTGTCCCACTCGAGGGCAGCGTCGAGCATGGTCGCCGCCAGGTCGGGCTGGTCACCGACGGCCCATCGCAACACCGCTCCAGCGGTTTCCGCATATGCGAACCAGGCAGGCGTCGTGAGTACCTCCACGACTGGATCGGCGCTGACAAGCTCCCAGAGCGCCTGCGACGGCGCCTGGTCTGACGCCAGTACTGACAGCGCGACGTCCTTGAGGTGATATCGGATGTCTGGGCTGCCGAGGATGCCGCTGATGGAACGCTCGTACGCCGCATGGTCCGTGCCCCGCTGGTACGTGAGCACCTGCCGCACAAGCGAGCGGTGTGAGAGGTCCTGGTCGGTAGCCAGAAGTACCGACACCAGCGGCAGATCTGACTCGGCCCACGACCGCGCGATAACCTGATCAAACAATGCCTCGTGCGAGAACCGAATCTCCCGCCGGTCCTGGGTCAGCACCCCGTCCCGAACGAGATCCTCCACGACTGCCGACAACGCCTCGAGTTCCCGCACGTCTACCCCGCGAGCCCCGGTCTCTTTGGCCCGCTCCGCAATCAGCTTCAACGCGGTCCACTTGACGGTCACGTTCGCACCGCCCAATCAAGGTATCCGTTGATGAGTTCCTGCTCAGTGGCGAAGTCAAAGAGCTCCGCTGGAGGCACCTTGGTAATAACCCGAAGATTGCCCGCATTGCGCAGGATGGTGATCTGATCCTCATCGAACTTCGACAGGTCGTGGCCAGCGGTGACGAGCGCGCCCGCAGCCTGTTCCCGCGACAGAAGGGCTACGTCGAACTGGGCAGCGGGATCAGGCTCACGCACCAGGCTGCGGAGCCTGGTGTCGGTGTCCAGATCCTCGGTGCGGCACGAAACCAGGACGGCCATATTGGGATACGCGGCGGCCTCGCGCATCACCTCGCTCACCGCCCGGAACAGTTCAACCGGCTTGTCGCGATTGACGCCGACGGAGTCCAATGAGTCGATCGCCAGGACAGCCGGCTTGTTCCGTGCCACCGCAGCGAGCGCCGCCGCCGGAGGAGTCGCCAACCCCAAGGTGCGCCCGACCTCGGCGCTGGACGTTTCGCGCACAAGCCGGGTCACGTCGATGGTGAGGACCTCGACGTCAGAAAGCAGGAGTTCGCGCACGACCCCAGCGAGCACAGCGCTCTTGCCACAGCCCTTCCCGCCGGTGACCAGCGCAGACTGGGAGGATCTCAAGCACCGGGCTATTCGTGGGACCTCCTCGCGAGCGAGGAACGAGGCGTTGACAAGACTCTCCTCAACCCCGGTGCGAAAGCGCTCCGTTGCCGCGTGTACCTCATTGGCCGAGGCGCCCGTCCCGCGCAGCGTGGTGCCGTCCTCAGCCAGGCGCCGAATCAGCTCCTCCCGGTCAAGCGCCCGGTACAGAGCTCCGCGGACAACGCCGAGAAGAGCGGCCACCGCGTCCTTCGGGTCGCCGTCGAGGAAGGCGCCGGCGCGCTCGCGTAGCCGCTCCTCCAGGGTCCAGGCGTCGAGGGTTCGCGTCTTGATGCGGCTGCGAAGCCAGGTCCACGCTTCCTGGTCGGTGACGTTCCAGTGCTTGTGCTGTAGGTCGTTGAACGCGTCCGTCAGCTCCTTGCTCGACAGGAAATGCGCGATGAAGTATGCGAGCGAGGTGCTCTCAGTGGCGTGGTCACATAGCTTGCCCAGCGGGTGCGCGGCGTGCGCCGACACGAAGACGCAGGTGGAGCGCTCGTCGCCTGCGAGCTTGCTGCGGAAGTTCTCGAGCACGTCCTCGCCCTGGAGCGCGGCCAGAGTCCACTTGCCCAGTTGAGAATTCTGGTACTTCACCTGGTGCCACTCGCGCATGCCTGCCCGGTCGACGAAGAACTCAAAGCCGACTCCGGCCGTGCCCGGCGGCTCCAGCGTGATCGACTCGGCCAGGCCAATCAGCAGGTCAATCAATACGTACATGGTCCAGTGATCTTCGTAGATCCCACTGACCTTGGAAGCTCCGCCGCCGTGCAGAGCGACCTTCGAGGTCGTCATCAACCACCCTCCGCACGGACAGAACGGCCCAGCACGGAGTGTATCTGCCGCGCGGGCGGGCCTGCTCCACCAAGCCGTTGCCACCACCTACATCAGACCCGACCTCCACGATGTCGCCCACGCACTCTCGGCGCTGAACGGCCAATCACACGTACTCGCCACGGAAAGGGACTGCGACGCTTGTAAACGAGATGTCGCCGGTTCGATCCCGGCCGGGCAGCTTCGCGTCCCAGGGATGGGGCGCGCGGTATGAGGCCCACGCATCCCCGAATCTTCTCCGCCGGGTCGCCGCCTAATCAAGCCGTGACGACCCTGACGCCTGCAGCGACGCATGGTCGCCGACGCGATGGCGGCAATGGCGCTGACCGTCCGCTTCGGCCTGCTCCTGACCGACCTGCAAGCCTCTGCCGCGGGGCCCGCGATCGTGCTTGCCCGGCCTCCGCAGGTCGACCGCACCTGGTCCTGGTCCGAACGGGACGGCACCGGCGTCACCACCTCCGACATCGCCCCGGCCGACGGCGCCGCCCGCTTCCCCGGCACCCCGCCGACAGTACGCAGAGGCTGGCTGCGGCTGCACGGCGGCGTGCGCCCGCCGCAGTAGCGACGGGCACAGCCGGCTCGGCTCCTCCTGGAACCGAGCGGGGAGGAATGAGTCTGCGGACGATCGGTGACTGCTGGCCTGAGGGCGCTGGACCTTGCTGCCCAGCGCCCTCACCTGCCGAGATTTCTCACAACCGTCTCACGGACGGTCGGGGACGGGTTGGCATAGGCCAGGAGTCACCTGGCCATTGACCTGCACATCCGTCACGGTGTGGCATCGTCTGGCAGGTACCGGTAGGTCGGCTAGATCTCTGGGGGTCAAGGGGTCGTCGGTTCGAATCCGGCCGTCCCGACGCAGGTCAGAGGGCTGATCCGGATATCGGGTCGGCCCTTTCCGGCGTTCTGGGGACCAAGATCAGCAGGTTGAAGCGTGCCTAGCGTTACTTGACCGACGGACATGTCTGAAGTGTCCAGCCGGGATGACCGCCGAATCGTTCGATTTCTGGATCAAGGCGGCCCGCAAGCGGGCCACGCCGGCCCGGCTCCGGCCTGCTGGCGACCTCTGGCCGGCATCGGCCCGGCCGGCCACGCTTGGGAGTTGCAGGATCGGAAGACCTCGGGGCTCCGCGCCGAACCCGGCCCTCCTCAGAGATCGGCGGGGCGGATCACCTTGCCGGGCACCACAAGGGCTACCAGCCTCCCCGGACGGGGCCTTGTCCGGTAGGGCGCACCACCTTGTCCCCGTCCGTGGAGGCTGGACGGTCTACGACTGCCCGACGAGGAGATCCGCTCGCTGGAGAGGTGTGTGCGCCTCAGCGGCTATTCGAGCGAAACTCTCCTGGCCCAGCAACTCCACCGCTACCCCGCCGCTTCGGATCTCCAGCGGATGGCAGCGGCACCATGCGTTCCTCGTGCACCTTGATCTCTGCACGGAATCGATGAGCGGCTGGATGCCAGATTTCCTCGAACGGTCCCATGACGTTGTCGCCGATACCTCGGCGACGAACCCTGGCCGCCAGCCACGCGAGAAGTCCCAGGGTGGCCGCCAAGGAGCCGACAACCAACACGATCGCCAGAAGCTCATCCACCAGGCCAAACTAGTGCCTCGTCATGCAGCTTTGAACGGGTAATCCGGGTGGCGGATCTTGGATCGGGAGTGTGGCGCTTTCCGTGTTTGGGCCTGTGGTGTGATCGATGCGGTTAGATGGTGATCCGGTCGCTGTAGGCGAGGATCAGGGCGTTGAGGGCCTTGGCCCAACCGTAGACCCGGCCGGTGATG
>NZ_JAHWGR010000061.1:0-23932 GCF_020873825.1 Micromonospora sp. DH13
CCCGTGGTCGCGGGCGGCGGTGCCCACGACCAGCGAGCCGTAGCTGTGCCCCAGCACCGTCTGCCGGGCCGGCGGGCCCTCGTGCGTCGCCCGCAGCCCCTCCTGGAACCGGTGCAGCGCCGGGCCGCCATCCCCGCCGGCCGCCGCCGGGCTCCCGCCGCCCGCGCGCCCGCGCGCCGCCGTGCTCACCGGGGCAGCGTCGTGAGCCGGTGGGCGGCCCGCTCGTCGGCCGCCTGGTAGCCCTCGGCGGCGACGGTGAGCGCCCCCTGGGCGGCGGCGACCCGTGCGCCGAGCGCGCCACACCAGGCGTGCGCGGCCGACTCCAGGCCGGCCAGGGCGCCCGCCGACCGCCAGCCGGGCGCCGGCACCGCAAGCCCGGGCACGCCGGACAGCCCGTGCCCGAGCTGGTACGCGAGGTCGCCCAGCGCGCCGGCGACCTCCCGCAGCAGCTCCGGGCGGACGGTGAACGGCTCCTCGGTCATCGGCGGACTCCTCCGGCTCGGTGCCCCGTCACGAGATGACGGGCGGCGCGGCCGGCCCGGGTGGGCCGGCGACCCCGCCGTCGACGGGTGGACAGCGACGCCGTCGACGCTAGGCAGCCGCCCCGCCGACCGGAACGCCCTGTGGACAACGGGCGACGGTCGTACCCTCGGGTTGTCCACAGGCATTGCCCACAGTCGACCCGACGGGTAACCTGCGGCCGCCCCCGCCGGTAGGGTGAGGCCATGATCCTCGACGGGCCGGGGCGGACCCGGCACGCGGACGATGCCGGCGACGGCGGCCCCGGCGCGACCGCCGGACGGGGCGTGGCGGCATGAAACCGGTGTGGCGGGTCGCGGACGTCCGGGCGGCGGAGGCCGGGCTGATGCCCACCCTCCCCGCCGGCACGCTGATGCACCGGGCGGCGGCCGGGCTGGCCCGCCGCTGCGCGCTGCTGCTCGCCGACCGGGGCGGGGTGTACGGGGCCCGGGTGCTGCTGCTGGTCGGCACGGGGGACAACGGCGGCGACGCCCTGTACGCGGGCCAGCGGCTGGCCCGCCGGGGTGCCGCCGTCTCGGTCCTGCTGCTCACCCCGGGCCGGGCGCACGCGGCGGGGCTGGCCGCGCTGCGTGCCGCCGGGGGCCGCCTGGTGGACCGGCCGCCCGCCGTGGTCGACCTGGTGCTGGACGGGATCGTCGGGATCGGCGGCACCGGCGGGCTGCGCGAGGCGGCCGACCGGCTGGCCGGCGAGCTGCCCGGCCTGCGCGGCCGCGACGGCGGGCGGGCCGCGGTGGTCGCCGTGGACGTGCCCAGCGGCGTGGCCGTGGACACCGGCCACGTGCCGCCGGCCGCCTCCGGGCGGCCCACCGCGATCCGGGCCGACGTGACGGTGGCGTTCGGCGCGCTGAAGCCCGCCCTGGTGGTGGGCCCGGCGGCGGCGCTGGCCGGCCAGGTCGAGCTGGTCGACATCGGCCTGGGGCCGTGGCTGCGCGGCACGCCCGCGCTGCGGGTCACCGAGCGTTCCGACGTCGTCGACTGGTGGCCCGAGCTGGGCCCGGCCGCCGAGAAGTACACCCGGGGCGTGGTGGGCCTGGCGACAGGCTCGGCGGCGTACCCGGGTGCGGCCGTGCTCTCCGTCGGCGGCGCGCTCGCCGGCCCGACGGGCCTGGTCCGCTACGCCGGCAGCGCCCGCGTCGACGTGCTGCTCCAGCACCCCTCCGTGATCGCGAGCGGCCGGGTCGCCGACGCCGGCCGCGTCCAGGCGTGGGTCTGCGGCTCGGGGCTGGGCACCGGCGAGGAGGCCGCCGCCGAGCTGCGGGCGGTGCTCGCCGCCCCGGTGCCGGTGGTGCTCGACGCCGACGCGCTGACCCTGCTCGTGGACGGGTCGATGGCGGACCGGCTGCGCCAGCGGGACGCGCCGATCGTGGTCACCCCGCACGACCGGGAGTTCGCGCGGCTCTGCGGGGAGGAGCCGGGCGCGGACCGGGCCGCCTCCGCGCTGCGGCTGGCCGCCTGGATGAACGCGGTGGTCCTGCTCAAGGGGGACCGCACGATCGTCGCCACCCCCGACGGCCGGGCGTACGTCAACCCGACCGGCACCCCCGCGCTGGCCACCGGGGGCACCGGCGACGTGCTCGCCGGGCTGCTCGGCTCGCTGCTCGCCGCCGGCCTGGCCCCGGAGCGGGCGGCCGCCGCGGCGGCGTACCTGCACGGGCTGGCCGGGCGGGAGGCGGCCCGGTCGGGCCCGGTGACCGCGCCCGACGTGGCCGCCGCGCTCCGCCCGGTCGTGGCCGGCCTGCTCCACGGGCGGCCGGACGCGGACTGATCGACACCATGCCGGCGACATGGCGGGGTCCTTCGCCCCCGGATACCGCCATCCGCCCGACATGGCAAAGCCTCCGGCACCCCGGTCAGTAGGCTGGGCACATGTGGCAGTCCGAGGTGCGGGTCGATCTTGACGCGATCCGGGAGAACGTGACGCGGCTGCGGGCCGGCACCGGCGCCGAGCTGATGGCGGTGGTCAAGGCCGACGGCTACGGCCACGGCATGGTGCCGTCGGCCCGCGCCGCGCTCGACGCCGGCGCGGACTGGCTCGGCGTCTGCACCCTCGACGAGGCGCTGACGCTGCGCCGGGCCGGCCTCGACGCGCCCGTGCTGGCCTGGCTGCTCGCCCCCGGGTTGCCGCTGCACGAGGGCGTCGCGGCCGGGGTGGACCTGGCCGCCGCGAGCCTCACCCAGCTCGACGAGATGGTCGAGGCCAGCCGGCTCGCCGACCGCCCGGCCCGGCTGCACCTCAAGATCGACACGGGGCTGGCCCGGGGCGGGGCCACCGTCGCCGACTGGCCGGCGCTGCTGGAGGCCGCCGCGAAGGCCCAGGCCGACGGCCTGGTCGAGGTGGTCGGCGTGTGGAGCCACTTCGTCTACGCGGACCTGCCCGGCCACCCGACGACCGACCGTCAGCTCGCGGTCTTCCACGAGGGGCTGGCCATGGTCGAGCGGGCGGGGCTGCGCCCGCGCTACCGGCACCTGGCCAACTCCGCCGCGACCCTGACCCGCCCCGACACCCACTTCGACCTGGTCCGGCCCGGGCTCGCGACCTACGGGCTGTCCCCGGTGGCCGGCGAGCGGTTCGGGCTGCGCCCGGCGATGACCGCCCGGGCCCGGGTCATGCTCACCAAGCGGGTGCCCGCCGGCAGCGGCGTGTCCTATGGGCACACCTACCTCACCGACGCCGACGCCAACCTGGCCGTGGTGCCGCTCGGCTACGCCGACGGGGTGCCCCGGCACGCCTCCAACACCGGCCCGGTGCAGCTCGCCGGCCAGCGGCGGACGGTCTCGGGCCGGGTCTGCATGGACCAGTTCGTGGTCGACTGCGGCGACGACCCGGTGGCGGCCGGCGACGTGGCGACCCTGTTTGGCCCCGGGGCCGACGGCGAGCCCACCGCCGACGACTGGGCCGAGGCGGTCGGCACGATCAACTACGAGATCGTCACCCGCTTCGGCGGGGTCCGGGTGCCCCGCGTCTACGACGGCGAGCGGCCGTGAGCGAGCGCAGGGGCTTCCGCATCCCCCGGCCCCGCACCGCCGCCGGCCGGGTGGCCGGGGTCGTCGGAGCGGCCGTCGGGGTGGCCGCCGCCGGGCTCGCGGCGGGCGTGGTGAGCGAGCGCGCCCTGGTCCGTCGGCTCAAGGCGGATCCCGCCGACCCGTACGCCGGCGAGGTCTTCGGCCAGCAGCGCTACGACGAGGCGTTCCGGCTGGAGCTGCCCGACGGCACCGACATCCACGTCGAGGTGGTGGAGCCGACCCGGCCCGTCCCCGGGCACCCGACGGTGGTGCTGGTGCACGGCTTCTGCCTGGACATGGGCACCTTCCACTTCCAGCGCAAGATGTTCGCCGAGCGGGGCGAGCACCGCATCGTCGCGTACGACCAGCCGGGGCACGGCCGGTCGGGGCGGCTGGAGACCGGCGAATACGATCTCGCCGCGCTCGGCCGCACGCTGCGTCGGGTCATCGACCGGACCGCCCCGGAGGGCCCGCTCGTGCTCGTCGGCCACTCGATGGGCGGCATGACCATCATGGCGTTCGCCGAGCTCTACCCGGAGCTGTTCGGCGACCGGGTGGTCGGCACGGTGCTGATGGCCACCTCGGGCGGGCTGCTGGCCGAGACGAAGCTCGTCGCCCCGGCCCTGCTCGGCCGGGTCGGCGCGCCGGTGCTCTACATGGTGAGCAACGCCACCCGCTACGGCGGGCCGGCGATCGACGCCGCGCGCAAGTCGACGTCCAACGTGGCCTGGCTGCTCACCCGCAAGTACGGCTTCGGCACCCCGAAGCCCAGCCCGGCCCTCGTGTCGTACGTCGAGCTGATGAACTCCCGCACGTCGGCCGACACGGTCACCCGCTACCTGCGCACGCTGGCCACCCACTCCCGCTATCCGGCGCTGGCCGCGTTGGCCGGCACCCCGGTGCTGGTGGTGGTCGGCGACAAGGACATGATCACCCCCGTGACCCACTCGGAGGAGATCGTCCGGCGGCTGCCGCACGCCGAATACCTCAAGATCCACGACAGCGGGCACGTGGTGATGCTGGAGCACGCCGACGAGGTCAACGGAGCCCTGGCCCGCTTCCTGGAGGGGCTGTGAGCCGAGCCGACGCGGCCGGTGCCGGTGTGCGCGTGACGCTGCCGACGGTGGCGGACACCCACGCGTTCGGCCGCCGGCTCGCCGGGGTGCTGCACGCCGGTGACCTGCTGCTGCTCACCGGTCCACTCGGTGCCGGCAAGACCGCGTTGACCCAGGGCATCGGCGCGGGCCTCGGCGTGCTCGGCGACATCACCTCGCCGACCTTCGTGATCGCCCGGGTGCACCGGCCCGATCCGGTACGGGGCCGGGGCGTCGCGCTGGTGCACGCCGACGCGTACCGGCTCGGGGACGCGGCCGACCCGCGCGCCGAGATCGACGACCTCGACCTGGACGCGTCGGTCGACGACTCGGTCACCGTCGTCGAGTGGGGCGAGGGGCTGGTCGAGCAGCTGGTCGACGCACACCTGCGGGTCCGGATCGACAGGCGCGACGACGACACCCGGCTAATCGAGCTGGAGCCGGTCGGCGGCGACTGGGCTGCGAGGCTGGCCGCCCTCGCCTGACCGGACGCCGTCGGCCCGAGGCTTTCCGTGGTCTTTCGTCGGTCTTTCGTCGGCTCGAGGCTTCCGTGCCCGCCGTCGGCCCGCCCCGCGCGGGGTGTCGGACCGGGCTGGTAGGAAGGGGGCCGACCGACTGCGAAAGGTTGCCGATGCCCCACGACGCCCCCACCCTCGACCTGCTCTCCCTGCTGCCCGAGGAGTGGCGCGCCCTGCTCACCCCGCACCTCGACCCGGCCCGCACGGCCGCGCTGGCCGAGTTCGTCGCCGGGGAGTACGCCACCCAGACCGTCTTCCCGCCGGTCGAGGATCTGTTCTCCGCGTACCGGCTGTGCGGGCCGGGCCAGACCCGGGTGCTGATCCTCGGGCAGGACCCCTACCACAAGGCGGGGCAGGCGCACGGGCTGAGCTTCAGCGTCCGCGAGGGAGTCTCCGTCCCGCCGTCGCTGCGCAACGTCTTCAAGGAGCTGACCGAGGACCTCGGGGTGGCGAAGCCGCGCAGCGGCAACCTCGACGGCTGGGCCGCGCAGGGGGTGCTGCTGCTCAACTCGGTGCTGACCGTCCGGCAGGCCACCCCCGGCTCGCACGCCAACAAGGGGTGGGAGGAGTTCACCGACGCGACGATCCGCGCCCTCGACGCCCTCGACCAGCGGGTCGTCTTCCTGCTCTGGGGCGGGTACGCCCGCAAGAAGGCGGCCCTGGTCACCAACCCGCAGCACGTGGTGCTGGAGGCCGGTCACCCGAGCCCGATGAACCCGCGCGGGTTCCTCGGCAGCCGCCCGTTCAGCGCGACCAACAAGGCCCTCGCCGACGCGGGCCTGCCGACCATCGACTGGGAGCGTTCGGCGGGCTGAGCGGGGTCCACCGCCGGCCGGGCGGGCCGCCGGGCAGGCCGCAGATGGACCGCCCGGCCCGGCAGACCGCCGGGTGGACCGCCAGGCGGGGAGGGCTGCCCGGCGCGTGGGTCGCGTCGCCCGGTCACACCGCACTTTCGGAGTGACCGGGCGATCACCGTCTGATTTAGACTGTCGGCATCCCGGTATCCCGGCGGCTCCACGGATCGGAGGCGGCACGTGGCGGCTACGGCGACGGTCAACCCGCAGCAGTGGCGCGCGGCCCAGGAGGCGCTGGCGGCGGCCACCGACCGGTTCGCCCGGCTCGTCGAGTCGGTCGACCGGCCGCAGACCATGGTGACCGCGCACTGGTCGGTCGCCGACACCGTCGTCCACCTGGTCTCGGTCGCCTGGTGGTATGCGACGAAGCTCGACCCGGAGCACCCGCCGCTGCCGATCCCGGGTCTCGACGCCCGGCTGCCGACGGTCACCGTGGACACCATCGAGGGCGTCAACGACCTGGTCCTGGCCCACCTGACGGAGCGCGATCCCGCGCCGCTGCTGGCGCAGTTCCGCGCCGACGTGGCGAAGATCCTCTCGATCGCCGCCGACCGCGGCCCCGACGAGTTGCTGCCCTGGTTCGGCGACGCCCGTGCCCCGCTCGCCGGCCTCTTCGGCCACCTCGTCAACGAGCTGCTCGTGCACGGGTGGGACATCGCCCGCGCCACCGGCCGGCCGTGGGAGATGCCCGGCCGGGAGGCCGTGCTGTTCTTCGAGGTGTTCCTCGTCGGGGTGGTCCGTGCCGGCTACGGGCGGCTGCTCGACAACGACGAGCCGCCCCGGGAACGCCCGATCACGGTGGAGTTCCGTTCGGCGTACTGCGCCGACGTCACCCTCGTCCTGCACCGGGGGCTGGTGTCGATCGCCGCGCCGGGCGCCCGCCCGGACGTGCGGGTGCGGTTCGACCCGGCGGCGCTCAACCTGATGCTGTTCGGCCGCGTGAGCCGCGTCCGCACCGCCCTCACCGGCGGCGTTTCGATCCGGGGCCGCCGCCCCTGGCTCCTGTTCCCCTTCCTCCGGGTCCTGCGCACCCCCAGCTGACTCCGCCCCGCCTGTCGATCAAGGGTTCGCGCCATCGTCGAGATCGGCCCCGCCAGGACGGGGCGCGGCGTGGGGGTGCGGGAGGGGCGGTGGGCGGGCGGTTAGGGTTGCGTTCGTGCTCGTACTGGTGGTGGACTCCTCGACCCCTGCGGTGACCGCGGCGCTGGTGGAGGTCACGGCGGACGGCGTGACGCCGCGCGCCCAGCGGCGCACCGTCGACGCCCGCGCGCACGGCGAGCTGCTCGCCCCACAGGTGCACGCCGTCCTCGCCGAGGTCGACGCCCGCCCGCCCGACCTGACCGCGATCGTCGCCGGCCTCGGCCCCGGCCCCTTCACCGGGCTGCGGGTGGGGCTGGTCACCGCCGCCACCATGGCCCAGGTGCTCGGCGTCGCGGCGTACGGCGTCTGCTCGCTGGACGGGATCGGCCACCCGGCGGCGGCCGGCGAGCCGGTCCTGGCGGCCAGCGACGCCCGCCGCCGGGAGGTCTACTGGGCGGTGTACGACGGCGCGGGTCAGCGGATCGCCGGCCCCGACGTCGACGCCCCGGCGGTCGCCGCGCAGCGCGCCCGCGACCTGGGGGTCACCGCCGCGGTCGGCGACGGCGCCCACCGGTACGCCGACGTGCTCGGCCTGCCGCTGCGCGACGAGCCCCGCTACCCGGACCCGACCGCGCTGGCCCTGCTGGCGGCCGAGCGGATCCGGGCCGGCGCGCCCGGCGAGCCGCTCACCCCGCTGTACCTGCGCCGCCCCGACGCCGTGGCCGCCACCGCCCGCAAGTCGGTCCTGCCGTGAGCGGGCGGGAGGCCGGGCGGGCGGGAGCGACTGCCGTGAGCCGGCGGGAGGCCGGGCGGACAGGAACGCCCGCCGTGAGCCGGCGGGAGCGCCGGTCGTGAGCGGGCCCGAGCGGCCCGGCCCGGACGGGATCCGGCTGGGCCGGTTCCGCTGGTGGCACGTCGACGAGGTGCTGCCGATCGAGGCGGACCTGTTCGGGGCCGAGCGGTGGTCGCCGGCGATGTTCTGGAACGAGTTGGCCAACGGCCACTTCTATCTGGTTGCCACCCCGGCCGACGGGGAACGGGTGCTCGGCTACGCCGGGCTCGCCGTCGCCGCCCCGGACGAGGCGTGGGTGCAGAACATCGCCGTCGCCCGGGACGCCCAGCGGCGCGGGGTGGGCCGGGCGCTGCTGGAGGCGCTGCTCGCCGAGGCGGCCCGCCGGGGCGTACGCAGCACGCTGCTGGAGGTGGCAGCGGACAACGGCCCTGCCCAGCGGCTCTACGCGACGTACGGCTTCGAGCCGATCGGCGTCCGCCGCGGCTACTACCAACCCAGCAACACCGACGCGCTGGTCATGCGGCGCGACCAGGACTGAGGAGCCATGGCCGACGCACCGCTCATCCTCGGCATCGAGACCTCCTGCGACGAGACCGGCATCGGCATCGTGCGCGGGCACACCCTGCTCGCGGACGCGCTGGCCTCCAGCGTCGCCGAGCACGCCCGGTTCGGCGGGGTGGTGCCCGAGGTGGCCAGCCGCGCCCACCTGGAGGCCATCGTGCCCACCATGGACCGGGCGCTGGCCGAGGCGGGGGTGACCATCGCCGACATCGACGCCATCGCGGTGACGGCCGGCCCGGGGCTGGCCGGCGCGCTGCTGGTCGGCGTGGCCGCCGCGAAGGGCTACGCGCTGGCCGCCGAGAAGCCGGTGTACGGGGTGAACCACCTCGCCGCGCACGTCGCCGTGGACACTCTGGAGCACGGGCCGCTGCCCGAGCCGGCGATCGCCCTGCTGGTCTCCGGCGGGCACTCGTCCCTGCTGCTCGTCGACGACCTGGCCCGGGGCGTGACCCCGCTCGGCGCGACGATCGACGACGCCGCCGGTGAGGCGTTCGACAAGGTGGCCCGGCTGCTCGGCCTGCCGTTCCCCGGCGGCCCGTACGTCGACCGGGAGGCCGCCGCCGGTGACCCGGCCGCGATCGGCTTCCCGCGCGGCCTCACCGCCGCGAAGGACCTCGCCGCCCACCGCTACGACTTCTCGTTCTCCGGCCTGAAGACGGCCGTGGCCCGCTGGGTGGAGGCCCGCCAGCGGGCCGGCGAGCCGGTGCCGGTGGCCGACGTGGCCGCGTCGTTCCAGGAGGCGGTGTGCGACGTGCTCACCGCGAAGGCGCTGGCCGCGTGCCAGGCCCACGGGGTGGACACGCTGGTGATCGGCGGGGGAGTGGCGGCGAACTCGCGGCTGCGGGTGCTGGCCGAGCAGCGGGCGGCGAAGCTCGGCATCCGGGTGCGGGTGCCCCGGCCGAAGCTGTGCACCGACAACGGGGCGATGGTGGCCGCGCTGGGCTCGCACCTGGTCGCGGCGGGGGTCGCGCCCAGCCGGCTGGACCTGCCGGCCGACTCGGCCCTGCCGCTGACCACGGTCAGCGTGTGACGGCTCGACCCGGCCGGGGAACGCCGCCAAAGGCTCGACCTGGCCGGGGAACGCCGCCGGCGGCCCGGCCCGACCCGGGAGCGCCGCCGGCGGCCCGACAGGAGCGAGGGGAGTGACGACGTGATCGTACGGATGTGGGAGGCGCGGGCGGAGCCCTACGGCTTCGCCGACCTGATCACCTGGGTCTGCGACACGGCGCTGCCGGAGGTCGAGCACGACCCGCTGCACGTGTCCAGCGAGGTGTTCAGCTCCACCGACCACCGGGTGGTGGTGATCTCGAAGTGGCGCAGCAGCCCTCGGCCGCTGCCCGACCCGCCCGCGACGCTGCTGGCCCGCCCCCCGCACGCGTGGGACTTCACCGAGGTCGACCGCTGACGGCGCAAGGACGCAAGGAAGGGCCCCCTGTTAACGCTTTCTGTTGCACAGGGGGCCCTTCCTAACCAGGCAGCAGTCAACTCCGGCGCAGGATGCGGTACGTGGCGATGCCACCGGTGCCGAGCGCGGCGATGAAGACCAGCCACACCACCGTCGTGCTGACGCCGAGCCGGCCGCCGCTGCCGACGTTCGCGGCTGCCGCCGCGACCAGCGAGTCGCTCTGTGCCGGCGGGAGGGCGGCGGGCGGGAGCTGCTCCCAGCGGACCAGGCCGGTGCTCTCCAGCATCGCCATGTGGTCTCCGACGAAACTGTTCGCCTCGTCGGCGAGCTTGCGGACGGTCGCGTCCCGGGTGCTGGCGCGCACCGCGCCGATGACCGGGAAGATCTTGCCGTGCGCCACCCGGAGCCGGGTCACGAAGATCTGGTCGAACCGGGCGCCGGTGGACTCCTGCATCTCCTTGAGCCACCCCTTCTGCTCGGCGGTGGCGTCCGTCGGGAGGGTCGCGCCGAGCTTGTTGGCGGCGTCCACGACGAGCTGGTCCAGCACCCCGTGCTGCCGGGAGATCTCCGCGCCGATCTCGCGTACCCGGGCCGACTGGCCCTTCTCGGCGGCCATCTCACCGGCCGGCATCTCCCATAGGCCGGCCAGCCGTACGCCGGCGAGCAGCGTCATGTCGGCGGCGTTGAGCTGGGCGTTGGCGGGTGCGGCGACAGCCACGCCGGGTAGCACCCCGAGCGCGGCGACGAAGGTGACCACCAGCGCCGCCATCCGGTGGGTCCGGTGCCCTGGCCGGCGACGTGCGGATCTGAGCGGTGCCATGGGTGCGGTGCCTCCTCGGTCCGGGCCGAACGCGTCCGTCCGGGCGGCCGGGTCTCCCGGGCCGCCCCTCCGGTCACTGGTACGGATCGCCGCCGCGATCAGTTCATCCGAATCCCGGAAGAGCGTCTCGCGAAATCAGGCGGGGGGAATCGGGCGGAGTGAATCCGGCGGCGGGCGCGCGGCGGCGGGGAGGGCGCGGGCGCGGCGGGTCAGGTGCGGCGGGAGCGGGTCAGCGGGTGGCGGCCATCAGCAGGCCGAGCAGGATCAGGGTGGCGACGGCGACCGCGAAGACGACCAGCAGGTCCCGCCGGCCGTGCGCGGGCGAGGCGGACAGGACCGGGTCGGCCGGCAGGTCCCGGGTCACCGCGGCCAGGTCGCCGAGGGTGCGGGCGGCCCAGGCGTCGGCGGCCCGCTCGGAGAACTCGTCCAGGGTGAGCCGGCCCGCCGAGGCGTGCCGTTGCAGGTCGGCGACCACCCGCTGCCGGTCGTCGTCGGAGGCGCGCAGCTCGACGTCCACGCCGGACAGCGTACGCAGCCGCGCCAGCCCGGGGCACCCCGCGCGGAACGGGGCGGTCAGGCCGCGTCGAGGGGGTCGGCGAGGAGCCGTTCGAAGGCCAGCTCGGCCGCGCCGATCAGCGCCGCGTCGTCGCCGAGTTTCGGGGTACGCAGCCGCACGTGCTCCAGGCAGGCCGGGAGCCCCATCGAGTTGAGCCGGCTGCGCACCTGGGCCGCCGCGGCCAGGTAGAGGTCCCGCATCGTGCCGCCGAAGATGACCATCTCGGGGTTGAAGATGTTGACCAGGTTGGCCACGCCGAAGCCGAGCCAGTCCCCGGCCTGCCGTACCGCCGTCTGGGCCCGTGCGTCGCCCCGGTCGGCGGCCTCGAAGACGGCCAGCACCGCGTCGGGCCCCCGGGCGTCGGACCGGCCGGCGGCCCGCAGCAGCCCGTGCTCGCCGATCTCGGTCTCCCAGCAGCCCCGGGAGCCGCACTCGCAGGGCTCCCCGCCGCGAACCACCACCATGTGGCCGACCTCGCCGCTGTACCCGCCGTGCCCGGTCAGCCGCCGGCCGCCGGCGATGATGCCCGCGCCGACGCCGACGTCCCCGTACAGGTAGATGACGTTGTCGCAGCCGGCGGCGACGCCCCGGGCGTGCTCGGCGAACGCCGCCACGTCGGCCACGTTGCCGACGGTGATCGGCACGTCGATGCCCAGCTCGGCGGCGAGCGCAGCACCGATCGGCTCGTCCACCCAGCCGGTGGTCGGGCTGAGCCGGACCAGACCGTCGTCGCGGCGGACCATGCCGCAGACCGCGACCCCGGCGCCGACGCAGACCGCGCCCGGGGGCACCGACTGGTGCATCTCCTTGACCGCGCCGGCCAGCAGCGGCGCGGCCTCCCCGGCCACCAGGTTGCGGGGCCGGTCCAGTTCCCGGCGATCGAGCACCGCGCCGCCCAGGCCGACCCGTGCGGCCCGCAGCCGGTCCACCTCCACGCTGTACGCGTACGCGTAGACCCGTTCCGACTCGGGCCGGACGACCAGCGACGGTCGTCCGGCCCGGCCGGTCTCCTTCGGTGCGCCCTCGCTGACCAGCCCGGCGCCGGCCAGGTCGGCGGTCAGCGCGCCGATGGTACTGCGGTTGAGCCCGAGCGTGGTGGTCAACTCGGCGCGGGTCGTCGCGCCGTGGACGTGCACGTAGCGCAGCAGGGCACCGAGGTTCTGCCGACGGATCTCGTCCTGACTCGGTCCCACGCGCATCGTTACCGGTACTTCCGTGCGGGCGTCAACGGTTGCCGGTGGCGGCCGACCGGCGGCGGGACAGAGCGTCCACGCTCGCGGCGAGCAGCAGCACGACGCCGGTGACCACGTACTTGACCCCCGAGCTGTAGCCCATCAGACCCATGCCATTGTCGATCACGGCGACCACCGCGCCGCCGAGCACGGCGTCGAGCACCCGGCCCTTGCCGCCGAAGAGGCTGGTGCCGCCGATCACCGCCGCGCCCACGGCGTAGAGCAGCACATTACTGCCACCCGTGTTGGGGTCGACAGAGTTGGCCCTGCTCGCCGCCACGATGCCGCCGATCGCGGCCATCGAGGAGCAGATGACGAAGACCGAGATGCGGATCCGGTCGACGTTGATGCCGGCGCGGCGGGCCGCCTCCTTGTTGCCGCCGACCGCGTAGACGTGTCGGCCGTAGCTGGTGCGCTGGAGCACGAACGTCCAGACGATCAGCAGCACCGCGATGATCGGCACCACGATCGGCACGCCCTTGAGCGAGGTGATCAGTACGTTGCGGCTGCGCTCCAGGTTGAGCACGTACACGGCGACGCCGAGGATGACCGCCAGCACGCCCATCCGGGCGGCCACGACGGCCAGCGGGTCGGTGACGAGTCCCCGGGCGGACCGGTTGCGGTGCCGCATGAGCTGCACCGCCGCGTAGCCGGCGACGGCGACGGCGGCCAGCGTCCAGCCGATCGCGGGCGGCAGGTTGCGGTTGGAGATCGCCACCAGCGTCTCGTCGCGTACGGAGATGTTGGCGCCCTCCTTCATCAGCATCAGCACGATGCCCTGGAAGGCGAGGAAGCCGGCGAGGGTGACCACGAACGACGGGATGCCGACCTTCGCCACCAGGAAGCCCAGCGCCGTGCCGATGAGCACGCCGGTGACGAGCGCGGCGAGCACCGCGACCCACCAGGGGTAGCCGAGCACGGTGACGACGTTGGCGAGGACGGCCGCGCAGACGCCGCTGGCGAAGCCGGCGGAGAGGTCGATCTCGCCGAGCAGCAGGACGAAGACCAGCCCCATCGCGATCAGCGTGACCGCCGCGCCCTGGGTGAACAGGTTGGCGAAGTTGCCGGCGGACAGGAACGACGGGCGCATGATCGCGAAGACCGTGCAGAGCACGATCAGGCCCAGCACGGCCGGCAGGGAGCCGATGTCGCCGCCGCGTACCCGGCTGAGGTAGCCGCGCACGTGGCCGCCGACGGTGACGGGCGGGGTGACCGCCGCCGGCCCTACCTTCTTCACGACGGTGGTGGTCATCGGAGGGCTCCCGGGGTCGTGCCGACGGCCGCGCCGCCGGTGCCGTTGCCACCCGTCAGCTCGGCGGCGAGCCCGAGGGCGCCGGAGCGCCCGGCGGTGATCAGCTCGACGACCTGCGAGTGGGTGATGTCGGTGGTCTTCACCTGGGCCACCATCTGGCCGAGGTAGAGGGCGGCGATCCGGTCGGAGACCGCGAAGACGTCGTTCATGTTGTGCGAGATGAGCACGACGGCGAGGCCGTTGTCGGCCAGCCGGCGGACCAGCTCCAGCACCTGGGCGGTCTGCGCGACGCCCAGCGCGGCGGTCGGCTCGTCGAGGATGACCAGCCGGCTGTTCCAGAGCACCGCCTTGGCGATGGCGACGGTCTGCCGCTGGCCGCCGGAGAGGCTGGAGACGTGCTGGCGCAGCGACTTCACCGTGCGGACGCTCAGCCCGGCGAGGGTCTCGGCGGCCATCTGCTCCATGGTCGGCTCGTCGAGGACGATGCCGGTGTGCTTCTCCCGGCCGAGGAACATGTTCTGCACGATGTCGAGGTTGTCGCAGAGCGCGAGATCCTGGTAGACGACCTCGATGCCCAGGGCGGCGGCGTCGCGGGGGCTGTTGATGCTGACCGGGCGGCCCTCGAAGAGGAACTGGCCGGAGTCGGTCGGGTAGATGCCGCTGATGCACTTCACCAGGGTCGACTTGCCGGCGCCGTTGTCGCCGACCAGCGCGGTGACCTCGCCGGGGTGGGCGGTGAGGGCGACGTTGCGCAGCACCTGGACGGGACCGAAGCTCTTGTCGATCCCTCGTAGTTCCAGCAGGGGGGTTGCGGACACAAGGGTCTCCTAACGCGCGGAGGGGAGATCGCGGAGCCCGTCCGGCGCGGGCCGCCGCCCGGCACGGGATCACCGTGCCGGGCGGCGTCGCCTGGCGGGTACGACGGTCGGCGTACGGGTCAGCTGATGCCGGCTTCGGTGCAGAGCTTGGTGTAGGCGGCGGTGCAGAGCTCTTCCTTGGTGACGAAGCCGTCGGCGACGACGTCCTTGACGTTGTCCTTGTAGATGGCCTTCGGCTCCAGCAGGACGGCCGGGACGTCCCGGTTGCCCTCGACGTCCTTGACGGTCTGCCCGGTGTCCTTCTTCTCGCCCTTGGCGACCGCGATGGCCAGCTCGGCGGCGGCGTCCGCCTCCTTCTTGACCGCCTTGTAGACGGTCATGCACTGGTCACCGGAGAGGATGTTCTGCAGGCCCTGCACGGTGGCGTCCTGCCCGGTCACCGGGACCTTGCCGTTGAGCTTGTTCTTCTTCAGCACGGAGATGGCCGCGTTGCCGAGGCCGTCGTTCGCGGCCAGCACGCCGTCGATCTTGCCGCTGGCCTTGGTGTACTGCTGCTCGAAGATCGTGGCGGCCTGCGTGTTGTCCCAGTCCGGCACCGAGTCGTCGGCGACCTTGGTGTACTCCTTCGAGTCGAACTTCGGCTTGAGCACCGAGTCGTACCCGTTCTTGAACAGGGTCGCGTTGTTGTCGGTCGGCGAGCCGTTGAGGTAGGCGATGGCCGGGTTCTTGACGCCCTTGTCGGTCAGGCACTTGGCGAGGCCCTCGCCCTGGAGCTTGCCGACGGCCTCGTTGTCGAAGCTGACGTAGTACTGCGCGGAGCCGCCCAGCGTGAGCCGGTCGTAGTCGATCGTGGCGACGCCCTGCGACTTGGCCTTGTCGAGCACGGCCTTGCCGGTGCCCGAGTCCAGGTTGACGATCATCAGGGTGGTCACCCCGTTGGTGATCATCTGGTCCGCGATGGTCTGGAACGCGGTCTTGTCGCCCTGCGCGTTCTGGATGTCGTACTCGACGTTGGCGGCCTTGAACGCGGCCTCCAGGAACTTGCGGTCGGCACCCTCCCAGCGGGCGGAGGACTTGCTGTCCGGCAGGATCACGCCGATCTTCGGCTTCTTCTCGGAGGATCCGGCCTGGTTGCCGCCGTCGGAGTTCTCGCCGCAGGCGGCCATGCTGCCGGCGGCCAGCAGGCCCACGGCGGCGAAGGTGAGGAAGCCCTTGCGCATCTGCACGGGTCCTTTCGGGGGTGGGGGAGTGGGAGTGGAGCGGTGTTTTGTTGTGTCCGGCAACGTATTGCGCACCGCGCTGCCGGCACAAGGCCGCCGAGGTCAGAAGTTTGTTGGCGGCGGTAACAATTCAGCAACGTGATCGACACTCTGCCCTAACCGCCCCGAAAGCGGGCAGGCCGAAGGGCCGCGCCTCGACGCGGCGATCATGTGAATGACCGATGCCGCAGGCCGCCAAACCTGCCGCAGGCCGACGCCTCGGCTCGGGGGTGCCGGCCCGGGACGCCGGGCGCGGGGTGTCGGCCTGGGGTGCCGCTCGGCCGGGGTGCTCTCGGCCGGGGTGCTGCTCGGCCGGGGTGCTGCTCGGCCCTTGGTGCCGCCCGGCTCGCGGCGTCGCGTCAGCCGGCGGCGATGGGGGCGGTGGTGGCGTCGGTGAGCGCGACCAGGTCGGCCGGGGCGAGCTGGAGCTGGAGGCCGCGCCGGCCCGCCGAGACGTACACGGTGTCGTGGGCCAGCGCGGAGGCGTCCAGCACCGTGGGCAGCCGCTTGCGCTGGCCGAGCGGGCTGATCCCGCCGCGCACGTACCCGGTGGCCCGCTCCGCCACCGCCCGGTCGGCCATCGTCGCCCGCTTGCCGCCCAGCGCGGCGGCGAGCGCCTTGAGGTCCAGCTCGCCGGTCACCGGCACCACCGCCACCGCGAGCGCGCCGTCGACCTCGGTGACGAGGGACTTGAACACCCGCTCCGGCGGCACACCCAGGGCCGCCGCGACGAGCGCGCCGTAGTTCGGCGCGTCCGGCGACACGTCGTACGGGTGGGTGCTGTGCCGGATCTTCCGCTTCGTCAACAGCGCCGTCGCCGGAGTCCCCTGTCCCGCCATGCCGACAAGCTAGCCGGCCGCCGCCTCGTGATCCAGCGGATACGTCACCGGGCGGCAGACCAGCACGGTCGGCGCGCCGGCCACCCGGGTCAGCACCAGGCTCGCCGCCTCCGGGCCGGCCAGCCGCAGGTCGCGCCGCAGCCGCTCCGGCTCCAGCGCCGAGCCGCGCTTGAGGATCTCGACCCGGCCCACCCTGCGCTCGCGCAGCAGGGCGCGCAGCCGTTTCAGCGAGAACGGCAGCACGTCGGTCACCTCCAGGCAGCGGGCGAACGGCGTCGCGCCGGGAGTGTCGGCGTACAGGTAGGCGATGGTCGGGTCGGCGAGCGTGGCGTCCAGCTCGCCGGCCAGCTCCGCCACGAGGTGCGCGCGGACGACGGCCGGGTCGGGGTCGTGGACGTACCGCCGGACGGGCCCGACGGCGGCCTCCTCCGTGCCGGAACCGGTGAGCTGGTGGTGGCAGGCGGGCCGGGGGTGATTGCAGGGGGCCCTTCCTATACAGAAAGCGTTAACAGGGGGCCCTTCCTTCAGCACAGTCGCGCGGCGGGGGACCTCGGCGAGCCGGCCGCACCACAGGGCGGCCTCGACCAGGTCGCCGCCCACGCTGACCCACTCCGCCTCCGTGCCTGGCGGGATCAGGCTGTGGTCGAGCCCCGGGGCCACCTTCACCACCGTGTGCGGCACCCGCTCGGCCAGCGCGGTGACGAAGTCCCACGGCGGCGAGTAGGCGTTCGGGTCGAAGATCCGCCGGCCCGTGCCGGCCCTGCGCCGCGCCGGGTCGCAGAACGCCGCGTCGACGGCGGACACGTCGAACGCCGTGGCGTCGCCGCACTCCACCGTGAAAACGTCGGCCAGCCCGGCGGCCTCGGCGTTCGCGGCGGCCATCGCGGCGGTGACCGGGTCGGCCTCCACCCCGTACACCCGGATGCCGGCGCGGGCGGCGGCGAGCGCGTCGGCACCGAGGCCGCAGCCCAGGTCGGCCAGGGTGCGCACCCCGGCGGCGCGCAGCCGGTCGGCCCGCCGGGCCGCGACCACCCCCCGGGTCGCCTGCTCCAGCCCCGCGCGGGTGAGGAACATGCCGGCCGCCGCCGGCCCGAACTTGCCGACGGCCCGGCGGCGCAGCTCGGCCTGGGTCAACGCGGCGGCGGCCAGCCCGGCGGGCACCCCGGCCGAGCGGAGCGCCGCCGCCGCGGCCAGCGGGTCGCCGCCGGCCACCTCGGTCGCCGCGGCGAGCGCGGCCGACCCCTCGGGGGTACGCAGGGCGGCGAGCTGGTCGAGATCCACGCGCCCATTGTCGGGCCCGGGCGGCGGCGGACCGACGGCGGTGGGGGTGCCGGAGGTCGACGGGTCGGGGGTCGGCGCTCCCGGCGTGTCGCGGTGACGAGTGGCGGAACTGTGGCGACACGACGGGCGACGCGTTGGCACTCTCCTTGACGGAGTGCTAGCCACGGCCTAACCTGCGATTAGCACTCTCCCATCGAGGGTGCCAGCTTCCGGGCCCCGTGCCCGGGGGTTGACGCCAGGCGGACCGGCACCCGCGACGACGGCCCCGCCCGGTGGCATGTGGCAGATTGACGCTGGTCGGCCCCGCCGTCCGGCAACGAAACCAGTACCCCAGGAGGGTATGCCCGTGACTACCGCGACCAAGGTTGCGATCAAGCCGCTCGAGGACCGCATCGTGGTCCAGGCGAACGAGGCTGAGACCACCACGGCGTCGGGCATCGTGATCCCCGACACCGCCAAGGAGAAGCCGCAGGAGGGCACCGTCCTCGCTGTCGGCCCGGGCCGGATCGACGACAAGGGCAACCGCGTGCCGATCGACGTGAAGGTCGGCGACACCGTCCTCTACTCGAAGTACGGCGGCACCGAGGTCAAGTACGCCGGCGAGGAGTACCTGGTGCTCTCCGCCCGCGACGTCCTCGCGGTCATCGAGAAGTAAGCAACCGATCCGCGTCACTGCCCCGGTCCGGCTCGCCGGGCCGGGGCAGTGACGCTTCGAAGGGATACAGATGGCGAAGATCCTGAGCTTCTCGGACGACGCCCGGCACCTGCTGGAGCACGGTGTCAACGCCCTCGCGGACGCGGTCAAGGTCACTCTCGGCCCGCGCGGGCGCAACGTCGTCCTGGACAAGAAGTTCGGTGTGCCCACGATCACCAACGACGGCGTGACCATCGCCAAGGAGATCGAGCTCACCAACCCGTACGAGAACCTCGGCGCGCAGCTGGTCAAGGAGGTGGCGACCAAGACCAACGACGTCGCCGGCGACGGGACCACCACCGCGACCGTGCTGGCCCAGGCCATGGTCCGCGAGGGCCTGCGCAACGTGACCGCCGGCGCCAGCCCGTCCGGCCTCAAGCGCGGCATCGACGCGGCGGCCACGAAGGTCTCCGAGGCCCTGCTCGACCGGGCCGTCGAGGTCGCCGGCAAGGAGTCGATCGCGCACGTCGCGACGATCTCCGCGCAGGACGCGACCATCGGCGACCTGATCGCCGAGGCGATGGAGCGGGTCGGCCGCGACGGCGTCATCACCGTCGAGGAGGGCTCGGCGCTCACCACCGAGCTCAACGTGACCGAGGGCCTCCAGTTCGACAAGGGCTTCATCTCCCCCAACTTCGTCACCGACGCGGAGGGTCAGGAGTCGGTCCTGGAGGACCCGTACATCCTGATCACCACGCAGAAGATCTCGGGGATCGAGGAGCTGCTGCCGCTGCTGGAGAAGGTCCTCCAGAACAACAAGCCGCTGCTGATCGTCGCCGAGGACGTCGAGGGCCAGGCCCTGTCCACGCTCATGGTCAACGCGGTCCGCAAGACCATCAAGGTCTGCGCGGTCAAGGCCCCGGGCTTCGGCGACCGCCGCAAGGCGATGCTCCAGGACATGGCGATCCTCACCGGCTCCGAGCTGGTCGCCCCGGAGCTGGGCTACAAGCTCGACCAGGTCGGCCTGGAGGTGCTCGGCACCGCCCGGCGCGTCGTGGTCGACAAGGAGACCACCACCATCGTCGACGGCGGTGGCCAGGCCAGCGAGGTCGCCGACCGGGTCGCCCAGATCCGCAAGGAGATCGAGGCCTCGGACTCCGACTGGGACCGGGAGAAGCTGGCCGAGCGGCTGGCGAAGCTCTCCGGCGGCATCGCGGTCATCAAGGTGGGCGCGGCGACCGAGGTCGAGATGAAGGAGCGCAAGCACCGCATCGAGGACGCCATCGCCGCGACCAAGGCCGCCGTCGAGGAGGGCACGGTCCCGGGTGGCGGCGCCGCCCTGGCGCAGATCCTGCCGGTGCTCGACGACGACCTCGGCTTCACCGGTGACGAGAAGACCGGCGTCTCGATCGTGCGCAAGTCGCTGGTCGAGCCGCTGCGCTGGATCGCCCAGAACGCCGGCCACGACGGCTACGTGGTGGTGCAGAAGGTCGTCGGCAGCGAGTGGGGCCACGGCCTCGACGCCGCCATCGGCGACTACGTCGACCTGGTCAAGTCCGGCATCATCGACCCGGTGAAGGTGACCCGCAACGCCGTCACCAACGCCGCCTCGATCGCCGGCCTGCTGCTCACCACCGAGAGCCTGGTGGTGGAGAAGCCGGAGAAGGCCGAGCCGGCCGCCGCCGGTGGCCACGGCCACTCGCACGGCCACGGCCACCAGCACGGCCCGGGTTTCTGACCCACGGCGGCTGACCCCGCCACACCACACGTTCAAGGCACGCCGGCTCCCCACGGCGTGCCTTGACGCGTATCCGCCCCGCGTTCGCCCGGGGCTGGTTGCTTACGGAACGCTGACGTGCCTGTCGCTTCCCCGGCCCCGTCGGAAACACTGGGCGGATGGGCACCATCTCGCGCGGGTACGCCGCGCTGGCCGGGATCACCGCCGCCGCCGTGGCGATCGGCACCGCCGAACCGGTGGCGGTGCTGACCGGCCCCCGGTCGGCACCACTGGTCGCGGTCGGCGGGCTGGTCGTCGACACCGTCCCCGAACCGGTCAAGCAGTTCGGCATCGCCGTCTTCGGCACGTACGACAAGATCGCCCTGCTGGTCGGGACGGCGCTGCTGCTGGCGGGCTTCGCGGCCCTGCTCGGCGTCCTCGCCGCGCGCCGGCTGTGGTTCGGCCTGGCGGGCATCGGGGCGTTCGCGGCCCTCGGGGTGGCCGCCGCGCTGACCCGGGCCGGCGCGGACGCCACCGACGCGCTGCCGGCGCTGGTCGGGGCGGCCCTCGGCGCGCTGACGCTCTGGCTCCTGCTGGCCGGTCCGCTGCATCCCGACCCCTGGCCGTGGACCCCGCCCGGTGAGAAGGAAGGGCCCCTTGTTAACACCCCCCTGTTAACAAGGGGCCCTTCCTTGCACCCCGAGCGCCCGGAGGGGCGGCGGCGGTTCCTCACCGGCGTCGGCGCGCTGGCCGGCGCGGCCGTCGTGACCGGGCTGGGCGGGCACTGGCTGGCCGGGCGGCGCGGGGTGTCGCAGGCCCGGCAGGCGGTCGCCCTGCCCGCGCCGGCCTCGCCCGCGCCGCCGGTGCCGGCCGGGGCGGACCTCTCCCTCACCCAGCTCGCCCCCTACGTCAGCCCGACGTCCGGGTTCTACCGGATCGACACCGCTCTCGTGGTGCCGCAGGTCGACCCGGACACCTGGCGGCTGCGCATCCACGGCCGGGTGCGCAACCCGATCGAGCTGAGCTTCGCCGACCTGCTGGCCCGCCCCATGGTCGAGCGGTACGTCACCCTGGCCTGCGTGTCGAACGAGGTCGGCGGGGACCTGATCGGCAACGCCCGCTGGCTGGGCGTGCCCATCCGGGAGCTGCTCGACGAGGCGCAGCCGGAGGAGGGCGCGGACCAGGTCGTCGGGCGTTCCGTCGACGGCTGGACCTGCGGCACCCCGACGGCGGCGCTGCGCGACGGCCGGGACGCCCTGCTCGCGGTGGGGATGAACGGCGAGCCGCTGCCGGTGGAGCACGGTTTTCCCGTACGCATGGTGGTGCCCGGCCTCTACGGCTACGTCTCGGCCTGCAAGTGGGTCACCGAGCTGGAGCTGACCAGCTTCGCCGACTTCGACGCGTACTGGGTGCCCCGGGGCTGGTCGGCGCAGGGGCCGATCAAGACCCAGTCGCGGATCGACACGCCCCGCCCCCGCAACCGGCTCACCGCCGGCCCGGTCATGGTCGCCGGGGTGGCCTGGGCGCAGCACCGGGGCATCCGCCGGGTCGAGGTACGCGTGGACGACGGCCCGTGGCGGGAGGCGACGCTCGCCCCGACGGTGTCGGTGGACACCTGGGTGCAGTGGTCCTGGCAGTGGGCGGCCACCTCCGGCGAGCACACCCTCCAGGTGCGGGCCACCGACGCCAGCGGCGAGACGCAGACCGAGCGCCGGCAGCGCGTCGACCCGGACGGCGCGACCGGCTGGCACACCGTCCGGGTCACCGTGGGCTGACCGCCGGGCGGACCCGCGCCGGCAGGCGGGTCGCCCGGCCGTGGGCGTGGCGGGCGGCCCGCCGGTGGCCCGGTCACCCGACGGTGGGCGTGGCGGCGGTCGTCAGGCGACGCTGCGCTGCGCCGGCACGGTGGACTTGTGCGGACGGCCCAGGCGGGCCTCCAGGCGGGCCACATCGACGCGGGAGTGCCGGCGGTCGGCCAGGTCCTCCCAGCCCACCGCGAGCAGCCGCAGCCGCTCCGCCTCGCTGAAGCCGCCCCACACCCCATAGGGCTCACGGACGGCGAGGGCGTGCGCGGCGCACTCGGCGCGTACCGGGCAGGCCCGGCAGACCGTCTTGGCGCCGGACTCCCGGCGCAGCCGGGAGGAGCCGCGTTCGCCGTCGGGGTGGAAGAACTGGGCGCTGTCGCGGCCCCGGCAGGCACCGAGCCGCTGCCAGTCCCAGAGGTCGACGATGGGTCCGGGCAGCCTGCGTACGTTCGACATCAGCACCCCTCCTCCCGCGCGGCACCGCGGAGATCCTCAGTTGACCGGTGTCCGGGCGGCGGCCGCGCTGGCGCACCGTTTCCGGCTCGGGCTCCCCGTTACCCCGCCTCGCTTCCGCTCACACGTCTGTGATCGAAAAGGTCGGACAACCTGACTGATATGCCCTAACTGTCGGAAAAGTTCGAAGGATTGCCGGGAACGCCCACCCGACGACGCCTCCCCATGGTCTGCTCGGGGTCGGAGAGGAGACCACAGTGCGTACTGTCCTCGTGTGCGTTCGGACACCGCTCGCCGCGCAGCAACTGAACTCCGCGGCGGCGCGGCTAGGGCTGTCCGCCGCCGTTCGTACGGCCGTCTCCGATCCCGAGGTGATGCTGCGCCTGGCGGAGGTCCCGGCGGACGTCGTGCTCGCCGACACCGCCCTCACCCGGCCGGACAGCGCCGGCTTCGTCCGGCGGGTGCTGGCCCGCGCCCCGCAGGCCGCGGTGCTGCTGCTCGGCGCGGAGGAGTCCGAGGCCGCCGCCGCGACCATCGGCGCCGGCGCCCGGGGGCTGATCCAGGGCACCGACCACGATCTGACCAGCGCGGTGGCGAAGGCGCTGCTGCTGCTCTCGGCGCCCGGCCGCGCCACCCGCAGCCGGGTGACCGACCCGGCCCGCGACGCCGCCTCCGTCGGCGGACCCGCCCGCCCCGCCCCGGCCGGACGCGCCCCGGCCAAGCCCGGCCCGGCCTGGCCGGCGGGCCCCGAGGAGCCGCCCGGTGGTACGCCGCCGGTGGTGCCGGTGCAGCGCGGCGACGACGAGGTGGAGGCGGGCGGCGAGGGCGAGACCCCGGCCGCGGCGGGGCAGCGTCCCGCCCCGGCCAGGGGCGGCCGGAGCGCGATCGGCCTGACGGAGCGGGAACTCCAGGTGCTGCTCGGCATGGCCGAGGGCAAGAGCAACGCCGAGATCGGCCGTGAGCTGTTCGTCTCGGAGGACACCGTCAAGACGCACGCCCGCCGGCTGTTCCGCAAGCTCGGCGCCCGGGACCGCGCGCACGCGGTGGCCGCCGGCTTCCGCGCCGGCCTGGTCACCTGACCCACCCACCCAGCTGCCCGCCCACCCGCGCGCCTTCCCGCCCACCCCGCAGGAGGTACGGCCTGGGCAGAAGCCGCGAGACCGGCCCATCGGGGGCCGCGGGTGCACGATCGCCGTGGCGCTGTCCGCTGCCGTCCGTCTCGCCCCGCTGGTGACACAACGTGGTCTCCCTGCCCGGCAACACCAACCCCACCGCTCCCTTTGCTCTGCACCCGGATACGCAACGCTTCACGCTGGGTGTCCGGCCGTGGCGGGTGCGTGCCGTGCGCGATTGGCGTGTCGCCAGCTCAGTGCCGGTGATGGGTGGGTGGGTGCAGAGCATAGGGAGGGGGGGCTGTG
>NZ_JAHWGR010000062.1:0-22451 GCF_020873825.1 Micromonospora sp. DH13
CCACACCCCCCCACACCCCTTCCCCACCCCGGCGCTCAAGAGGTTTGCGTCAACACGGAGATCAACTCTGACGCTTTTCTCTTGATCACCGGCGCGAGCGGGGGCGAGGCGGAGGCGGGGTGGGACAGGGTGGGGCATTGGTCGGGTGTGCCGTTCGGGCAATTCATTCGGCTGCCGCCGCGGGGACAGATAGTCGGTTCCGCTCGGACAACACGCCATTGATGGCTGTTGACCAACTTTGCGCCCAACCGAAGGCAAAAAGGCTGCCTATCCACTAGGGAATTGGAATTGCGGGGTCGGCATTCCGACCGCCACGCAATGCCGCCGGGAAGCCCTTACCGAGGGTGATCATCGCGAGGGCGTAGCGAAGGAGGTCCGCCCAGCTCAACGACGCACCAGCGGCCGACTGCGGCACGGTCGACGACCGGCGGTCACCGGACCCCTCCTCGACGACCGGACGGAGCCCGCCGGGAACCGAAGACACGGGTTGACGGGCCGCACCCCCAAGGCAATCATGACTGTCACTGGGCGGCGATTGACGCGATTCCGGATCGGCGAATTCTCCCACGTCAGTGGGGCTATTCGTGCTGTCCGCACGACGCGCGCCGGCCACCGTTCCGCAGGTCGGAGAAAAGCCGGCGGAACACCCGTCAGGAACGAGCGAGGAGTCCGCCGGTGAACGGGAACGACGAAGCTCCCGCGCCGCCCCGGCCACTGCCGGCGGCGCGCCCTGATCGACCGGAGGACCGCCTCGCCCTGCACGGCGGCGCACCCGTCCGGCACACCCCCTGGCCCACGTACGACAAGGGTGCCGTCTTCGTCCACCCCGAGGACGAGGAGGCCGCCTGCCGGGCCGTGCGCAGCCACCTCTACTTCCGCTACGACCACCGCCCGCAGCACGAGACCGAGTGCGGCCGGTTCGAGGACGAGCTGTGCCGCTTCTTCGGCACCCGGCACGCGCTCGCGGTGTCCAGCGGCACCGCCGCACTCGCCCTGGCCATCATGGCGGCCCGGGTGCCCCCGGGTTCCCTGGTCGCCTGCCCCGGGTTCACGTTCGTCGCCACGCCGAGCGCGATCGTCATGGCCGGCTGTCAGCCGTTCCTCGTCGAGGTGGACGAGGACCTGCGGATGGACCTCGACGACCTGCGCCGCCGCTGGCATCCGGGGATCCGGGCGATCCTCGTGGTGCACATGCGCGGTTTCGCCGCCGACGCCGAGGCCCTCGCCGCGTTCGCCGCCGAGATGGGCGTGCCGCTGATCGAGGACGCGGTGCCCGCGCTCGGCGCGGAGCTGCGCGGCCGCAAGCTCGGCACGTTCGGGGCGGCCGGCGCGTTCAGCACCCAGTCGGACAAGGCGCTCAACTGCGGCGAGGGCGGCTTCCTGGTCACCGACGACACCGAGCTGTTCGCCCGCGCGGTGGCGCTGTCCGGGGCGTACGAGGGGCGGCTGCGGCGGCACTTCCCCGACGCCGAGCCGCCGTTGACCGGCCTCGACCTGCCCCTGCTCAGCCTGCGCATGGACGAGATCCGGGCGGCGCTGCTGCGCGCCGAGATGGCCCGCCTGCCGCAGCGGCTGCGGCTGTTCCACCGCAACTACGACCGGGTCGCCGCCGCGCTGGCCGACGTGCCGGGCATCGCGATCCGCCGGCCGGTCGCCCCCGGGGCGTACCTCGGGGAGGCGTTCGTGTTCCGGGTGCCCGGCGGCGACGCCGGCTGGTTCGCCCGCGCGCTGTGCCGGGAGGGCATCGACGCGCGCAACATCGGCGCCGACGACGACCTCAACGTCCGCGCGTTCTGGAACTGGCGGTTCGCGTACGACACCGACGACGTCGACGCGATCCGGGCGCTGCTGCCGCGCACCGCCGGCTACCTGCGCGAGGCCGTCGACGTGCCGCTGTCGTCGAACCTGACCCCCGAGGACTGCGACGACCTGGTGCGGGCGGTGCGCAAGGTGGCTGCCGCGCGGGACGCGGCACCCGCCGGGCCGGCCGACCCCGTGGTCGCGCCGGCCGGGGCGGCGGAGCCGGTGGGCCGATGACGGACAGCCCCGCCCGCGCCGTGCCGCGCCCCGCCCTGGTCGGCATCTTCGGCGGGCTCTTCGCCGGCTACCTGGGCCTCACCGCCGTGATCCCGGTGCTGCCGGCGTTCCTGCGCGACCGGCACGCCGCCGGGGACCTGGTCGTCGGGCTGGTCGTCACGGTCACCGCCGGGACGGCGCTGCTCGTGCGGCCCGTCGCCGGCGCGCTCGCCGACCGGTACGGCCACCGCACCGTGATGCTCACCGGCGCGCTCGTCGCGGCCCTCGGCGGGCTGCTCTACTTCCTGCCGCTCGCGGTGCCGGCGTTGGTGGCGGTGCGGCTGCTGCTCGGCGCGGGCGAGGCCGCCCTGTTCACCGCCGGGGCGGTGTGGACGGTGGCGCTCGCCCCGCACCACCGCCGGGGCCAGCTCATCGGCCTGTACGGGGTGAGCATGTGGGGCGGCATCTCCGCCGGCACCTTCCTCGGCGCGGCCCTGCAACAGGTCTCCTTCACCGCCGTCTGGGCGCTCGCCGCCGCCGCTCCCCTGCTGGCCGCCGCCCTGATCGCCCTGGTCCCGGTGCCGCACGGGGAACCCGGTACCGCAGCGCCCCGAGAGCCCGGGACCGCCGCGCAACGGAAATCCGGGGGCGGCGGTGGGCTGTTGCTGCGCCCGGCGCTGCTGCCCGGCACGGCGCTCGCCCTCGGCGCCGCCGGGTACGCCGGTCTGGCCGCGTTCGTCGTGCTGCACCTGGACGCGCGCGGCATCGGCTCCGGCGTGCTGGTGCTGAGCTGCTTCAGCGCTGTGTACGCCGGCACCCGCCTGGTCATCGGCCACCTGCCCGACAAGCTGGGCCCCCGCCGGGTGGCGGCCTGGTCGGCGGCCGGCGAGGCGGTCGGCCTGACGATCGTCGCGCTCGCGCCGAACCTGCCCGTCGCCGTGGCCGGCGGCGTGGTCACCGGCGTCGGCTTCTCGCTGCTGCACCCGTCGCTGGCGCTGATGGTGATGAACCGGGCCGAGCCGACGCGGCAGGGGGCGGCGATCGGGGCGTACACCTCGTTCTGGGATCTGGGGCTCGCGGTGTGGGGGCCGGTGACGGGCCTGGTGGCCGCGACCCTCGACTACCCGGCCGTATTCGGCGTCGGGGCGGCCTGCGCCGTCGCGGCGGCGGCCATGGCGGCGTGGATCGGCCGCCCGGCGGGCGGCCACGGCGGCACCGGCAGCCCCGGGGGGCCCGGGAGCGAACGGACGGAGGCCCGCGCGGCATGAGCGACCTGACGGTCCTGTGCGTCACCGGTTGGTGCCGCAACGGCAGCACCATCATCGGCAACGTCCTCAACGAGGTGCCCGGCTTCTTCCACGTCGGCGAGCTGCACTTCCTGTGGAAGAACTCGACCGGCCGGGGCGTCAACGGGCTGTGCGGCTGCGGCCGGGAGCTGACCGCCTGCGACATCTGGTCGCGGGTGCTGCCCGTCGGGCGGCCCGCCGGCCTGTCGGCCGACGCGCACGCCGCGCAGGTGATCGCCCGCCAGCGCTCCCGGGTGCGCACCCGGCACACCTGGCAGGTGCTGCGCCGGGGCCTGCACGACGGCGAGATCCGCGCCCACGCCGAGCTGATGGGCCGGGTCTACCGCGCGGTCGCCGAACGCACCGGCACGCACACCATCGTGGACACCACGAAGATTCCCGGGGAGGCGGCGCTGCTGGCGCACCTGCCCGGGATCACCCCCTACTACGTGCACCTGGTGCGCGACCCGCGCGCCGTGGCGCACTCCTGGCGGGAGCCGAAGCAGTACGTGTACGCGATGTCGGCGGCGCGCAGCACCGCGTACTGGCACGGGTTCAACCTGGCCTCGGCGGCGATCACCCGGCGGCACCCGCAGCGGTCGATGCTGCTGCGCTACGAGTCGTTCGCCGCCGACCCGGCCGGGACGATCGACGCGCTGCTGCGGCTGTGCGGGGCCGACCCGGCCGGCAACCCGGTGCGCGGGCGCACCGTCGAGCTGGGCACCAACCACACGGTGACCGGCAACCCCGACCGGTTCCGCAGCGGCCCGACCGTGATCCGCGACAGCGACGAGGCGTGGCGGCGCACCCTGTCGGCCGCCGACCGGCTGGCCGCCACCGCCCTGGCCCAGCCCCTGTTCACCCGCTACGGCTACCGGTCGGCCGGGGCGGGCCGGCTGTCACCGACCGGCGGAAGGTAGGAGACGTGGATCTGGGGCTCACAGGACGGGTGGCGCTCGTCGCCGGCGGGTCCAGCGGCATCGGGCTGGCCTGCGCGAAGGAGTTCGCCGCCGAGGGGGCGCACGTGGCGATCTGCGGGCGGGACCCCGGCCGGCTCGCCGCCGCCGAGCGGGAGCTGGCCGGGGTGGCGAAGGGCCGGGTCAGCGCCAGCGCCGTGGACGTCACCGACGCCGACGCGGCCCGCCGCTGGGTCGACGGGGTGGCCGCCGACCTCGGCGCGGCGCACGTGCTGCTGGTCAGCGGCGGCAGCCCGCCGATCGGCCCGGCCACCCTGTTCGAGACGGCCGACTACCGGGCCGCCGTCGACCGGGTGCTGCTGCCGGCCGTCGGGCTGGCCCTCGCGGCCCTGCCGCACCTGCGCGCCGCCGGCTGGGGGCGGCTGCTCTTCGTCGCCTCGGAGACCGCCGCCGTGCCGATCGCCCCGCTGCTGCTGTCCGGGGTCACCCGGGCCGCGCTGGTCCGCTTCGCCCAGGGCCTCGCCGTGGACGTGGGCCGCGACGGGATCACCGTCAACGTGCTCGCCCCCGGCTCGGTGCGCACCCCGCCGATGGAGCGGGCCGCCGCCCGGCTCGCCGGCGACGACGGCGACGTCGAGCAGCAGCTCGCCGCCATGGGCCACCACAGCGCGCTGGGCCGGCTGGCCCGCCCCGAGGAGGTCGCGGCGGTGGCCGCGTTCCTGGCCAGCGAGCGGGCCTCGTTCGTCACCGCCGGGGTGCACCTGGTCGACGGCGGCGCGAGCGCCACCGGCCCGGACCTGCCGCACCTCACCGGCGTCCGGAAAGACACCTACGCCTGAGATCCCCATCCCGGCGGCGGCCCCGCCGGCCGGCGGCACAGCACGAAGGAGTGCGCGATGTCCACGACCAGCCCCACGTTCACCGAGCGGGACGTCTCCGAGTTCTTCGACCAGACCACCCAGACGTACCTCAGCTTCTGGGACAGCGAGGGCGTGCTGCACACCGGCTACTTCGCCGACGACGCCGACACCGACTACCACACCGCCGCCGACCGCACCTCGGACCTGCTGGCCGCCGAGGCCGGCATCGACGCCGGGTCGACGGTGCTCGACGTCGGCTGCGGCTGCGGCAACTTCCTGCTGCGGCTCGCCGGGCAGACCGGCTGCCGGGGCGAGGGCCTAGACCTGAGCATCGAGCGGGTCCGGTTCGCCCAGGCCAAGCTCGCCGAGCGGGGCGCCGCAGGTGTCACCTTCCGGCACGGCTCGGCCACCGCCATGCCGTACGACGCGGCGACCTTCAGCCACGTGGTCAGCCAGGACGCGCTGTTCCTGGTGCCGGACAAGCCGCGCAGCCACGCCGAGATGCACCGGGTCCTCGCCCCCGGCGGGATCCTCGCGGTCACCGACTTCCTGCAGCCCACCACCGACATCGGCGAGGCCGCCCGCCGGCACGTCTACGACCGGGTGCGGTGGAGCGGCGGCTACTCCCTCGACGGTTACGCCGAGGCGCTGACCGCCGCCGGCTTCGAGGTGCTGACCGCCCGCAGCCTCGACACCCACATCCGGCAGACGTACCGGGTGCTCGGCGAGACGGCCCGGCGGCGGGCCGCCGCGACCGACGACCCGGCCGCCCGGGAGTGGATCCTCGGCTTCGCCGCGTCCTGCGGCGAGATCCAGGCCGCCATCGACCGGGGCGAGTTCGGCTGGGGCATGTTCGTCGCCCGCAAGCCCGCCGCGCAGTGACGACCCGACCCACCGCGCAGTGACGACCCGACCCCGACCGGAAGGTGTGCGCCCGATGCAACGAACCGACGTCATCAAACGAACCATCGCCGAGGTCGTCGAGGACCGCCGCAAGCAGCTCTCGCCGGGGCAGGTCTTCGTCGACGCCTTCGCCGAGGGCGGCTTCGAGACCCGCGTCGACTACGACGTCACCATCACCGACTCCCTGACCAGCTCCCGGCGCAAGCCGCGCTATCCGTCGCGCAACATGCTCAAGGTGGTGGACCTGTCCCGCGACCCGCAGGAGTTCTACTGGCACGAGAGCCCCGCCCGCCCCGGCGACCCGGCCGTGGACGGCGCGGACCTGCGGCGGGAGGCCGCCAACCACTTCCACCGGTCCCCCATCCCGCCGCTTTTCACCACGAAGGCGTGGGTGCAGGTGCCCGACGGGCTGTGGGACGACCCGACCAGCTTCGCCGAGTTCATCAACTACCGCCTGGTGGTGCGGCTCGCCACCGCCGAGAACGTCACCATCCTGCGCGGCGAGGGCGGCCTGCTGACCATGCCGGACATCGCCCGGCTCACCGACCCGGGCCCGTTCGGCTCCACCATCCTGTCGGCCTGCAACGAGGTGGAGCAGAACGGCAGCACCGCCGACGGGCTGATCATCAACCCGGCCGACTACTACCGGCTGCTCGGCTCCGGCACGCTGATGCGCGACGTCGAGGAGAACGGCGTGTTCATCGTCCGGACCCGGCTGGTCGACCCGGGCACGGCGATCGTCGGCGACTTCGGCCACGGCGCGCTGCTGTTCGACGCCGGCCGGTCGATGATCTCCTTCGCCGAGCCGCCGCCGGGAACGTTCGCCGAGCCCGGGGTGGCGCTGACCGCCGAGATCTACGAGCGGGTGGTGCTCAACCTGCCCACCTGCTTCTTCGTGGTCAGCCTCTAGGCCGCCGCGATGTCGACGCCGCCCGCGCCGCGCCCACCCGGCGACGACCCCGACGTGCTGGTCGTCGGCGCGGGCGTCGTCGGCCTGTTCTGCGCCTGGTTCCTGGCCCGCGCCGGGCACCGGGTCACCGTCGTCGACCGGGGCGAGATCGGAGATCCGGCGGCCTGCTCGTCGGGGAACACCGGCTTCGTCGGCACCCAGGGCGCCGCGCCCCTGGCCGAGCCGGGCGTGCCCGCGAAGGGGCTGCGCTACCTGCTCGACCCGGAGAGCCCGTTCCACGTCCGGCCCCGCCCCGACCCGGCCCTGCTGGCCTGGCTGTGGCACTTCCGCCGCCGCTGCACCGCGTCTCACGCGCGGGCCGCGTTCGACGTGCTGCTCACCCTCAAGCAGCGCAGCCTCGCCATCCTCCGCGAGGTGTGCGCGACCGGCCCGCTCGCCGACACCCTCACCGCCCAGGGGATGCTGCTGGCCTGCAAGACCCCGGAGGGCTTCGCGGCGGCCCGCGCCTCCGTGCCGGCGGCCGTCGCCCGGGGCGTGCCGCTGCGGGTGCTCGACCCCGGCGAGTTGGCCGCCCTCGAACCGGGCGTCGCGTTCGACGTGGCCGGGGCCCTGCTCAACGCCGAGGGGGCCGCGCTGCGCATCCCCGCGTTCCTGGTCGCGTTCGCCGACGCGCTGCGGGCCGCGGGCGTCGACATCCGCACCCACACCGAGGTACGCGACTTCGAGGTGGCCGGCGACCGGGTGCGGGCCGTGCGCACCAGCGGCGGCGACCTGCGCCCCGCCGAGGTGGTGCTCGCCGCCGGGGTCTGGTCGGTGGCCTGCGCCCGCCGGCTCGGCGTCGACCTGATGCTCCAGCCCGCCAAGGGGTACGCGGTGACCGTCGCCGCCGGCGCGCACCCGCCCCGGCTGCCGATCCTGCTCAGCGAGGGGAAGGTGGCCGTCATGCCGCTGGGCGACCGGCTGCGGCTGGCCGGCACCCTGGAGCTGGTGGGGATGGACACGAGCGTCTCGCCGCGCCGGATCGACGGCATCGTGCGCACCGTCGCGGCGTACCTGCCGGGGCTGGACACCGACCGGCGGGTGGCGGTGTGGAGCGGGCTGCGCCCCTGCACCCCGGACAGCCTGCCGCTGATCGGCCGGCCCGGGGCGTGCCGCAACGTGGTCGTCGCCGCCGGCCACGGGCACATCGGGATGGGCCTGGCCCCGGCGGGCGGCCGGCTCGTCGCCCAGCTCGTCGGCGGCGAGCGCCCGGAGCTGGACCTCGCGCCGTTCGCCGTGGACCGGTGGCGACGTCGCCCGTTCGCCCGGAGGAACCGATGATGCCGTCGCGGCGCAACCGACTCGCGGAGGAACCGATGACCGACGCCCCGATCGGCGTGCTCTGCCTGGACACCTCGTTCGAGAAGATCCCCGGGCACATCCGCAACCCGGCCACCTTCGACTTCCCCGTCGTCTACCGGGTCGTCGAGGGGGCCACGCCGCAGCGACTCGTGCGGGAGGCCGACCCGACGCTGCTGGAGCCGTTCGTGGCGGCGGCCCGGGACCTGGAGGCCGCCGGGGTCGCCGGGATCACCGGGGCGTGCGGGTTCCTGGTGCTGTTCCAGGCCGAACTGGCCGCCGCCGTGTCGGTGCCGCTGTGGTCGTCGAGCCTGCTGCAGCTTCCGCTGGTGCACCGGATGGTCGACCGGCCGGTCGGGCTGCTCGTCGCCGACGAGGCCGCGCTCACCCCGCGCCACCTCGCCGCGATCGGCGCGGAACACGTGCCGGTGCGGGTGACGGGCATGGCCGGGCAGCCGGAGTTCACCGAGGTGATGCTGGAGGGCCGCCGCGACGCCCTCGACGCCGACCGGCTCGAACGGGAGGTGCTCGACCGCGTCGACCGGCTCGCCGGGGCGCACCCCGAGCTGGGGGCGCTGGTGGTCGAGTGCACGGACCTGGTGCCGTTCGCGCACGCCGTCCAGGCTCGGCTGGGCCTGCCGGTGTTCGACATCGTCACGCTCACCACCATGGTGCATGCGACGCTGACCCGCCGCCCGTACCCCCGGAAGGGCTGACGGCACGGGCGGCGGAGGGGGTCAGGCGCGGCGGGCGTACGGGGCGATGGGGTTGGCCAGGGTGCCGGCGAACTGGAGCGCCGCCGACGGGTCGGACAGGTCCACCATCTGCTGGTTGTCGCGCAGCTGGAGCCGGTTGAGGCAGGAGTGCGCGAACTCCGGCGCGAACAGGTCGTGGCGGGCCAGCCGGTCGGCCAGGTGCGGCACCCGGGCGGCGTAGTCGGCCGCGCAGTCGGCGACCGTGCGCCAGAACTCCTCCTCGGTGAGCAGCCCCGCGTCGAGCAGGACCACGTTGAGGTGGCGCAGGAAGCAGGAGAACACGTCGGTGAAGATCGACAGGATCTTCTCGCCCTCGGGGATGTTCGCCCGGACCCGGTGCACCGCCTCGGGCAGGTCGGCGTCCGGGTTCATCACCACGATCTCCTCGGCGATGTCCTTGAAGATCGCCCGCTCCACCGCCCCGTCGCGCAGCACCAGGATGACGTTCTCGCCGTGCGGCATGAACGCCAGGTCGTGGGCGTAGAGGGAGTGCAGCAGCGGGGTGAGGTACGCGTCGAGGTAGCGGCGCAGCCACACCGGCGCGGGCAGCCCCGACTCGGCGACCAGGGCGGCGGCGAACGACCCGCCGGCCGAGTCGACGTGCAGCAGCGACGCCATGGTGGCCAGCCGCCGCCCCGGCTCCAGACCCGGCACGGGGCTCTCCCGCCACAGCGCCGCCAGCATCTTGCGGTACGGGGAGTACCGGTCGGTCGCCGCCTCGAAGCGGCGGTTGCGGTACCCGATCGCGGCCCGCTCCCGCAGGATCGTCAGCCCGGTCGAGGCGAGCACCTCGTCGCGGTCGATCAGGTCGGCGAGCCAGTCGTTGATCGCCGGGGTGGCCTCCATGTACGCCGCCGACAGGCCCCGCACGAAGCCCATGTTCAGCACGGACAGGGCCGTCTTGACGTAGTGCCGCTGCGGGTGGGTGACGTTGAAGAACGTCCGCACGGACTGCTGGGCGAGGTGCTCGTCCGGGCCGGGGCCGAGGCAGACCAGCCGCTGCTCGGCCACGTCGGCGGCGAACGTGACGGCGAGGCGGTTCCACCACTGCCACGGGTGCACGGGCAGGTAGAGGTAGTCGGCCGGGTCGAGGCCGAGCCCGGTGAGCGTGGCGGCGAACCCGGCGAAGGTGTCGTCGCCCAGCTCGGCCCGGTACAGGGCGTCCGCGTCCGTGTCGGCGGTGCAGGTGAAGGTGGTGTGGTCGCGGTGCGCGGCGAGCCAGAGCAGCCGTACGGGCCGGCCCACCTCGGGGGCGTACCGGTGATATTCGTCGATGCCGAAGCCGATGCGGCCGTTGTTGGCGACGAAGCCGGGGTGGCCCTCGGTCATCCGGGTCTCGACCGTCTGGAAGTCGGCGCGGGCCAGCTCGGCGGCGGGGATCTCGGGCCGGTCCAGCTTGTACGCCCAGCCGGCCAGGGTGGAGGTGATCTCCTCCAGGTAGACCGGCAGCACCCGGTCGGTGAGGCCGAGCGCGCCGCGCAGCTCCACGCACAGGTCGAGGGCGTCCAGGGGCAGCTCCACGCCGTCGCGGCGGCGGGTGATGCTGGCCGGGTCGATGTGCCAGTGGTCGAGGGCGAGCCGGCGGGCGGCGAACCTATAGGTGACGGTGCCGTCGTCGCTGGTCACCTCGTAGTCGGCGGACGCGCCGGGTTCCGGGGCGGGGCCGACGGGCTCGGGGGTGAGCAGCCGCTCGTGGGAGAACTCGGCGAGGGCCTTGCGCACCAGCAGCCGGTTGGCGCGCGCCCACGTGTCGGGGGTGAGGTGGGCGACGGCGTCCTGCGGGTCCACGGTGTCCGGTCCTTGGGGCTGGGCTGCGGTGGCGGCGGCGAACCGGGCGCGGGTGCAGAAGGAGAGCAGGCCGGTCTTGGCGGGCAGCGCGACGGTGCCGGCGGGGGTGAAGCCGACGGCGGCGTTGAGGGCGTGCACGGCGGTGTTGCGCACGTCCGGCTCGACGACCACCCGGCGGTGCGCGGGGTCGGCGAACAGCCACGCCATCACCGTGGTGATGACGGCGCGGGTGAAGCCGGAGACCGGGGTGTCGGTGGGCGCGCAGAGGAAGTGCATGCCCACGTCGCCGGGGCGGGCCGGGTAGCGCCCGGCCAGCTCGACGCGCGCCGGGTCGTAGCGTTCGACGAGGAACGCGGGCTCGCCGCGCCACAGGCCGACGAACGCGTCGTGGTGCGGGTCGGCGGCGATGCGGGCGTACTCGGCGGCGACCCGGGCCACGTCGGCGTCGCCCATCAGCCAGAACGCGGCCTTCGGGTGGGTCACCCAGGAGTGCAGCAGCGCGGCGTCCGCGGCCGGGTCGAGGGTACGCAGGGCGAACTCGCCGAGCCGGGGGTCGGTGCGGGTGTAGACGATCTCCGTCACGCCCCCACCCCCGCCGGCACGCCGAACTCCTGGAACGCGATGCGCCGCTCCACCGGGTAGGGCTCGCGGCCCAGCAGTTCCCGGATGATCACCGAGTTGCGGTACGGGCCCATGCCCAGGTCGGGCGAGGTGACGCTGTGGGTGTGGGTGCCGCCGTTCTGCAGGAAGATCCGGCCGGCGTGGTCGACGCGGTAGTCGCGGGCGACGTCGAGGCGGCCGTGGGAGTCGAAGCGCAGCAGGTGGCGCACCGGGTCGAGGAAGTCCGGCACCTGGAAGCGGTAGCCGGTGGCCAGCACCAGGCCCTCGGTGGTCAGGTCGAACTCGCCGCCCTGCTCGACGTGGCGCAGCCGCAGCGCGTACCCGCCGTCGGTGTGCTCCGCGCCGGTCACCTCCGTGTTGGTGAGCAGCCGGGTGTCCACCGCGGCGGCGACGCTCTTGGCGTACAGCAGGTCGAAGATGTCGTTGATCAGGTCGGCGTCGATGCCCTTGAACAGGCCCTTCTGCTCGGCTTCGAGGCGGTAGCGGGTGGCCTCGGGCAGGGCGCGGAAGTAGTCGACGTAGTCCGGGGACGTCATCTCCAGGGTGAGCTTCGTGTATTCCAGGGGGAAGAACCGGGGCGAGCGGGTGACCCAGTTCAGCCGGTAGCCGTACGTGTCGATGTCCGCCAGCAGGTCCTGGTAGATCTCGGCGGCGCTCTGCCCGGAGCCGACGACGGTGACGCTGCCGCGGCGGCGCAGCGCGTCGCGGTGCGTCACGTAGTCGGAGGAGTGCACGACGCCGTCGCCGCCGAGCCCGGCGCAGGCCGCCGGCACGTGCGGCGGGGTGCCGGTGCCGAGCACCAGGTTGCGGGCCCGGTGGGTGACGGTCTCGCCGGTGGCGGTGACCGTGGCGGTCACCGCGAACACGTCGTCGGCCGGGTCGTGGGTGACGGCGGTGACCCGCTGGCCGAAGCGCACGCTGGCCAGCTTCTGCACCGCCCACCGGCAGTACGCGTTGTACTCGCTGCGCAGCGGGTGGAACCGCTCGCGGATGTAGAACGGGTACAGCCGTCCGGTCTCCTTCAGCCAGTTGAGGAACGAGAACGGCGAGGTGGGGTCGGCGAGGGTGACCAGGTCGGCCAGGAACGGGGTCTGCAACCGGACGGTCTCCAGCAGCATCCCCGGGTGCCAGTCGAAGGTGTCGCGGGCCTCCAGGAACAGGCAGTCCAGGTCGGACAGCGGCTCGGTGAGGCAGGCCAGGCCCAGGTTGTACGGGCCGAGCCCGACGGCGACGACGTCACGGGTGGGCATGCGGTCGCTTTCTGCGCGGGGTCGGGTGGTGGTCACGGTCGCCGGTCAGCCGACGGGGCAGGGGGCGACGGCGGCGGTGCGCTCGCCCACGTACCGGTCGCCGTGCCCGGCGATGAGGTCGACGACGTGCGCCACGTCGTCGAGGGTGGTCTCCGGGTTGAGCAGGGTGAACTTGAGGTACTGCCGGCCGTCGACCCGGGTGCCGGCGACGACGGCCGCGCCGGAGGCGGCCAGGGCGCGGCGGGCGTGCCGGTTGGCGTCGTCGGCGAGGTGGCCCGCCGGGGCGGGCGGCAGGTAGCGGAACACGACGGTGCTCAGCGTGGGCCGGGTGACCACCTCGAAGCGGGGGTCGCCGGCCAGCAGCCGCCACGCCCCGTCGGCCCGGTCGATCACCTCGTCGAACAGCTCGCCGACCGCGTCGGGGCCCATCATCCGCAGGGTCAGCCACAGCTTCAGCGCGTCGAAGCGGCGGGTCGTCTGGAGGCTCTTGTCGACCTGGTTGGGCAGCTGTTCCCCGCTGGCGCGGGGGGCCGGGTTGAGGTAGTCGGCGTGGTAGGTGGCGTGCCGCAGCACCTGCCCGTCGCGCACCAGCAGGGCGCTGGAGGAGACCGGCTGGAAGAACGACTTGTGGTAGTCGACGGTCACCGAGTCGGCGCGTTCGATGCCGGCGAGCAGGTGCCGCCGGGTGGGCGAGACCAGCAGCCCACAGCCGTACGCGGCGTCGACGTGCAGCCGCGCCCCGGCGGCGGCGCACCGGTCGGCGATGGCGTCGAGGGGGTCGATGGAGCCGAAGTCGGTGGTGCCGGCGGTGGCGACGACGGCCATCACGGTGAGCCCGTCGCGCTGGCAGCGGGTCAGCTCGGCGTGCAGCGCGTCGGGGCACATCCTCCGGTCGGCGTCGGTGGGCACGGTGCGCACGGCGTCGGCGTCGAGGCCGAGCAGGGTGGCGGCCTTCTGCACGCTGAAGTGCCCGGCGGCGGAGGTGAGCACCCGCAGCCGGGGCAGCAGCTCGCGGCGGGGGGCCGGGTTGCGGGCGAAGGCCTCCTCCCGGGCCAGCAGCAGCGCCTGGAGGTTGGACTGGGTGCCGCCGCTGGTGAAGACGCCGTCGGCGGCGGGTCCGAGGCCGATGCGCCGGGCCGTCCAGTCGATGAGCCGGCGCTCGATGAGGGTGCCGCCGGCGCTCTGGTCCCAGGTGTCCAGGGAGGAGTTCACGGCGGTGAGCACGGCCTCGCCGAGCAGCGCCGGAATCACCACCGGGCAGTTGAGGTGGGCCAGGTAGCGGGGGTGGTGGAAGTAGACGGCGTCGCGCAGGTACACCTCCTCCAGCTCGTCGAGGGCGGCGGTGGCGTCGGCGAGCGGCCGGTCCAGATCGACGGCGGCCACGGCCGGGGCAAGCGCCGCCGGGGTGACGCCGGTGAACGGGCGGTCGGTGCGGGCGATGCGGGTGCCGACCCGGTCGATGCCCTCGGCCAGCACCCGCCGGTAGTCCTCGGCGGTGCCGGTGGTCAACAGGTGGGCGCGGGGGGTGCCCGCCACGGCGTCAGCTCACCTTCTTCGCGGCGGCGATGGCCTTGGCCAGGTTCTCCAGCAGCGGCGCGGCCCCGGCGTAGGAGAAGCGCGGCACGGCGTCCCACGGCGTGACCTGGTTGGCCTTGACCGCCGGCAGCGCCGCCCAGGTGGGCTTCTTCGCCAGGTCGGCCGGCTGCAGGGCGGTGGTGCGGTTGTCCAGCAGGATCAGGTCGGCCGGGAACTTGTCGGCGTTCTCCCAGCTCAGGGCCTCGAAGTAGTCGCCCTGCTCCAGCTTCGTCGGCACCACGATGTCGACGCCCAGCTCCGCGAAGTACATCAGGTCGGTGCTGACCTTCGGGTTGGACGCGTAGAACACGTCGGGGCTGCCGGACGCGGCGAGGACCTTGATGCCGGGGTTGGCCTTGACGGCCTGCCGCACGCTCTCGGCGGCCGCCTCGAACCGGGCCTTCGCGTCGGTGACCTTTTTGGCGTTGAGGTCGGCGCCGAGGGCGGCGGCGAGGGCGGCGTACCGCTCGATGGGCCGGTTCATCGGCACCCGGGCGGTCTGGATGGCGACGGTGGGCGCGAGGGCGAGGATCTTGTCCTTGCTCTCGTCGGGGACGTACCAGAACGCGCCCGGGTCGTACATGTGGGTGACCAGCAGCTCGGGGCGCAGGGCGGCGTACTTCTCGATGCTGAACTCGCCCCAGACGTTGCCGAGCACGGTCACCTTGCCGACGTCGAGGTCGCCGGCCTGCGGCTCCTTCGAGCCGTCGGAGCGGGTGGTCTCGCCGAACACGCCGACGAGCTGGCTGTCGAGTCCGAAGTCGACCAACGCCGCGGCCACGCCGGTGAAGGCGACCACGCGGGTCGGGGTGGCGTCCCGGGTCACCTTTTCGGGCCGGTCGTCCGTGAACGACCAGGGGCCGCCGGTGGCGGCCGGCGAGGCGGAGTCGTCGGCGCCGCCGCAACCGCCGAGCAGGGCACCGACGGCGAGGGCGCCGCCGGCGGAGAGCAGGCCACGGCGGGTCAGACGCGGGCGGGACACGGGTACGGGCATGACGGCTTCTTTCCGCTCCGGGGTGGTCCGATGACCAAGGGCGAGGTTAAGTTACCCTAACCTAAGTTATTGTCAACAGCCCTCAGCGATCGATTCCCACCACACAGGAGCCTCCGCTGTCCGTCACCGACTCGTCGCCGACCGCACCCGCGCCGCCGGCGACGCCCCCCGCCCCGCCGCCGCGACGCGGCCGGCCCGCGGCCCGGATCGCCGGGCTGCTGGCCGCGTGCGCCCTGCTCACGGCCGTGTGCGCGGTCAGCCTCGCCGTCGGCGCGCGGCAGCTCGGCCTCGCCGAGGTCTGGGCGGGACTGTGGGACCCCGCCTCCCCCGCCCACGCGGTGGTGCAGCAGATGCGGCTGCCGCGCACCCTGCTCGGCCTGCTCGCCGGGACCGCCCTCGGGGTGGCCGGCGCGGTCATGCAGGCCGTCACCCGCAACCCCCTCGCCGACCCCGGGCTGCTCGGCATCAACGCCGGCGCGTCCGCCGCCGTGGCCAGCGCCGCCGCGTTCCTCGGCGTCGCCACCGTCGGCGGGTACGTCTGGTTCGCCCTGGCCGGCGCGGCGGCCGTCACCGCCCTCGTCTACGCCGTCGGCGGCGGCCGGGGCGCCACCCCCGCCCGCCTCGCCCTCGCCGGGGCGGCGCTCAACGCGGCCCTCTACTCCTACGTCAGCGCGGTGATGCTGCTCGACGCGGCCTCGCTGGAGAAGATGCGGTTCTGGACCGTCGGCTCGCTGGCCAGCGCCGACCTCGCCACGGTGGCCCGGGTGCTGCCGTTCGTCGTGGTCGGCCTCGGGATCGCCCTGGCGGCGGCCCGCCCGCTCAACGCCCTCGCCCTCGGCGACGACCAGGCCCGCGCGCTGGGCGCCAACCCCGCCGTGGTCCGCGCCGCCGTCATCGTCGCCGTCACCCTGCTCTGCGGCGCGGCCACCGCCGCCTGCGGGCCGCTGGTCTTCGTCGGGCTGCTGGTGCCGCACCTCGTGCACGCCCTCACCGGGCCCGACCTGCGCTGGCTGCTGCCGGCCTGCGCGCTGCTCGCCCCCGTGCTGCTGCTCGGCGCCGACGTCGCCGGCCGGGTGCTCGGCCGCCCCGGCGAACTCCAGGTCGGCATCATGACCGCCGTGCTCGGCGGCCCGCTCTTCCTGCACCTGGTCACCCGCACCCGGGCGGTGCGCGCGTGAGCGTCGTCCGCGTCCGAGGCTGGTCGGTGCGGTTCCGGGCCCGCGCCCTGCTCGTCGGCCTCGGCTGCGCCCTGGCCGCCGGCGCGCTCGGCGTCGTGTCGATCGGCGGCGGCGACTACCCGATGAGCCCCGCCGACGTGCTGCGCACCCTCGCCGGCGGCGGCACCCCCGCCGAGGACTTCATCATCGGCGAGCTGCGGCTGCCCCGGCTCGTCACCGCCCTGCTCGTCGGGGCCGCCCTCGCCCTCGGCGGCGCGGTCTTCCAGGCCCTCGTGCGCAACCCGCTCGGCAGCCCCGACATCCTCGGCGTCACCCAGGGCGCGGCCACCGGCGCGCTCCTCGTCGTGGTCGTCGGCGGCGGCACCCTCGCCCTGGCCGGCGCGGCCGTGGCCGGCGGGCTGGCCACCGGCGTCCTGCTGTGGGCGGTGGCGTGGGCGCGCGGCGCGCACGGGCACCGGCTGATCCTCGCCGGCATCGGCGTCGCGGCGATCCTCACCGGCGTCAACGGCTGGCTGCTGACCCGCGCGCAGCTCATGGACGCCGCCCGCGCCGTGCTCTGGCTCACCGGCAGCCTCGACGGGCGCGGCTGGGCGCAGGCGGTGCCCGTCGCCGTCACCCTCGCCGTGGCGGTGCCGGTGGTGCTGTTCGCCTGCGGGCCGGCGCTGCGGATGACCGAGCTGGGCGACGACACGGCCGCCGCGCTCGGCGTACCGGTGCGGGGCCTGCGCACGACACTCCTGGTCGCGGCGGTGCTGCTGGTCTCCGTCGCCGCCTCGGCCGCCGGGCCGGTCAACTTCGTCGCGCTCACCGCGCCGCACCTGACCCGCCGGCTCACCCGCGCGCCCGGTCCCAACCTGGCCGCCGCCATGGCGCTGGGCGCGGCGATGCTGGTCGCCGCCGACCTGATCGCCCAGCGTGGCTTCCCCGGCCACCAGCTCCCCGTCGGCGTCGTCACCGGCGCGCTCGGCGGCGGCTACCTGGTGTGGCTGCTGGCCACCGAACGCCGCGCCGGCCGGCTGTAAGGAGGGGCACCTTGTTAACGCATTCGGTAGAGGAAGGGCCCCTTCCTAACACCCGTCCGGTCCACCCATCCCCGACAGAGAACGGAGCACCACCCATGCGGCCCGGCACCCCCCGGCTCAGCGGCGACGGACTGACCCTCGCGTACGACAAGCGGACCATCGCCGAACGGCTCACCGTCGCCGTGCCCGACCGGTCGTTCACCGTCGTCATCGGCCCGAACGCGTGCGGCAAGTCCACGCTGCTGCGGGCGCTCGCCCGGATGCTCAGGCCCACCGCCGGCACGGTGCTGCTCGACGGGCGCGACATCCACGCCCAGCCGGCCCGCCGCGTCGCCCGCACCCTCGGCCTGCTCCCCCAGACCTCCATCGCCCCCGACGGCATCACCGTCGCCGAGCTGGTGGCCCGGGGCCGCTACCCGCACCAGGGGCTGCTGCGCCAGTGGTCCCGCGACGACGAGCGGATCGTCGGCGGGTCCATGGCCGCCACCGGCGTCGCCGACCTCGCCGACCGCCTCGTCGACGAACTGTCCGGCGGGCAGCGGCAGCGGGTGTGGATCGCCATGGCCCTCGCCCAGCAGACCGAACTGCTGCTGCTCGACGAGCCCACCACGTTCCTCGACATCGCCCACCAGATCGAGGTGCTCGACCTGTGCGCGACGCTGCACGAGGAGCAGGGGCGCACCCTCGTCGCGGTGCTGCACGACCTCAACCAGGCCGCCCGGTACGCCAGCCACCTCATCGCCATGCGCGACGGGCAGGTGGTCGCCGCCGGCCCGCCCCGGGAGATCGTCACCGCCGACCTGGTCGAGCGGGTGTTCGGGCTGCCCTGCCGGGTCATCGACGACCCGGAGACGGGCTCGCCACTGGTGGTCCCGGCCGCCCGCCGCGTACCGGCCGCCTCGGCGTCACCACCCATAATCGGTGCGTGACTGCTGAAGGCGCACGCTTCTCGCTCGCCGTCGCCCGTGCACTGGAAACCGCCGACTTCTCCATCCGACACGTCGCCCCGGGGAACCACCGCAAGCTCTACAACCTCGTCCGCGTCACGATGTCCACCATCGCGCCGGTCGACAGCTTCTACCTGGCCTTCCTCCGCGACGAACACATGCTGGTGATCCCGTACCTCTACGACGGGCACGAACGCGAACACGCCGGTTTCCAGACCTACGGCCCGAACGGCCTCACCGCCTGGATCAAGAAGAACGCGCGCACCTACCGGTACGGGTCCGACGGGGGCCGCCTGCTCCACCGGGGCCACACCTTCGGCGACCACGAGCGCCTGTCGCGCGACGCGGTCGTCGTCCCGCTGCTGGAGTCCTCGCCCGACGGCCAGCGGGTCGCCGGGCTCGCGTCGATGCTGACCTACCAGCCCGACGCGTACGGCGACGAGGCCGTCCGGGCGTTCGAGTGGCTCGCTCGCCGCACGATGCGGGCCCTCGCCCGGGAGCGGGAGGACGCGCACGAGCTGGCCGGGCTCGCCAGCGGGGCGAGCCGCACCGTGCTGACCCACGGCTCCGTTCCGGGCGTCGTCGAGATGGTCAGCCACGCGTTGAACGCCATGACGGTACGGATCACCGCAGCGCTGCACCGCCCCGACGGCGACGGCGACGCCGCCGTTCGCGCCTTGCGCGAGGTGCTCGAACAGTGCGAGCAGCTACAGACCGACATCGCCGAGCTCCTGCTGGCGCCCACGACCGAGGGAGGCGACCTGCTGACGACGCTCACGCCCCGCGAGCGCGAGATCGCCGGGCTCGTCGCCGACGGCCTCACCAACGAACAGATCGCCGCCCGCCTGGTCATCTCCGAGAAGACGACCAAGACGCACGTGACCCGCATCCTCAGGAAGTTCGGCGTCCGCCAACGATCGGCCGTCGCCGCCAAGCTGAGACCCTTCTGACGTACGACTTTGTCGTACCTGCCCGACCGGCGCAGATACGCAGCGGGCCAATGGCGTCGGCCGTGCCGTCCTCCGACGATGGGAGGAGTCGTCCCAGCCCGGCCGTCGCCCACGGTGGGCGCAGAGAGGAATCAGCATGAGAACAGTCACCGGGAGCCGGAAAGCGCCGCACCGGATCGCCGCCGTGCTCGTGACCGCCACGGCGCTGCTGCTGTCCGCCGCGACAGCCGCCCACGCCGGCAGCGCCAGCGGCGGCAGCAATTACTACGACGGCAAGAACCCGGCGACCACCAAGGATTCGTCCGGCGTCTACTGCAACGTCAACGCGTCGCAGATCGCCACCCGGCCGATCACCGACCGCTCCACCGGCCAGCAGGTCGCCACCCTCCAGATCTTCTACTCCTGGTCCTGCCAGTCGAACTGGATTCGCGTGACCGGCAACCCGTACGGCGGCAACACGACCAAGAACATCTTCTCGTCGCTCGGGGGCTGGAACAGCGAGTCGGACTCCGGTTACGGATCGAGCTACTCGATGATGGTCTACGCGCCGGGCACGACGCAGATCAACGGCGAGGTGACCCTCTGGTCCCCCGGAATCAACGAATACAACTGGAAGGCGAGGGGCTCCTTCGCCCTGTAACCCTCCCCCCACCGCGACCCCCCTCCCCCGTGATCAAGAGGTTTGCGTCACCGCGAGGCCGGATCCTGACGCAAACCTCTTGATCACCGCGTGCCGGGGGGCGCGTGCCGGGGGCGCGTGCGGGGGTCGGGGGCGGGGGGGTCAGGTGGGGAGGGCGCGTTGGATCTGGGAGATCAGGACGCCGCAGGCGTAGCGGTCGGCCGCGCCCACCATGCCGAGAATGGTCGCCGGATGCGGGCCGTTGTCCGTCTCCGCCGGGTCGTAGTGCATGAACACGACGAGCTCCCCGCGGTCGATGAACGGGGCGAGGACCGGCTCGACGTCGAGGCCCGGCGCGAGCGTGAAGAAGGTGGTCATGGCGCACGGGTGCTGACCCAGCAGGGAGCTGCGGTGCAGCACCGACGTGGTGGCCGCGCTGACCCGGAAGTTCGGGTCGATGACCCGTAGCTCGCCGTTTCGGCCGACCCCGGCGTCGAACGAGCAGTACCCCCGGTACCCGAGGGCGCTGGCCTTTCGGACCCCTGCCGTCAGCGCTTCGACCAGCTCCGTTGGCGGTTGGTCGTCGTCGAGCACGCAACCGACCCACGTCGAGGTGGGCTGCGGCAGGTGTACGGAAGAACCGAAGTACTCGACCGAACCGCTCTCCGTAACGCCGAACTGGAGACCCCAGACCGTCTGGAAGGGAACCTCCTCCTCGACGATCCACTGGTCGCTCACCTGCTCCAGCTGGTGGAACAACGACCGGTTGAGCCGGTCCTGCAGCCTCCGGGTGAAGATCGCGATCCCGCTGTACACCTCGGTGCCGGCCGGCTTGAGCACCGCCGGCCGGCGGTCGGCCCGCACAATCTGCCGTACCTCGGCGGGGGTGGCCACCTGCCGGCGCGGCAGGTAGTCCGGCGCGATCAGGGACTCCAGGACCGTCTTGTTGTTGAGGCGGGCCAGCAGGTCCGGGGCGACCCGGGCCGGCGCGGCCCGCAGCTGCGGGTCCTGCGGGGGAAACTGGAACTCCAGCAGCTCGCCCCGCCCGGCGGCCTCCCGGGCGAGCCGCACCGCCTGCTCGCCGGAGCGATACTCACGCAGGTCGCTGGGCGTCTTGAGGCCGCACCGGCTGAGCAGGCGCAGCGACTTGTCGGCGCTGGCCCCGCTGCTGCAGATGACCGCCGACTGGTGCGGCAGGGTCAGGTGGAGGCCGGTGACCATGTCCAGCCCGTTGTGCAGGCCCGCGCCCGCGCTGGTCAGATAGCGGCTGCCGGCGGTCTCCACCGGGCTGGGCGGCCGGGCCAGGACCACCCCGTCGTGCGCGAACACCTGTACTTGGATAGGCCCATCCATTGGATCTCCTGACATGCCGGCCCCGCACAGGGGGCCTCGGGGTGTGGCAAGAAGCCCGGTACGCCCCGGCCGCGAGCTGCGGAGCACGTGGCGGGTGAGGCAATGGCGTACCGGTCCTGGTGAGGCCGCTCGGCCGCGAGAGTCGGGCGTGCCGCGTGCACCGGCCGGACGGATCCGGGCTGGGCCGGTCAGCTAGCGGCTGGCTTGTGGTCAGCGCTGCGCCGGCGCGGTGCACACCAGCAGCCGATGTGTGATCAACCAGTCACCGACTGCGTCATGATCGACATCATGATCGGTGAAGCATAGTCAGCGCCCTGCCGGCGCGCGGATGGGCCGGACAGCCGAGTCGGACCGGCCCATTTCGCCACCGCCGCGCTAGGGGTCCACCCCACCCGAATTCTAGGGGTGTACGCCGCTTGGCCAGGCTCCGTAGCGTCTGGCCCCGTCGGGTCGTCGTTCCCCCGCACCGCACCGGACCGGGAACGGATGTGGGCGATCGTGGGCCCGCCCGCGACCGGAACATGGCGAGGGCGGGTCGTTCGGCGGTGGCCCGGCACCCTGCGGTACGTCCACCCGCGACACGTCCCCGCCACGGCATGTCGTGCTGCGGTACGTCCGCCCCACGGCCGACCGGCCGCCTCGGCCCACGCCTCTCCCGGTCGTCCCCATTCACTCGGAGGTTGGGCTCATGCCTGTTGGGTTCGCTGATGGCGCGGTGGACGCCGGGGGTCTGGACCTGGTGGGTGATCTGCGGCGGGTGGTGGTGTGGCCGGCGCGGGCGGGTTCGGTGTCGGGGGTGGTGGGGTGGCCGTCGGGTGTGGCGGGTTCGGGTGTGGTGGTGGTGGCGGGGTTGGTGGGTGTGTTGGCGCGGTATACGGGTCAGTCGGAGGTGGTGCTCGGGCTGGCCGGTGGTGGTGTGGTGCGGGTGGACGTGTCGGGTGACCCGGGGTTCGGTGACCTCGTGGATCGGGTCGAGGCGGCGTTGGCGGCTCCGTCGCCGGCGGCGGATGGTCCGGTTGGTCCGGTGGTGGTGCACGTGGCCGATGGGCCGGTGGGCGAGGTGGGGCCGGGTGTGGTGGATGCCGGTGTGGTGGTGTGGGTGGCTGGTGATGGGTCGGGGTTGCGGGTGGACTTTGCGGTGGAGGAGTTTTCGGCGGGGTGGGTGCGGG
>NZ_JAHWGR010000063.1:0-17448 GCF_020873825.1 Micromonospora sp. DH13
CCCCCCCGGCCCCGGCCGGCCGCCCGGGGTCCCCCGGACGGGGCCGGAGTCCGTTTACCCGAATGCGTAGTTTCTTCTGATAAAGCCGTATGGCGAGGAAAGCTCTCATAGCTTGGTTCGTACCAGATCCTTCCGTTTGAAGCGGATCGGGCCGTGCAGGACACCGCCGACCCGATCCGGTACGAGATGAGAGCAGAGGGCCTACATGTCCAGCACATCACCGAGGAAGACGCCGGCCGAGCGGCCGGGGCGCGCCCTGCGCCGCCGGACCTGGCTCGCCACCGGTGCCGCCGGCCTGACCGGGGTCGTCGGCCTCGCCGCGTTCGGCGTCGCCACCGCGGGCACGTCCGACGCGACGGCTGCAACGCGCGTCGCGGCGGAGCGCGCCAGCGACGACGGCGGCTACGCCCGGGACGACCGTGGCGGGCAGCAGGGCCACGACGGCAAGGGCGAAGAACGCAAGGGTGAGGACCGCAAGGGCGAGGACGGTCTCGGCCGGGTCCACGAGATCCCGTGCGACCCGGACCGGCTGATCGCGGCCATCGTCCGGGCCAACGCCGAGCGCACCGCCGCCACGCTCAAGCTGGCCAAGGAGTGCCGCTACAGCCTGCGCACCGGGACCGCCTCGACCGGCCTGCCGATTATCACCAGCGAACTCAACATCATCGGCGAGCGGTCGACCATCGAGCGCGCCTACGACCTGCCCAACGCCGGCGCGACCGCGTTCCGGCTCTTCCAGGTCGGCAACGGCGGCTCCCTGCGGCTGTACGACGTGACGCTGCGCAACGGCCTCACGGCGGCCGTCGGGGTCACCCCCGCCTCCGGCGGGGCGATCCTGGTCAACGCGGGCGGCCGGCTGCTGGTCGAGAAGAGCACCCTGACCGGCAACCAGGTCATCGGGACCACCACGACCACGCCCGCCACGGGCGGGGCGATCGAGAATCTGGGCAGCACGGTGGTCAAGCACAGCGCGTTCACCGTGAACAACGCGTTCACCGGGGGCGGCGCGATCCACAACACCGGCCGCCTCGTCGTCGAGGACAGCCTGTTCGAGGCGAACAAGGCGGGCTCGCCGACCGACGGCGGCGGCGGCATCGACAGCGTGAGCGGGTCGGTGACCATCGTGAAGAGCAAGTTCATCGGCAACGCGGCCGGGGGCCTCGGCGGCGGGCTGAACGTCGCCGGCGGCAGCGCCGACGTCGCCGAGACCGAGTTCAAGCTCAACATCGCCACCATCTCCGGCGGCGGCGTCGCCGTCACCGGCACGGGCACCCAGGCCCAGCTGCGCAAGGTCGAGCTGGTCGAGAACACCGCGGTCGCTCCGGCGACGGTGCAGCCCGGTGCGGGCGGCGGCGGGGTCTTCGTCGGCGCGGGCAGCGCGGTCACGGTGCACGAGGCCAAGGTCGTCGCCAACAGCGCCGGCCAGGGCAACGGCGGTGGCTTCCTCAACCTCGGGTCGCTGGTGCTGTTCGACGCCACGATCGCCCGCAACCAGGCCGTGAACGGCGCCGGCATCTACAACGACACCACCGGCACGGTCACGGCGACCCGGACCACGATCACCGACAACCAGGCGATCGTGGCCGGGGGTGGGATCTTCAACGCGGCCGCCGCGACGGCGGTGACCCTCGACCCCACCACGAAGGTGTTCCACAACAGCCCGGACAACTGCGCGGGCCCCGGCACCCCGATCGTCAACTGCTTCGGCTGACCTCGGCGGCGTCAACGAACGGACCGGCCCCCGCCACGAAAGTGGCGGGGGCCGGTCGCGTCTGTCCGGGGTACGCCGGGTCAGCGCTGGACGAAGACCGCCACGCTGCGCGGCGGCACCGTGAACGTGCCGCTGCCCCGGTCGAACGAGGCGGTGCGCAGCACCGGATCGGCCGAGGCCCGCAGCACCGGATGCAGTGCGACGTCCGACCCGCGCAGGCCGGGCACGGTCTGCTTCGCCGCCTGCGGGGTCGCGTTGAACACGACGGTCACCGACCGCCACTGCCCGCCGAGCCCCCGGGCGTCGAGGGTCATCGTGAGCACGCCCGGCGTCTCGGCGGCGCCGGACAGGGGGAACGCCACCCGCTTCTGCACCTGCTCGGCGGTGTCCAGCCCGAACACCGGCGACGACTCGCGCACGCGCAGCAGCTCCGCGTACCGGGCGTCGGCCAGGTCGATCGCCGCGCAGTCCGGCACCAGCTTCGGATCCGCCAGCAGCGGCTTCGCGTACGGCCACTTGTCCTCGTTGTCCTGCGCCGGGGGCAGGCCCGCGCCGAACCCGTTGCCCTGGGCGCAGTCCCAGCGGATCTGGTTGAACCAGTCGCCGGAGTTGTAGGAGTTGCGGTCCAGCGACTTCGACCGCAGCCGCTCCGAGCCGGCCGTCACGAACCCGGTCCCCTGCCCCATCACCACCGTGGCGAGGGCGAGCACCTGCATCCGGGCCCGGTCCGTCGCCGAGGTGGCCTGCGGCAGCTTGTACGCCAGCGCGTCGTACAGGATCTCGTTGTCGTGCGCGTCGACGTAGGTGACCGCCTCGCCCGGCGCGGCCGTGTAGCCGGCCGGCGAGCCGTTGTAGTCGACCTGACCGCCGGTGACCTGCCTGCCCGACGAGTCGGTGAACCGGTAGCCGCGCAGGTTGCCGGTCAGCCCGACCTTGATCAGGTCGTGGGCGTGCAGCAGCCGGGCCTTCTGCTCGGCGGCCGAGCCGTTGACGGGGTCGCCGTTGGGGTCGGTGAACAGGCCGGAGGCGAAGCCCTGCACGCGCGGGTTGGCGTCGAACGGGCCGCCGCCGCGCACCGCGTCGCGCAGCCGGTCGTTGAAGGTGCCGATGCCGGTGCCGGCCATGTTGGCCTGGGTGGCCTGCGTGAACCGGGCGTCGTCGGCGACCTCGCCGAAGTTCCAGCCCTCGCCGTAGAGCAGGATCCTGCGGCCGTCGACGCCGTCGCGGGCGAGGGTGAGCTTGTCCAGGGCGGCGCGCACGGCCAGGATGTTCGCCTTCGGGTGGTGGCCCATCAGGTCGAACCGGAAGCCGTCCACCTTGTACGCCTTGGCCCAGGTGACCAGCGAGTCGACCACGAGCTTGCCCATCATGGCGTGCTCGGGGGCGGTGTTGGCGCAGCACGTGGAGTTGGCGACGGCCCCGTCGTCGAGCAGCCGGTGGTAGTAGCCGGGCACCACCTGGTCGAGCACCGACTTCGCGTCGGTGCCCGCGGCCGAGGTGTGGTTGTAGACGACGTCCATGACGACCCGCAGGCCCGCGCCGTTGATCCCGGCGACCATCCGGCGGAACTCGGTGGTGCGCGCCGCCCCGGCCGGGTCGACGGCGTAGCCGCCCTCCGGCACGGTGTAGTGCAGCGGGTCGTACCCCCAGTTGTAGCCGTCGGTGTCGGCGACGGCCGCGACGCAGCGCTGCTGCTCGTCGGAGTCCGGGGGCAGCTTGGCCAGGTCGCAGGCCGGCTGCTGCTGGTCGGCCCGCCGCTCGGGGATGGTGGCGAAGTCGAACGTGGGCAGCAGGTGCAGGTAGTCGACGCCGGCGTCGGCGAGCGACCGCAGGTGCTTCATGCCGGCCGTGTCGGGGTCGGTGAAGGCGAGGTAGGTGCCGCGCCGCTCGGCCGGCACGCCTGCGTCGGCGACGGAGAAGTCCCGCACGGAGACCTCCTGGATCTGCGCCTTCGCCGGGGGCACGGCCGCCGGCTTGCGCAGGCCCGCCCAGCCGGCCGGCGCGAGCGCCGGGTCGGCCAGGTCGACGAGCTGGCTGTGCGTGGAGTCCGGGGCGAGGGCCAGCGAGTACGGGTCGGTCACCGAGGCGGTGACCATCCGCTGGGCGGCCGGCTGCCACGCGGACACCCGGTACCGGTAGAACTTTCCGGTCCAGCCCGGCTCGCCGCGCACCGACCACACGCCGGTGCGGTCGTCGCGGCGCATCGCCACGACCCTCGGCGCGGCGGTCGGGGCGTCGGACAGCTCCAGCGACACCGTGCGGGCGGTGGGCGCCCAGACCGACAGGGTGGGCACCCGGCCGGCGAAGGTGGGGCCGAGCCTCGCGCCGGTCGCGGCGGCGTACACGTCGTCGAGCACGCCCGGGATCTGCACGCCGGTCGCGCCGAGCAGCTTCCCCTCGGCGTCCCGCTCGGTGACCACGAGCTGCCCGCGCAGCGCCGCCGGCACCTTCGCCAGGTCGCCCCGGTCGAGGGTGAAGGCCCGGTAGGCCCACAGGTGCGGGAACCGCGCGCGCTGGGCCTCGGTGAGCCCGTTGCGCTGCGCCCGCAACGGCAGCGAGGTGTACGTCCCGGAAAGCTCCCCGTCGACGACGCTCACCCCGCCGGCCGGGGCGGTGACCAGGGCGTACGTCCGGCCGTCGGTGTCGGGAGTCTGCCAGGCGACGGTGGACCGGTCGATCCACTGCGCCCGCTGCTTGGTGATGTCCACGTCCCTGGATACCCCGGACGAGGTCGTCGGCAGTAGCCGGCCCGGCGTGGCGGCGAGCAGCCACACCTGACGCCCGGCGGTGGCGAAGTCGAGCCGCTGGTCGTCCGGCAGGTCCTTGGTGTCGCCGTTGTGGACGATGTAGCTCAGGCCGGTCGCCCCGGCGGCCAGCGGCACGCGGAAGACCGCGCCGAAGGAGTCGACCTTCTCCGGCCTGAGCGGGCTGGACCAGTCGGTGGGGTTGGCCGCGCCGTCCCACAGGTGCAGGCCCCAGCCGTCGTAGTTGTTGTCGGCTCGGCGGTAGTGGATCAGCGCGGTGTCCTCGGCGACGGGCGGGTCGGGCTCGCCGGTGGCGGCCTGTCGGCTCGGGTAGAGCGCGGCGTCACCCTGCTTCACCCACACCTCGCCGGTCTGCGTCACGTCGACGGTGCGGTCGGTGGCGACGTCCTTGTTGCCGGCGGAGTCCACCACGAGGAAACCGACGGACTTCGCGCCGGGCTTCAGCTTCACCCAGGCGAACCGGCCGTACGAGTCCTCACCCGCGAACGGCTGCCCCTTGGGCCACTCGGTGACGTACGCGGGGTCGATGTCGCCCCAGGCGTACAGGCCCCAGTCGGCGTAGCCGCCGGCCGGGCGCTGGTAGTGCACCACCACCCAGTCCCGCGACGCGCTCTGGGCGGGGGTGCCGACCGTGGCGGTGGAGCGGGTGGCGGCGACGCGGCCCCGGCCGTCGCGGACGACGGCCTTGTACTCGACCTTCGTGCCGCCGGCCAGGCCGGTCAGGTCGTGGTGCACGGTGTACGGGGCGGTGTGCGCGCTGCCCAGCAGGGTCCACCGGCCGCCGGCGACCCGGGCGGCGACGGTGACGGTGGCGAGGGGGTCGCCGGTGACCTGTGCGGTGACGGCGGCCCGGGTGGCGACGGGCGTGCCCGGGGCGGGGGCGGTGATGGTGATCGTCGGCTTCGCGGCGGCCTGCGGGATGGCCTTGGCGGCCCGGTGCACCACGGCGGACATGGCCGGCACGGTGAGGGTGAGCTTGCCGTCCGCCCCAGCGGTCGGCCTGGCGGTGCTGCCGTAAATGCCGGCGAAGGCGGTGCCGGGCGACCAGGTGTCCACGGTGACGGTCTGCGGGGTGTCGGCGTTGTTGACGGCGACGACGTACTCGACGCGCTGGCGGGGGTCGACGCGGGAGAACGCGAAGACGCCAGGGCCGTCGGCGGCGTACCGGGTGACCTGCACGCCGTCGCGCAGCGCCGGGTGGGCCTGGCGCAGCGCGCCCAGCCCGGCGATGGTGCGGTAGAGCGGGTGCGCCGGGTCGTACTGGTCGGCGGCGTGGGTGCGGTCGGTGCCGATCAGGTCGTCGTCGAGGTAGTCGGCCGTCTTCGAGGCGAACATGTCCTGCCGGGCGTCCTTGTCGCCGCCGGGGCCGGTGAAGCCCTGCTCGTCGCCGGAGTAGACCACCGGCTGCCCCCGGGTGAGGAACATCAGCTGGTGGGCGAGCGTGGTGCGGCGCAGCTGCGCGGCGTCGTCCCCGCCGGCCGCGGCGACGAAGGAGCCGATCCGGCCCATGTCGTGGTTGCCGAGGAAGGTGGTCAGCCGGTTGGCGTCGGTGTCGCGGGCGGCGTACAGGTCGTCGCGGGCGTACACGTCGGCGAGGGCCTTCGCGGAGCCGCCGGCGGCGGTGTAGCCGCGCGCGGCCTCCTGGAAGGCGAAGTCGAGGGTGGCGGGCAGGCCGCCGCGCCGCACGTAGGTGGAGGTGATCTCCGGGTCGGCGCTGTAGACCTCGCCGAACATGAAGAAGTCCTTCTTGCCCGCCTTCTCGGCCGCGCGCTCGATGCCCCGGCTGAACTGCGGCCAGAACTCCAGGTTGGCGTGCTTGACGGTGTCGAGCCGGAACCCGTCGACGCCGGTCGCGCCGATCCAGTCGCCGTAGACCTTGGTGAGGCCCGCGACGACCTCGGGGCGCTCGGTCCACAGGTCGTCCAGGCCGAAGAAGTCGCCGTACTCGCTGTTCTCGCCGGCGAAGGTCGAGTCGCCCCGGTTGTGGTACATGGTGGCGTCGTTGAGCCACGCCGGGACCTTGACCTTCGCGTCGGCCGGGCTGTCGAAGGTCGGGGTGTACGGGAACGAGTCGGCGTTCACCTTGGGGAAGCCCCGGGTGCCGTCGGCGTAGTTGCGGTCCTCGAAGGCCCGCCCCTGCGCGTCGGTGTACGGCGCGGTCTTCTTGTCGATGTACGCGTACTTGTCCTCGGCGTACTTGATGACGTCGGCGGTGTGGTTGACGATGACGTCGAGGTAGACCTTGATGCCCCGCCGGTGCGACAGCTGCACCAGCTTCTTCAGCTCCTCGTTGGTGCCGAAGTGCGGGTCGACCTGGGTGAAGTCGGTGATCCAGTAGCCGTGGTAGCCGGCGGAGACGTCGTCGCCGGTGCCCTGCACGGGCCGGTTCTTGAAGACCGGGGCGAGCCAGATGGCCGTCGTGCCCAGCCCCTGGATGTAGTCGAGCTTGTCGATGAGACCCTTGAGGTCGCCGCCGTGGTAGAAGCCCTTGTCGGTGGGGTCGAGGCCGGTGGACAGCCGGTCGCCGGTGAGACCGCCGGCGTCGTTGCGGGGGTCGCCGTTGGCGAACCGGTCGGGCAGGACGAAGTAGAACTGCTCGGCCCGGGCGTCGTCGTTGCCGGCGGCGAGCAGGGCCTCGGCGGAGGGCTCGGCGCGCCACTGCACCGCGCCGGCGGCGGCGAGGGGGTCGGTGCGGGTGCCGCCGTCGGCGGCGTCGCCGCCGAGCTGGCGCACGGCGACGGGGGCGCCGACGAGGGCGAGGGTGAGGGTGGAGACCAAGGCGAGCAGCGCCTTACGGGGCATAGGCGGGGATTTCATCGACGGCCTTCCTCTGGTCGTGATTGGCCCGCACGCTAGCCCTTGCCGAAACGTTCTGCAATACCTTGCAAACGGAGTCGCAACAAAGCAGTCATCTTGCAAGCGCCTGCGCACGCGGGCCCTGGGGGACGGGCAACCGCATGCACACTGCACAGGAAGGAGCCGGCCACGGCCGGTGACGATCGAGGGGGTCGGTCAGCGCAGGCCGGAGCAGCCGGCCCCGTCGACGGTGCAGGTCGTCGGGCGGGTGGCCCGCGTCTGGTCGAAGTGGAACCGCAGCGGCACCGACGCGCCCGGGGACAGGTCGACGCCGCTCGTGAAGGTCCACGTGTCGCCCGAGCGGCTGATCCGGCCCTGCGGGGCGCCCTCGATCCAGGCGGTCACCAGGTGCGCACCGGGGAAGGTCATCCGGACCGTCCAGCCCCGCTGAGACCGGGACTCGTTGCGCACCAGCACCTCGCCGATGAACGCGCCGTCGTAGGAGTTCATCACCCGGTACGCGCCGCTGACCGACGGCGACGCGGGCGGCCTGGCCGGGGTGGTCGGGGCCGGCGGCTCGGGCTCGGGTTCGGGCGCGGGCGGGGCGGCGGGCGGCGGGGCGGCCGGCTCCGCCGGCAGCGGGCCGGCACCAACCTCGCCGACCGGGACGGGGACGACACCGGGCCCGGCGGCCTGCCCGCCGCTCGGCGACAGGGTCGAGCGCGGGGAGAGGCCCGGCACCACCGGCGCGGGCGGCTCGGTCACCGACCGGCTCACCGTCGGCGGCAGCGTCGGCAGCGGCATCGTCCACTCGGGAGCCGGGAACGCCTCACCGACGGGACCCCGGCTGCGGTACGTGCCGAGCGCCACGAACAGCAGCACCACCATCACCACCACCCCGACCGAGACCACGATCCAGGGTGAACTGGCGATGGCGGCGTTGGTCCCAGGGGTGGGTTGCGCGCGACGTGTGCCCGACATGTCCCTCCCTCATCGGTCCCGCCGGGAGAGCGTAGCGATCTACGGCAATGTCGGAAAGGGCCGGAGCCCACTGAACCGTCCTAACAGTCCAGTGAGCCCGGTTCCGGCGATGCCGCGGGCACCCCGAAGGTCGCCGCGACGCGGTCAGGCGGTGCGGATCACCGTACAGATGGCGGGGCCGTCGTCGGTACTCCGTAGCAGGTAACGGTACCGCTCGCCAGGAACGCGCTGTCCCCGGCCGTCCAGGAACTCCCACTCCACCGCGACCTCGGTCAACAGCGCCGAGACTGGCTGCACGTCCCCGATCACCGCGTGCGCCGCCACCAGCTCACGCTCGTGGTAGTCAGGGGCCGCGCCGACGAACGACAGCGCCACCGCCGCCGGTGACGCGAACGAGAAACTGTAGGTGTCGGCGACGACCAGCCCCGGCAGGGCGTAGCAGGCGGCGACCGCCGCCACGTCGCCGGTGGTCAGGGCCACGCCGTACCGGTTGAAGAAGTCGGTCAGCGCGTCGAGATCGGTGGATGCTGTCACGGGGACTGTCAGTTGCCGCGCGCCCGCCCCGGCAAACCAGGGTCGGCGGCACCAGCGCGCAGCGCGCCGCCCCGGTCGCTCACCGTGGCGGGATCCGCACCTCGATCTCGGCGCCGAGCTGCGCCCCGCCGGTCAACCCGAGATCGTCGCCGCTCCAGAACCGGCCCGGGTCGTACCAGTTCGGCCGGCGGCCCGCCGGCAGCAGGCCCATCGCCTCGTACGTCACCGCGACGACCTCGGCGCAGTACGCCGTCTCCAGCGCCCGGTCCCGCACCGCGACCCCGCCCGGCCGGTCCGCCGCGCCGCTCCCCCGCTCCGCCTGGGTGGCTCCCTGCTCTGCCTGCTCTTCGTGCGCGGCTCCCCGGTCTCCTGGACCGGCTGCCCGGTCCCGCCGGAGGGGCAGGGGCACCGGCAGCCGCACCTGCGGCACCCGGCCCCGCGCCCAGCGCCAGGCGAGCTGGGCGGTCGACGGGAACGGCGTGCCGTCGAGGCGGGCGACGGTGCGCAGCACCGCCTGCTCCATCGTCACGTCGGCGGGCGGTTCGAGCTGGCGCAGCCAGGCCCGCTGGCCGTACCGGTTGGCCCAGACGCAGACCGCGTCCCGCAGGTCGTGCAACTGCACCCCGCGATGGTGGGTGCCGGTCCACATGTCCGGCAGCGACCGGCCCAGCTCGGCGTGCCACATCAGCGGCGGCAGGTCGTCGAGGACCACCGCCATGCCGACGTGGTTGACCGGGCTGTTGGTGGTGAGCTGGATGGCGCGGTCGGGCACGCTGCGACCCCGGAACACCCACACGTCGCCGGTGCGGGTCAGCTCCACGGCCTCGTCCAGGCCGATGCTCATGCCGTCGCCCCGCCGTTCTGCTTGCTCATGAACGTCTACCCTAGGCGCATGCGGCAACGGATGCAGTGGTGGAAGTGGCTCGGGCTGGCCGGTCTCGCGGGTGTCGCCGCGACCGGGGTGGTCGTGGCCCGCGCCGAGCGGCGGCGGCGGGCGTACACCCCGGAGGAGATCCGGGCCCGGCTGCGCGACCGGCACGCGGAGGCCACCGCCATCGGCGCGGTCGGCACCCCGCCGCCCGACGGACCAGCCTGACCGACGGACCGCCCTGCCTCACCGCATCAACCCCGGTAACCGTATGGGGGCGTACCGTTGCAGACGGTGGGGCCGTCGGTGGTAGCGGGTCGACGACTCACCGCCCAGACCGCTACCTGGGAAAGGGCCAGAATGTCGACCGACACCATCGGCACGCGCATCAGGTACTGGCGGGCACGCCGAGGCGGAATGACCCAAGCTGTGCTCGCCGGCCTCGCCGGACTTTCACAACCGTACATTTCACAGATCGAGGCCGGGCACCGCAGCATCGACAGCCGGTCCACGCTGATCGCCATCGCCTCCGCCCTACAGGTCACGGTCGCCGACCTGCTCGACCAGCCCGGCGATCCGACCGACCCGGCGAAGACCGGCGCCGCAGACGCGGTACCCGCGGTCTGGGCCGCCCTGCTGGAGATCAGCGATGGCGACCGGCCCAAACCCTCTGGCAGCCGGGAACAGACCATCGAGTCCCTTCATGCCACCAACGTCCTGCGACTCAGCGCCGACTACATTCGCATGGCCCGGACCCTTCCCGGGCTTCTCGCGGAAGCCTCCGCCCATGGCGGAGTCCTGCTCGCCGAAGCGGCCTACCTGACGTCGACCTGCCTGCGGCACCTCGGGCACCGGCACCTGGCCGTCGACGCGGCCCGCATCGCCCAGGCCGCCGCCGAAGACGTCGAGCACCATGCATGGCGGGGCGCGGCCCGGTTCGCATACGCGCAGGCCCTGCCCGTCGAAGCGGCCGGAGTCGCCGCGCGCGCCGCCGCCCGTACGATGGCCGACCTGCAACCGTACGCGGCGGACCGTGACGTGCGGCAGGTACTCGGGCAACTACACCTGGCCGCTGCGCTGCGTTCTGCGGTCGACGGGCAGACCGGCACCGCGACCGACCACCTGTCCGAAGCGGAGCAAGAGGCGACGACCCTCGGTGACCCGCCGCCGGACGGCGGGTTCAACACCATGTGCTTCGGCCCGACCAACGTCGTGCTGTGGCGGATGGCCATCGCCGGCGAGTCCGGTGACCACGCGGAAGTAATCGATCTGGCCCGGACCGTCAACGTGGATGCGCTACCGATCGCCAATCGCCGGCAGGCGTACTGGATGGACCTCGGGCGGGCCCTGGCGCAGTCCGGCCGCAGGGACCGGGAGGCGGAGATTGCCTTCACCCGGGCAGAACACACCGCCCCGTCGCTGTTCATCCTGAACCCGCTGGCTCGGGACGCGGTGTCGGCGATGGTCCGCCGGGCCCGCCGACGGGCCGTGTCGAGGGAACTCAGGGTTCTCGCCCGACGCCTGGACATCACCGTCAACGCATAACCGGTAGCAATACGTGAACAGCGCACAGTCGCCTACTTTCTGTAGTGGCGCGGCGACAGCACGGGAAACAGCCGCGCCGTGTCCAGCGAGGTAGAGCGGGCGCTGTTGCTTCCCAGGTGACAGGCCGCCCCCAGAAGCGCGGCGGCGGCCCGTCCTTCCACATGAGCAGCCGCTGCCACAGACCCGGAAGGCGTTAGGTGGCGGTATGGCGATCTGGTCGGAGCTGCGGAGCATCGTGCGATGGCTACTGCGGCGGTCTGACCCGCCCCCGCCGCCCGGCACCTGCCAGGTCATCCAGGCTGCCGAGCAGGCGGCTGCCCGTCGGCGGCTCCTCGCCGACGCCGAGGCGGCGCGCGCCACCCCGCCGCACTGCCAAGCGACCGAGATCCTCCCGACCGGGACTCTCGACCACGAGGCCACCCCCGGCAGGGCCGACCGGTGAGTCAGGCTGTCGGCGACCTGGAGATGCCGTGGTGGCAGCGGGACCTGGACGCCCACCGGCAGCGCGACGGCCGGTGCCCGGTCTGCGGCACCCCGAAACGGTGCTGGCCGTGGGCGAACGCCAACTCGGCGCGCATCGTGGCTCGGCTGGTGCAGGGTGGGTGAGCTGCCGGTGGGTCGCCGGGTGGCGTACTGGCGGGGCCGGCGCAACATGTCCCAGCAGGTGTTCGCCGATCGGTTGGGCAGGTCGAAGTCGTGGGTGGACAAGGTCGAGCGGGGCGTTCGCGCCCTCGACAAGGTGTCGACCCTGCGGCAGGTCGCCGCTGTGCTGCGTATCGACCCGGATCTGCTGATCGCCCGCGACGGGGCCGTCGGGCCCGAGCGTGAGCCGGCTACCGATGGCGTCGAGGTAGTCCGGGCCGCGCTCGCCCGCCATCCGGGCCTGCTGGGTGCACCGGCCGCCCCGACCGATCCGGTCGTCTACCGGACCCGGGTGGCGCACGCCGCTGCCGCCTATAACCACGGCCGGTACGTCGATCTGCTGCGGCTCGCCCCCGCCCTGCTCGTCGACGGGCACCGGCTCGCCGGTGGCGGGCAGGCCGAGCAGTTCCTCCAGGCGTACCGGCTCGTCGCGTTCGTGCTGGTGAAGCTCGGCACCGCGGAGCTGGCCTGGCTGGCCGCCGACCGCGCGCTGGCCGTTGCCGGCGACGATCCGGTGCTGGCGGCACTCGCCGCCGTCCCGCTCGGCCAGGCCCTGCGTGCCGCCGGCCGGCAGCAGGCCGCGTTCGAGACGACCGTCGTCGCCGCGCACCAGGTCGCCCCGCTGGAGCCGGGCGGGGGCAGTGCCGCCGAGCGGGCGGCGTGCGCGGCGGCGTTGCTTCAGGCCGCGCTGGCTGCCGCCGAGGCCGGCGACCGGTCTGCGGCGAACGAGATGCTCGACGATGCCGCAGCGGTCACCGAGCCCGGCGGGCCGGAGCGGGCAGCGGTCGACGCCGCCCGGGTCGTGGCCGTTTCGATGCTCGGGGACGGCCGGCGCGCGGTCGTCGCCCACGAGGCGTTGGTCGGTGCCCCGGGCTGGCAACGGCTGCCGATCGAGCACCGGGCCGCGCACCTGGTCGACGTGTCCGGCGCGTACCTGCGTGCCGGTGACGCGGCCGGGGCGGGCGCGGCGCTGCTGCACGCGGACCGCCTGGTGCCCGCCGAGGTGCGCATCAGGCCCGCCGGGCGGACCGCGCTGGCCGGCGTACTGGCCGTCGCGAGCCGGCCGGATCCACACCTGCTCGCGCTGGCGGAGGCGACCGGAGTGGCGCGATGACCGAGCACGCGGACTTGTTCAGTCGGATGGCGGGCGCAGCGGGAGGGTGGCGACGACTCGCCAATGGGAGCCGCCGGACCGGCCGTGACGCAGCGTCCCGCCCTGCGCCGTGACGTCTCGGGAGAGGCTGCGCAGGCCGAATCCGGCCGGGCCGGACGGGGCCGCCTCGCCTGCCCCACCGCGGGCGTTGCTGGTCAATGCGACGGTCAACACGTCGTCGGTGCGATCGACGGCGATGTCCAGGCTGCTGCCCACGCCGTCGTGGCGCAGCGCGTTGGTGGCGGTCTCCCCGATCAGCCGGTGGGCGAGCGCCCGCACCGACGCCGGCAGGTCATCCAGCCCGTCCGGCAACGTCGGGGGCAGGCTCAGGCCCGCCTCGCGCAACGTCTGGAGCCGGTCGGCGAGCGTGGCGGCCGGGTCCGGCTCGGGCTGGTCGGCCAGGGCGGCGCGGACGTCCGCCAAGGCCCCGCGGCCGGCGGCCAGCACCCGGTCGAGGCGGGCCAGGTCGGCCGGGGGCAGCGGAGTGGTCGACCTCAGCGCCTCGGCCTGCACCACCATCACGGTGACGGTGTGCGCAAGAGTGTCGTGCAGCCGCCGGTGGAGCCGTTCCCGCTCCGCAGCGGCGTCGGCGGCCTGCCGCGCGAGGGTCTGCTCCCAGCGCAGCCGGGCGTTCTCGGCGACGTACCCGGTGCGCTCGCGCAGGTGCTCGCCCCGCTCGACGCCGGCGAGCCAGGCGACGATGCAGACGGCGGCGGCGAACACGCCGCCCTCGACGAGCCCGTGCCGTTGGCCGCTGGCGGCGGTGACCGCCGCCGTGACCGCACCGCACATCCCCCAGCGGATCCACGGTGACCGGTGGGCCGCTGCGGAATAGAGGGCCAACGTCACCGGCAGGAAGCCGATCGACCGGGCCATGCCCGCCAACGTGTGCACCGCCGTGGCGGCCCCGACCACGGCCACCACCGCCTGGGGCGCGCGCCGCCGCCAGGCCAGGGGAAGCAGTTGGGCCACCGCCAGCGGGGCCGAGACCACCGTGCCGGACACCAGGAAGAGGCAGGCCAGGGCAACGCCGAGGGTGACGTCGACAGGGCGCTGCCAGTGGCCGCCGGGCCGCCGGGTCATGCCGCCTCCTCGACTTATCATGGGCCGATGATCCGGCTCGCCATCGTCGACGACCAGGCGCTGGTCCGGGAGGGGATGGGCCTGATCCTCGGTGCCCAGCCGGACATCGAGGTCGTGGCCGAGCTGCCGGACGGTGCCGCGCTGCTCGGCCTGCTCGCCCGGCGGCCCGACATTGCGGACGTGGTCCTGCTCGACCTCTACCTGCCGGGTTGCGACGGCGTCGGGATCCTACGGCAGCTGCGGCAGCGGCACCCGGAGTGCGCCGCCCGGGTGCTGATGCTCACCACGGTCGGACGGGCGGAGGAGATCCATCGGGCTTTGGCGGCCGGCGCGAACGGGTTCGTGCTCAAGGATGCCACCGGAACGGAACTCGCCGCTGCCGTGCGGGGCGCGCACGCCGGCGTGACGGCGCTCAGCGCGTCGGCGGCGGGGGCGCTGTGGCCGGCGGCGCGGCAGCCCGGGACCGACGGCCAGTCGGAGGCTGTGGCGCGGCTGGCCACGCTGACCCCCCGGGAGCGGGAGGTCCTGTCGCTGCTCGGGCGTGGGCTGGCCAACCAGCAGATCGCCCGCGCGCTCGCGCTGACCGAACGCACGGTCAAGACCCACGTCAGCAACCTGCTGGGGAAGCTGGCGGTCAGCAGCCGCACCCAGGCGGCGCTCCTCGTCCGGGACGCGGCCGATCGGCGCTGAGCGACCGGCCGATCGGCGTTGCTCGGGGCCGGCGGGCGGTGACTGGTACCAAAGGTCGACGACGGCTACGTCCTTCGCCGCTTCCGGGCGGTCCCCGCCGCTGGCAGGCTGCCCCGGTGACCGAACGGGGAACGGGAACTGCCGTAAGCGACAACGCACCGGAGAAGCCGCCGGGCCGGGGCCGGCGGTGGCGACGGCGGCTCGCGATCGCGCTGGTCGTCGTGCTGCTCGCCGCCGCCGGCCTGTACGTCGGCAACAGCTCCACACTGGCCGGTCGGCCACCGGGCGGGCCGTTCCTGCTGGCGCACCGGGGGCTGGCCCAGACCTACGAGCTGGCCGGCGTCACCAACGACACCTGCACCGCCGAGCGCATCCATCCGCCCGAGCATCCGTACCTGGAGAACACTCTCGCGTCGATGCGGGCGGCGTTCGCGGCGGGGGCCGACCTGGTGGAGTTCGACGTGCAGGTCACCCGCGACGGCCGCCTGGCGGTCTTCCACGACGCGACGTTGCAGTGCCGCACCGACGGCACGGGGAAGGTCGCCGAGCACACCCTCGCCGAGCTGCGCGGGCTCGACCTCGGCTACGGCTACACCAGCGACGGCGGGCGGACGTTCCCGTTCCGGGGCAAGGGGGTGGGCCTGCTGCCAACGGCCGAGGAGGTGCTGGCCGAGTTCCCCGACCGGGAGCTGCTGATCCACCTGAAGGTCGAGGGGGCCGCCGAGGGCGAGGCGCTGGCCGACCTCCTGGCGACGCTGCCGCAGCAGCGGCGCGACACCCTCACCGTGTACGGGGGCGACGTGGCGGTGGCCGCGTTCGCCGCCCGGCTGCCCGACGTCCGGGTCACCTCGAAGAAGGTCATGAAGGACTGCATGGTGGCGTACCTGGCGGTCGGCTGGACGGGGCACGTCCCGGACGCCTGCCGCCACCGGCAGTTGCATCTGCCGCAGCGCTACGGGCGGCTGATGTGGGGGTGGCCGAACCGGTTCGTCGCCCGGATGCGGGAGGCGGATACGCGGGTGATCGTGGTGAACGGGTCGGGCGGGTTCTCGGAGGGCTTCGACGACGCCGACGACGTCGACGCGATCCCGGCGGGCTGGACGGGCGGGGTGTGGACCAACCGGATCGACGTGGTCGCGCCCCTGCTGGGCAGGTGAACGGATGATCGAGGCACGCCGACTCACCCGGGTCTACGGCGGTCGGCCGGTCGTGGACACGGTGACGTTCACCGTCGAGCCCGGCCGGGTCACCGGCTTCCTCGGGCTCAACGGGTCAGGCAAGACCACGACCCTGCGGATGCTGCTCGGCCTGGTCAGGCCCACCTCAGGCGTGGCGCTGGTCGACGGCCGGCCGTACCGCGAGCTGGTCCATCCGCTGCGCCAGGTCGGCGCGGTGGTGGAGCAGGGCGCGTGCCATCCCGGGCAGACCGGGCGGGCGCACCTGCGTACCCAGGCGATCCTGGCCGGGGCCGGGCAGGCGCGCGCCGATCTGCTGCTGGAGCGGGTCGGGTTGGCCGAGGCCGCCGACCGGCGGGCCGGCGGCTACTCCCTGGGGATGCGGCAGCGGCTCTCGATCGCGACGGCCCTGCTCGGCGACCCGCCGGTGCTGGTGCTCGACGAGCCGGGCAACGGGCTGGACCCGGCGGGGATCGCGTGGCTGCGCGGGCTGCTGCGCGACCACGCCCGGGCCGGCGGCACCGTGCTGGTCTCCAGCCACCTGCTGGCCGAGGTGGCGCAGCTCGTCGACGACGTGGTGGTGATCGCCCGGGGGCGGGTGCTGCGGCAGGCGCCGCTGGCGCGCTTCACCGGCGCGGCCACGCCCCGGGTCCGGGTGCGCGGCCGGGACCCGCAGCGGCTGTGGCACGTCTTCACCGCCGCCGGAGCGACGGTCACGGCCGACGTGGATCGCCTCGGCCAGGCGAGGGCCGACGACCAGGCGCTGGAGGTGGTGGGCCTGACCGCCGAGCACCTCGGCGAGCTGGCGTTCCGGGCCGGGGTGCCCGTGCACGAGCTGACCCCGCTCGCCCGGGACGTCGAGCAGGTGTTCCTCGACCTGGTCGGCCCGGCGTGACCGCCGTCGCGCGCGCCGAGCTGCACCGGCTCGCCACGATCCGGTCGGGCTGGCTGTCGGTGCTCGTCCTGACGCTCTTCGGGCTGCTCCTTGGCACGGTCGACGAGGCGTCCTGGGCGCTGCTCGTCGGCCTGTCGGCGTTCGCGCTGAGCGTCGTCGGCACCGCGCAGCACTTCCCGCACCGCACCGCCGTCCTGCTCTACCTGGGGCAGCCCCGCCGGCTGACCGTGCTCGCCGGCCAGGTGCTCGCGTACGCGCTGACGGCGACGGCGGTCGCGGCGGTCAGCGGGGTCATGGTTGCGGTCGGCGCGACCGGCACGTACGTCGCGACGCTGGTCGCGGTGCCGGCGATGGCGGCGTTCGGCGTCGCCAGCGCCGCCGTGGTCCGGCGGCCGATCTGGGTGTTCCTCGGCGGGGCGGGCTGGCTGGTGTTCGTCGAGGGGCTGCTGGGAAAGCTGCGCGCGCCGCTGCCGTTCTCGGCGTTCCTCGACGGCACCGCCGGGGACCGGGCCGCCCTGCTGGTCCTGGCCGGATGGACGGCGACGGCGCTGGTCGCCGCCGGGTGGGGGGTGGGCCGGGACGTGACCGGCGAGTGACCGCCACAGGTGGA